>JAAYQA010000004.1 GCA_012519495.1 Tissierellia bacterium | reverse complement strand
GGGCGCCTTTTACATAACAGGCGGTACCCATGCAAACGGCCACCTGGGTTTCACCACGGGGAATCAGGGTAAATTGCGAATAAAACGTTATGACGCCGTAAATCTCGGCGCGGGGAATCCGAAGGGTGTCGGAGATCATCTGTTGAATCTCTCCGGGTATGTAACCGAATACCTCCTGCGCTTTATGTAAAACCAGCATGAGATTGCCCGGTTTGCCTTTCTGCGCATTCAGAAATTCTTGGTAGTCTTCCAGTTTCTCCCGGTTTTTTTCCAGATCCAGGGTAAATGTCATAGGGTTCCTCCTTCATGGGATTGGCTTTTTGTGTCGCCCGTGCGGGCGCAGTCCGCGTCTTGTTCCAAAAGAATCTCCACACCGTGTTTTACCGGCGGCAGGATAAACGCGAGGGTTTCCTCCAGGGCCTTGGGGCTGCCCGGCAGATTGATGATCAGCGTCCGGTTGCGGATTACGGCACAGGCTCTGGACAACATGGCCCGGTCGGTAAACTGCATGGAATACGCCCGCATGGCTTCGGCGATTCCCGGCACGGATTTGGTCGCTACCGCCATGGTTGCTTCCGGCGTATTGTCGCGCGGGGAAAGCCCTGTTCCGCCGCTGGTAAGAAGCAGTGCGCAGTGTTCTGCCATTTCCTGTAAAGCGGCTACGATCCCGTCATAATCATCGGGCAGGATCCGTGCGTCAGAAACGGTGTAATCGTTTTTTTCCAAATGTGTACGCAGGATATCCGTGCACAGATCCTGCCGTTCGCCGCGCGCGCCCTTGTCCGATAAGATCAGTATGCCCGCTTTGGTTTTCATCTTGTCTCCTTTTGGTTTACAAGGGAAAGGAGGGCCGGTATGCTCCTCCTTTTCCTGCACAAAATCAGTGTGCTATTTCAACGTTATTGTGTTAAATTATATCCTATCTCCGGCCTTTCAGCAAGGATTATGGCTTTTTTTCAAGCTTTATCCGCGTTCGGATACCTGTATATTCGGCGCGACATAGTAGCTGGTTTTTCCGCTGATAATCCGCTCGGCGCCCACGCGCGTATACACACCCTGGAATTCGCCCATATAGATAAACATCCCGTATAAAGGCACCAGGGGCTGCACGGAAAAATTCCCGTCTTCATCAAAGAACACGAAATCCATCGGTTCCGCCACATAATAATCCTGGTAGATAGCGGGGCCTTCCATAACTTCATCGATCTTTTTCTCATATTCTTCTTTTGACCAGTCCGCCCCCACATACACCCCGGCCGACCCGCGGGAATCGGCCGGCTTGATAATATAGCGGTCTTTATCAGCCAGCACCTTTTGCTTGGTGGCTTCTGTGAGACTGCCGGTATACGGAATATGCCCGGCAATAAACGCGTTTTCTTCGTCTGTAAACAAATGCCGCCAGTCGGGATTATGCAGAATTGCAAAGGCTTTTTTATTGTGGATCACCTGCGAGCGCATCGATCCGATACACACAAAGGCATTGGCATAGTACGCATCGAGAAAACCTCTTGCTTCATCGGCTTTTTCCACCAGCTCCGATGAGGTTACGCGGCGGTATACCATGTCGATTTTTTCTTCGCCGAAGTATAACGCACCGTCTTGGTATACCAATTCGCGTATATCCGGCAGGAACGTCCGGATCCCTTTTTTCTCGTAACGCTCCTGAAACTCTAAAAATTCATAGGGCGTGCCGCTTTCCTTAAAGTCGGCGATTGCAATGGTTGCGGGCAGCCGCCCCTGTATCTCTTCATACAGCGCCAGGCTCTTTTCCACCCAGGGGGTGAAATAGTCCCGATTATGCAAATGGTATCGTTCGGAAAAATCGCGCATGCCTTCCGATGCAAGCAGCAATTGGCCCAGTACATTGTCTTCGTTCATCGCGGAAGAACCGTCGGTATTGCATTCACAAAACATGAAGCGGTCTTCGTTTTCGTAGAACAAATCATACCGCGCCATCGGCACAGGCATGGAATAGCCCGGGTCGTGCAGGATCAGCTTTTCCATTTCCCCGGAAAAGGGAAACAGCGCCCGATAGGCCGCTTGTTCCAAATAGGCCTGCGTCATTTTCTCCCCGATCGCAATCATCGTTTGGGCGATGCTTTCCCATACCGCAACGGTTTTTTCGTCATAGAAAATACCCTGATACAATCCCGGTACGGGTTCTCCCATATAAATGGCGCGGGATCGCGCGATGGCTTCCACGTATTTTTTGTAGTCTTCTGCGTATCGTTTCGGATCCTGCCGGATCTGTTCGATATATTCGTTTACATAAGTTTCATTAAACCGGGTCAATGCTACCGATTCCTTTCTGCGGCAAAAGCCCGGACGGCGGTGTCCATTCCTTCCGATGCAACAAGAAGTTCAAACACATCCCGGGGTGCCATGCGTTTGTCCACATAGATATGCAAAGGCACAAGCAGTTCTCTTTCCTCGTCTTTAAGCCCTTTTTCTGCCAGTCGCAAAAGCTCTTTTGCCAGTTTTCGTATATTCGTATCCAGATATTTTGTCTTGTAACCGTCGTGCAGCGCTTCATGGCGCACGCGATGCAATGCTTTTTCCGTCACCCCGCCATAACGTTTGGCCAGGTATTTCAGATTGTCCTTATCGTACAGGATGCCCCGCAAAAGGGCGGCACAACCGGCTGCCAAAGCAATCGGCACCGAATCCATCACGCGGAATTCAATGTATTTTTTAGCACGCACATCGGGAAACACGATCGACACCGCGTGGTAGATAAAGTCATCGGAATCCGTATCCGGGTCAAACTCGTCGGCAAAGGTGCGGTCGCCGACCGATACATCTTCTTTTCCGTCGTTTTTGAATATCAGCGGATTGTCTAAAATATAATCGGCAAACGCCGCATAACCGAACGAATCCTTCAACGACCCTTTTACAATTCCGGAACGGTCGGAGTCGGTATTCTCCCAGATCTTTAAACGCATCGCCCGATGCGGCGCTTCTTCGTTTTCAAAGATCGCTGCGTTGTCAAAGAGCACATAAAAGACGGGTGTCAGACGGTTCAGCAACTGAAACTTCGTAACAAAATCCTTCTCGTCGGTGTAATCGACCGCAATCTGCAAAGCGGCAGTGCCTTTCATCATATTGTGTGCCATGGTGCCGCGCTTTTTAAAATACTCAAACATATGCGCATAGCGGCCCTTGGGTAGAATCCGGATCGAGTCGATCGTTGTCACCGGATGATAGCCGAGATTCACCAGCATGAACGCTTCCGGCAGCACTTCATACACCGTATCCAGCATGCGCCGGTACGCCTTTTGCAATTCTTTTGCCGTCGGTTTGGCGAACAGAGAAAACTCGAACTGTGATCCGGGTTCCAATGTTATGGCTCCGTCCGGCAAATCCACCTGCAGCACATGTCCTTTTTCTTCCACCACGGGATAGCCCTTGTCCTTCAGTGCGCGCAGTAGGGTTTCCACACCGGGTTCATCAAAATAATTGACCGTTGTCAGATCGGCCTTTCGGACAATATAGTGCTCCAGTTCCAATCCGATATGCAGATCGCCTTGTTTCGCACCGTCTTTCAGATAATCTACGATGCGTTGTCGTTGTTTATCCCTATTCATACCGATCACTCATTTCTTTTTGTGTAGGTTGTTTACTCGTCCAGCAAAAGACCGGGAATATTGAGCGGATTCACATATTCGTCGCCTTTGTATACGCGCATATTCCCACCGGAGATTTCATCGATCAGCGTGATGGCTCCGTCTTCTCCGGTGCGCCCGAACTCCAGCTTGATATCATAGAGCGTCAGTTCCTTCTGTGCTAAAATCGCACTGACAATCTCTGTGATCCGGCGGGTGAGCTCCACGATCTCTTCGTATTCTTCCGCACTCATAATGCCCAGCACTTCCAGCCCGTCTTTGGTGATCAAAGGATCCTGCCGTTCGTCGTCCTTCAGCGTAATTTCCACATAAGCAGGCAGATCCGCGCCTTCTTCTACATACATACCATAGCGGCGATGAAAGCTTCCCACCGCCTTATAGCGACAGATCACTTCAATCCCGTTTCCGAACATCTCCGCTTTTTTTACTTCCATGGTGTTTTCTTCTTCGTTAGAGTCGACAAAATGTGTCGGGATCTTATGTTTCTTAATGGCTTCAAAGAAAAATCGCGTTAAGCGCAATCCGGCATGGCCAGCGCCGTCTACGGTCAGTCCCACCTGATTGGCGCCCGGGTCAAACACTCCGTCTTTACCGGTTACCGTATCTTTAAATTGCAATAATAGATTTCCGTTTGGCAGTTCGTATACATCTTTCGTTTTTCCTTTTGCAAGCAGCTCCATATAGAATCCTCACTTTCTAACTAAAAAATCACTTCTATTATAACACGAGTCGAACGAGCGCACCGCCTGTACGGGTATATAGTAAACAGGAAGACTACGAGAGGAGGATTGCATGAAATTCTGTCATCTGCATCACAGCACGGTCACGCTGGAAACCGCCACACATTTTTTTGTCTTTGACTGGTATCAGGGCGAGATCGTTTTTCCTGCCGATAAAACCCCCGTCGTCATTGCAACGCACGGGCACGCCGACCATTATCATCCCCGGATTTTTACCCACGCACCCGAAGGGACCCGTTTTATTCTATCGGACGATATCCAAACAAATAGCCCCCACACAAGCGTCGGGCCCGATACATCGCACGCGTTTGACGGATACAAGATTACCTGTTTCGGCTCGACCGACCAGGGCATCAGCCTACTTCTGGAAACCCACGAAGGTACGTTTTTCTTTGCCGGCGACCTGAACGCCTGGATCTGGCCGGAAGACGACGAAGAAACCCAAATCAAGGAACGGGACGACTTTTTGCGCGAACTGGACAAGATCAAAGTCTATCCCGTAGACCTCGCCTGCGTACCGGCCGACCCGCGTCTGGGCGAAAACTTTGCGGAAGGCGTCCGCCTGTTTGACAAAATCGTAAACCCGCGCGCCGTCATCCCCATTCACTTTCAAGACGACTTTGACACCGCCCGCCGCCTGCGCGAAAAACTCCCGCACACGCCCATCATCCAACTCAAACACCCCGGCGACTGCGCAGATACCTTTCCCCATCAGGTATAAAAAAGACCGGCCATTTCCGGTCTTTTTCTATGCCAGATTCAATTCGATCAATTCGTACGCGCGCGTCCCGAGGTCCAGCTTCTCCGCCTGATCCACACAACTCATCCAGTCGGTTTCCGGGAACACGCGGTGGAAATGGTCGTGATCGGCCGGCACGGTCGATTCAAACAGCTTGGAACCGGGCACCGGCGGCTGCGCGTTCACCGCGTCTGCACAGGCAATATCCAGCGCCACGGGGTCAAAGGAAGCAAACATCCCCACATCCGGCACAATCGGCACATCATTCTCCGAATGACAGTCGCAATACGGCGAAATATCAATCACGAGACTCATGTGAAAATGCGGCTTGCCGGTTAAAACGGCCTTGGTGTATTCGGCGATTTTGCGGTTTAGTACATCGTTGGCTTCATCGTTGGCCGCGCGGATCGCGTCGGTCGGGCACACGCCGATGCAGCGGCCGCAGCCCACGCAAACATCGTGGTCAATTTTCGCAATGCCGTCGGTAATCACCGGCGCCTTCACCTGGCAATTGTTGCGGCACCGCGCACAGCCGATACAGCGATCCTCTTTCACATAGGGCTTGCCCGCACTGTGCATCTCCATTTTTCCCGCACGCGAACCCGAGCCCATGCCGATATTTTTCAGCGTGCCGCCAAAACCGGTCAGTTCGTGTCCTTTAAAATGCGTCAGCGACAAAATAATATCCGCATCCGCAATCGCACTGCCGATTTTTGCCTCTTTTATGTATTCTCCGCCTTCTACCGGCAGATAGCGCTCCTCCGTACCTTTCAGCCCGTCGGCAATAATCGTGTGTACCCCGGTCTGAAACGGATTGTAGCCATTGGTATAGGCGCTGTCCAGATGATCCAGCGCATTTTTCCGCCCGCCGACATACAGCGTATTGCAGTCGGTCACAAAAGGCTTCCCGCCTAAGCTTTTCACTTCATCCGCCAGTACCTTCGCATAATGCGGCCGTAAGTAAGCCAGATTCCCCGGCTCCCCGAAGTGAATCTTGATTGCCGTAAACTTCTTTTCAAAATCCATTTCGCCGATCCCCGCTTCCCGGATCAGCCGCTGAAACTTTTGCAGTAAATTCATCTCCGTTGTGGCGTGGAGATTGGTAAAATAGACTTTTGCCTTTTCCATCTCGTCTCCTTTTTTCTTTTGGATTCTTCTACGTATGGTTTTATTTTACCATAGCAGGGCAACGGGTCCATCTGTGTGCACAAAACGCCTGCCATCTCTAAAAAGAAAAACCCTGATTGCGTTCAGGGTTTCAGAGTGTAGACAGAATTACCGGGTGTAAGGGTCGAAAAACGGATCTCCTCCGCCGCTCGCTCCGAATGCCGGCTGCGGAGAAGCCCTTTTTCTCCTTTAACGATTCTTCGGATCCAAACGCTTGAGTATTATGAAAAACTACATTTCTACACTCTGAAACCCTGTGCAACACAGATCCAGAACCGTATCGGTAGGCAAAATCCCTAACACAGCCAAATGATCCTGGGTGTATTCTCTTTCCAACAAGGCCATACGATTGTAAATGGCAGGCATATCCCCTTCATCAAAGATATTTCTCTTCGGATCGGACGCTTTGTTTTGCCGGCCGAGCGTAAGTAGTGCTTTCCAATGGATCAACGGTTCCTGCATACATAACTCCTTTGTTTTTAGGTAAATACCTGACTGCTCTGTTTGGATATTTTGTTAACAAATCTGCCTGCATTATATCGGGCAAACATACTTGTATCAAATTGATAATCACAGGAAAAAGCCTCCCGGCACAGGCAGGGAGGCTTTTGGGGAGGAGTTGTTACAACAAACCTTATATCTCATCGGCGCGTTCGACTAATTCGACGCGGATCGTTGTTTCTTCTTCATTGCGGATAATGGTCAGGGCGACTTCTTCTCCGGCGCGTTTGCCGAGGAGAATCTTTTTCAGGCTGCCCATGTGTTCGACCGGCTCGCCGTCGATGGCGATGATGATATCGTAGCGCTGCAGTTTGTCGCCTGCGGGGGTGTCGGGCACTGTCTCCATGACGATGGCGCCGCTTTCGGGCCCGGTTTCAATCTGATTCTGTCGTTTGAACATGGCGTAGTCGTAACCGCGAAAGCCCAGTATCGGCGTTTTGAACGTACCGGTTGCAATGATCGAATCGATCACGGGTTTTGCCGTATCAATCGGGATCGCAAAGCCGATCCCTTCGGCCACACGGTTTTTGGCGGTATTGATCCCGATGAGTTGCCCCTGTGCGTTTAAAAGCGCACCGCCGGAGTTTCCGGAGTTAATGGCGGCATCGGTTTGCATCAGTCCGTCCATGGTATTGCCCTGTTCCAGCGTGATGGAGCGGTTCAGACCGCTGATATAACCCGAGGTCAGGGTCGACTGCAGATCAAGTCCCAACGGATTTCCAATGGCAATGGCTTTGTCGCCGACCCGCACGCTGTCGGATTCCCCGATTTCCATCGGCGTAAGACCGGTGCGGTCGACTTTGACGATCGCCAGATCGAGCGTGGCATCATACCACAGGATCTCGGCGGGTTCTTCGGTTCCGTCATTGAACAGGACGGATACTTCGTTGGCGCGACCGTCGGAAATAACATGGGAATTGGTAAGAATATAGCCGTCTTCGGTGAGAATTACGCCGGATCCGACGCCTTGTACGGTTTGATTGCCATAGATAAACGCATTGCGCATTTCAACGGAAGTCGCCACCCCGACCACGCTGGGTGCGGCTTTTTCCGCCACCGCCGCTTCCACATTCAACTGATCGGTGGGCTGTATGCTGACGGTGTGCGCCTGCGCACCTACGGTTTGTTCGGTCTTCGGTGTATCATCCAGTCCCATGCGGGCCGATACCAAAGGACCGATCAAAGAACCGGCGATCGCGCCGATCAGTATGAGAGCGAGCGCACGCAAAAAGCGGAAGCGCGGTCTGCGTTTATGCAATTGCGCATCCACAATGCGACGTACATCGTCTTCTTTCAGGAAGTCATCGTCCTGTTCATAGGATCGGGTAAAGTCTTCCGGGTATTCGCCCAGTCCTTCAAAGGTATGTTCGGTCGTATATTCTAAAGGAGTCGACTCTCTGTCCCCGTCATTTTGTGTATTCCATGGATCGTTATCGTAGTTCATATTCATCCCTCCTGTTCGTATGATACGAAAGGATTGTGGGAAAATTATGGAAAGAAAAGAATTATTGCAAAGTCTTGGCAAAAGACTCCAGATAGGCTAATTTGGTTTCGCGCAGCAAAAGAAGCAGGCCGATACCGACAAAGATCACGCCGCCCTGCACATAGAGTTTTCGTGCCGCGGGGTTTCTTCTGCGTGCAATGGCTACAATAAAAAAGAGCAAGCCAAGGAAGAAAAAACCCGCGCCGAAGTAAAAGACAATATCCGAAAAAAGATGCTCGTTCATGCTGTGCTCCTTTACAAAAACCGGTTTCCGACGATGACCAGAGTAAGCGCGGCCGACACAGCAATCAGGGAAATGGCAATGCGCGGCAGCCGGGAATGGCGATACCTGTCGTACAAAAAGAAATGCACCAGATACAAAAGGGCGGCAAACAGCAGGACAAAGGGTTCGATTCCGTCTACATACAGATAGATGACGGCTAAAGCGGTCTTGAGCGTTTCAATCATAACAGACCTCACATGAGTTTTTGGAGCAGTTCCTGCGCGTACAGGATCTTCACCAGATAGAAAACGGAATACAGTCCGGTCAGCAAAAAGAACCATGCCGCGCCGCCGTAGATTTTTCTTTGCCGGGCATTTCGTTTTTTATATTCGCTGACAAAAAAGAAAATCAGCGCAAGGCCCGTACAAACGGCGAGTATGCCTAAAAACAGCAAGAATCCTCTTTCCGGCATCCATAAAAAGAACGATTCCAGTCGGTACGTAAACATTTCAGGCCCTCCCCGAAAGCAGCATGGTTATAAGAATCACGCCCACCGCCTGCACCATCACGGCAATTAAAAGTCCCCAGGCGATCTTTTGCCGCCGGGCGCGCTTTTTCTTGTCGGCAAAGGAAAACAAAAAGACCCCCACAGCCAAAACTAAGGCAATCGGTTCAAACAAGAGCATTACACCGGAAAAGAGTTCTCGTATCATGCGTCGTCCTTTTCGTAATCATCCAGAAAAAAGTGGTGTTCTCCCTGCGCCTTCCATCCTAAGATCTGCTCCAGCTGCACATTTTGCGCACTGCGGTAAATAGAGATATCCACCTGCGGGATTCTCTCACGCAGGTCGGCCAGGAACGCCTTCACCTGATACCGCTGATTGCCCGTGCGTTTGGCGGACACCGTGCAGGCACAGTCCAGGGGGTTCAGCCCGGCGTAGTCGGTAAAGCGCAAAATATCCGCTTCTTTTACATACGCCAGCGGGCGGATCAGTTCCATACCGGGGAAATTAGTGGCCTTTAGCTTGGGCATCATGGTGTTATATTTCCCTGCATATAGAATATTCAGCAGGATCGTTTCCACAATATCGTCAAAATGATGGCCCAGGGCGATCTTGTTGGCCCCGATCTCCCGGGCTTTGGCATAAAGAGAACCCCGGCGCATCCGCGCGCACAGATAGCAGGGATAATCGCCCGCCAATTCATCCGACACGGAGAATATATCGGTTTCGTAAATATGCGCCGGGATCTGTAACGCCGCCAAAGCCCGTTCCATATCGCTTCGTTTTTCTTTCGTATAGCCCGGATCCATCGCCATATACTGCAAAGAAAAATTCTGATTGCCGTGCGTGTGCAATTCCTGCAAGAGCTTTGCCAGAAGCAGGCTGTCTTTTCCGCCGGATATGCACACCGCGATCGAATCGCCGGGCACAATCAGTTCATATTCTTTCACCGCCCGCACAAAAGGGCGCCACAGTTCTTTGCGAAATTTCTTGATCAGCGACCGTTCGATATCGGCCAGCGCTCGACTCATCTAAAACCGGATCGTGTTCAGGCCGACACGCTCGTCAAACGCGCGGTCTACTTCACCCTGTATGATCTGCACAAAGACTTCCGATGTAGCAGAGATGCGCAGTTCATTGGCATGGCCGCCGACGGCGGTTCCGTCCGGAAGACCGACCGTGGCGTGAATATGGCCGTAGTATTCGCCGTTCATGGTGGAAATGTTTCCCACAAACGAAAGGATTTCCATCTCCATATTCTCATAGGTGTGTTTGGTATATTCCTGTGTTTCCACGCTGAACGCGCCGACAACCGCCCGGTCCACCGCGCCGATCCCCGTTACGACACCTAATTTCACGCGATGCTGCTCGCATGCTTCACGCAATGCTTCCAGCAAATCTTCTCCGCGGTCTGCCCGCAGAATCAGGGTTTTGTCAATTACTTTGGATTCCATCTTCGTCTCCTTTATCGGTTTACTTATGATACGGCTGCCCGTCCTGTATGCTTTGGGCGCGGTACAGCTGTTCTAAAAATACAACACGCATCAGCTGATGCGGGAAGGTCAGTTTGGAAAAGGACAATAAGGCATCGGCCCGCGCATAGAGCGCACCCCCGATCCCGTGGGAGCTGCCGATGACAAAAACCAAAGGACCTTGCGCCTGCCAGTTTTGTACCCGTCTGGCCAGCTGTTCCGATGTCGGCTGGTCTCCTTTACGGTCCAGAAGAACCACTTGTGCCGCCGCGGGGATTTTAGCCAGGATGCGCTCGGCTTCCGCATCCAGGGCTTTTTGGATCTGCGCGGGGTTCGGATTTTGCGCCAGGCGCTCTTCTTTAAACTCGGTGACTGTCAGGCCGCGGATGCGCTTTTCATAGTCTGCTGCCGCGTCCCGCAGAGGGCCTTTCATTTTTCCGACACAATACAGGGCCGTTTTCATTTGATGGAAATCAGCCCCGACGGTTCAAACCGCGCAGCCGGGCGCAGAACGATATCGGTTTTGGGATTTAAGCCGTAGTCGGTCAATATACCCGACACGGTGTCCATCGCAAGCAGCGGGACATTGTTTTCGTGGCTCAAATGGCCCAGAAAGACGGTTTCTCCCCGGCCTTTCAGCGCCTTGGCCAGCACATGGGCGCTATCTTCGTTGGACAGATGGCCGCGGGTGCTGCGAATCCGCTGCTTCAGATGCAGGGGATACGGGCCTTCTTCCAGCATGACGGTATCGTGATTGGATTCCAAAAACAAAAGGTCCGAATGCTTGATCTTTTCGGTCATGGCTTCGGATACGAAGCCGGTGTCGGTCAGGATGCTCAGCTTTTTGCCCTGATGAAAGAACACAAAACCGACCGGATCCTTGGCGTCGTGGAAAATGGACAGGGCATGCACATCCAGATCCCGCACGGAAAAGTCGGTGCCGGTTTCAAACACCAGCATGAGTTCTTTCGGCAACGTCCCGACACATTTTCGCATGCCTTCCCAGGTTCTGAAATTGGCGGCCACGGGAATCCGGTACCGCCGGGCCAATACCCCTACGCCTTTGGCGTGGTCGAGATGTTCGTGGGTAACAAAAATATAGTCGAGTGTTTTCGGATCCACTCCGACTTTTCTTAACATCTGTTCAATTTGTTTGCCGCTGAAGCCTGCGTCCACAAGAACACGGGTGTGTTCAGTTTCCACATACAGGCAATTGCCCGAACTTCCGCTGGCCAAAGAACAAAATCGCAAAGCCATAACTCCTTTATTGCGGGTTCCGGGACAGACCCCGCATAATCCATATATGATCTTCCAGATCGGTCGTAAACGAAACATCATACGGCGCGCCCATGCTGATCACCAAAAAGCGGTAGCCGCTTCGTTCGATCAGGGTAATCAGGCAGAGACCCGCTTCTTCGGTGAAACCGGTTTTTCCGCCCAGAACCCGGTAGGGCATGCCGGAATCCTGCAGATCTTCCCACAGGCGCGGGCGCAGCTCCAGTCCTTCCGATCCGTCTTTGGGCTGGGTGGTGTAGTGATCGGCCGTGAAGTATTTCATGAACTCCACATTCCGCGAAGCGTACTGATACAGCTTCAAAAGATCGTTGGCGGTGGTTTCATGTTCCGGATCGTGCAGACCCGTCGGGTTTTTGAACACCGTGTCCTGCATGCCGAGCTCTGCGGCTTTTTCATTCATCAGCGCCACAAAATCCGCTTCCGAACCGGCCACCTCGATCGCAATCGTCTCGGATGCATCGCCCGCGGAGGCGATGAAGTTCGCATAAAGCATATCACGCATGGTGACAATTTCACCCGGTTTGAAGCCCGACATGGACGCCTCCTCGGCTACCATCTCCCAATAGATTTCTTCGGATAGCATGACCTCTTCATCCAGCATGGCAGGGGTCAGATGCTCCACCGCAACAATCTGGGTCATCATTTTTGTCAAAGAGGCGGGATAGGTGATCAAATCGGCATTTTTTTCGTATAGCACTTCGTCGGTATCCACCGAATACAAAAGGGCCACTTCGCTTTGTATCCGCCGCCGGGCCAGATTCTCGTTAAACGACCAGTTGATCGTCTCTTTTGTCCCGTCGGGTTCTGTTTCTGCTGCAACTTCTGTTGCCTCTTCCTCATCAGTTTTTTCCGGGGCGGTTTCTGTCTGCCCGTTTGCAGCCTCCGGTGGCTGCCGGTCTTTGTCGGCACCGTTTTGTATCAGCCGTACCCCCATATACAAAAGCAGCGCAAGCGCGCCGATCAGGAGGAGCCGGCGTATATTTTTTTGGCGGCGCCGTCTTTTTCGTGCAGCGCGCCGTTTTTCAATTTCTTCCATACGGACACGTCTTCTGGCCGCCGCATCCGCTCTGCTTTTACTTGTTTTGCTCATTATTTTATTATAGCAGATGCCTATGTAAATTAGGAAATTTCCTTATCGTTTCGCGGTTTCGGATTGTCACAAGGTGTGCAATTCGTTATAATAAGGTAGACAATAGGGGAGTAGCTTACACAAGTGCGGTCGTCAACCCGGCATGTGCCCGGCCGTACTACTTATCTTTGTAAGGAAGCGAGACCTTTGTTAGGCCATTGTTGTGCGTAACAGAGGTCTTTATTTTTTCAAAGGAGGAAACGCAATGGATTGGTACAAACAATCGGAAGAAGCCATTTTGCAAAAAACCGGTTCTTCTCCCGAGGGGCTCACGGCCACACAGGCCGCACAGAAACTGGAAGAGTTCGGCCCCAACGAACTGAAGGAGGAAGAGAAACGCTCTTTCTGGGCCAAGCTCATCGACCAGTTTAAAGATGTTCTCATTTTGATTCTCATCGGCGCCGCGGCGGTATCCGCTATGGTAAATGAAATCACCGACGCCATTATCATTTTGGCCATCGTCGTATTGAACGCTTTTCTGGGGCTGTATCAGGAAGGCAAAGCCGAACAGGCACTGGAGGCGCTGAAGAAAATGGCCTCCCCCGAAGCCAAGGTTTTGCGGGAAGGCAAACCCGTCATCCTGCCTTCGGCACAAATCGTCCCCGGCGATATCGTCATACTGGAAACCGGCGACATCGTCCCCGCGGATCTGCGCTTAACCGAAAGCTCCAACCTGAAAATTGACGAATCGTCGCTGACCGGAGAGTCGGTCGCTGTAGACAAAGACGCGCGCGTCACCTACGATGACGATCAGGAAATCGGCGACCGGGAAAACATGGCCTATACATCCACCATCGTGTCCTACGGACGCGGGCGGGGGATTGCCGTAGAAACCGGCCACAAAACAGAAATCGGAAAGATCGCCACCACCCTGGCGACCTTTGAAGAAGAACAGACCCCGCTGCAGAAGAAACTGGCGCAGCTGGGTAAAATGCTGGGCATCATCGTACTGGTAGTCTGCGGGATCGTATTTGCCGTCGGCCTTTTGTACGACAACGATCTGCTGGAGATGTTCCTGACAGCCATCGCGCTGGCCGTAGCCGCCATACCCGAAGGCCTGCCTGCCATCGTCACCATCGTGCTCTCATTGGGCATGGGGCGCATGGCCGAACGAAACGCCATTGTAAAAAAACTGCTGGCCGTGGAAACTCTGGGCACTACCACCGTTATCTGCTCGGATAAAACCGGCACGCTGACCCAAAACGAAATGACCGTCACCAAAGTGTATCTGGACGATACCGTGCTGGATGTTACCGGCACCGGTTATTCCCCGGAAGGATCTATCCAACTGGACGGCGCAGAAGTAGACGATAACGCCGTTCCCTCGCTTTACACCCTGCTTTCGATCGCAACGCTCACCAATGACGCAAAGATCGAACAGGACGGGGGCCAGTACAAGGTACTGGGCGACCCCACAGAAGGGGCCCTTATCACCCTGGCATCCAAAAAGCAGCTCACCCCGCAGCAACACGAAAAAGAATATCCGCGCGTACAGGAACTTCCGTTTGATTCCGAACGCAAGATGATGACCACCTTCCATGAGAACTTCCTGCCCGACGGCAAGATTGCCGCCTTTGTAAAAGGCGCGCCGGATATCGTGCTGGACCGTTGCAAATACTGGCTCTTAAACGGCGAACGCAAAGAACTCACAGAAGCCGACCGGGAAAAAATCATGGCGCAAAACTCGGCTTTTGCCCGATCCGCCCTGCGGGTACTCGCCTACGCGATCCGCGAGATGGACACCGTGCCGGAAAAACCCGAACCCGAAGAGATTGAAAACGAACTGACTTTTGTCGGCCTCACCGGCATGATCGACCCGCCGCGTGAAGAAGCGAAAGAAGCCATTCAGCTCTGCAAACAGGCCGGCATTGTACCGGTGATGATTACCGGTGACTACAAAGACACCGCCTACGCGATTGCCGAAGACCTCGGCATGGTCGAGAGCGAAGACCAGGCCATCATGGGGCGTGAACTGAACGACCTGACCGACGAAGACATGCGCGAGCTGGTAAAAAACAAACGCGTGTACGCGCGTGTCAGCCCCGAACACAAGGTGCGCATTGTGACCGCACTGCGGGAAAACGGAGAGATCGCCGCCATGACCGGCGACGGCGTCAACGACGCACTTGCCATTAAACGCGCAGACATCGGCATCTCCATGGGTATCACCGGGACCGACGTCGCCAAAAACACAGCGGATGTCATCCTCACCGACGACAACTTTGCTTCCATCGTTGCCGCGGTAAACGAAGGCCGGATCATTTACTCCAATATCAAGAAGTTTGTGTTCTTCCTGCTTTCGTGCAATATCGGAGAGATTCTCGTCGTACTGGTTGCCATCCTGATGAATCTGCCCGTGCCTTTGATCCCCATTCAGCTTCTGTGGCTGAACCTTGTAACCGACTCCTTCCCCGCCCTCGCATTGGGTGTGGAGCCCGGCGAAGCCGACATTATGGATCAACCGCCGCGCCGCCCGGACGAGCCGATTATCGACAAGGAAATGCGGATCGGCATTGCTCTGCAGTCGCTTGCGATTGCCGCTGCCGTGATGTTTGTGTATATCCGCGGTATGAATATGTTCCCGAACCATATCGACGGTGCCCGCACCATGGCCTTTGCCACCTTGATCATGGCGGAACTGCTGCGCAGCTACTCCAGCCGCAGCGAACACTACACCCTGGCAAAGATCGGCCCGTTCACGAACAAAACACTCGTATACGGCACCGGCCTTTCCTTCGTCCTGATGCTGATCGTTATGTATGTGCCCTTTATCCAGCCCTTGTTCCACACGGTAACCATGGGCCTCAGAGAATGGATCTGGATCCTGCCGGCCGCAACCCTGCCGCTGATCGTAGGCGAAATCTTCAAAATGATCTACCACGGCGACAAAAACAAATAAGAACCACACAAAAAACCCGGAACCTGTGCACCGCACAAGTTCCGGGTTTTTTTAGCTTTCTATCGGTTTCTTCCTCTGCGCGCGCCGGTTCCCTGATTCAGAAACTGGCGCTCTCCGGTTTCATTGTACTGGCAATCCTCACTGCCCGAACCGTCGCGCAGACGCTGGCCGTTTCCGCCCTCGCCCTGATTCAAAAACTGGCGCTCTCCGGTTTCATTGTACGGGCAATCTTCACTGCCTGAACCGTCGCGCAGACGCTGGCCGTTTCCGCCCTCGCCCTGATTCAGAAACTGGCGTTCTCCGGTTTCATTGAACGGGCAGTCTTCGTTGCAACGGCCGTCCCGCAGGCCGCGGCGCACCATCTGCCCCCAGCGTACCCGCTGCTCATTGGGATCCTGTTCATCCTGTACGCTGCGTCCCTGGCGACCCTGTCCGCCCCGCAACATCTGTCCGGAGGCTACCTCGCAACCGCCGTTTACACAGCTGCCGTCCTGCAGGCGAACCCCCGCTGCATCCACTCGGGAAAATCCCGTAAGTAAAGTTATCGCCAACACAGTCGAAAGAGCCAGCCCTTTTTTCGTTTTTCTGTTCATCTTCATACTCCTTTCAAAAATGGTACGAACCCTTCTGTTCGGTTCTTACCAAGAGTATAAAGGCGCAATGTGTCATTTCTGCGTCATAAAACCCCTGCGAAAGAAATTTGCAAAGAAAAAACAAACCCTCCTTTATTCAGAAGGAGGGTTCGGTTTTAGAAAGACGGGGCTTACAGTCCCAGCGTCGCTTTGGTGGCGCTTTTTGCCGCACGGCCAAAGGCCTTCACAATCCCTACGGTATTATCCTTTAGAATACCGCCCAAAAGACCCGCCGCTTCCAGACTGGCTCGTCTGCGAATCACACTTTTCTCCGCCCGGGTCAGTGCGGTCAGATACTGCCGGGTAATCGCGCCCACACGCAAAGCCAACAGCGTATTCACCGCACCTTCTGTCACCGACGACACCACCAGATTCGTCACCGTCTGCGCGCCCGGCACCAGATTCAATACCGATCCGCCCAGAAGCGATGCCAACAGCGGCTCAATCTGATCTTCAATCAGATCCATATCCTCGATCGAACGCGCCAGCAAAACCGTGCCCGCGATATTGCCGTACAATTGCACAATCCGCGCCCAGCCGGGGCGGTTCTCATACAAATGCATCAGCCGCCAGATCATCTTCGTCAGGCTGCTCACCATAAACAAAGCATCCAACGACCCGTTCTGCGATATCGCCGTCGTCAGAAAAATGGATGTAGCCTCTTTTTTAATGATGGCATTGGCTTCCAGATTCAGCGTGGCATAACCCCGTAATATATCTTCTTCGCTTTCTATAGCCGGCTCTCCCGCCGCTTTCAGCACCCGGTTTTCATTCAGATTCTGCGCCACCTGCTTCAGATACGCCTCATAGGCAGCCCCGTTTTCCTCCGCCGGCAGCTCCGGCGTGCGCCGATACCGGATAAAAGACAAAAGCGGCAGCAAAAACAAAAGCGCATACAAAAACAGCAAACCGAAAAGCACCCACTGCCCGGCCTGCGGGTGGCTCACCCCAATATTGCGCACAAACTGCAAAGTCTGATTGTACACAAATAAAATAAATACCAATACCAATCCGGCCGCAAAAAACAAGCCGATCGTTTTTAATCTCTTCATCTCGCATCCCTTCCTGCCAGACTTTATACCCAGAATCACATAACCAATTCATACTTTAGACCATGAAAAGTTTACATTCATGCCCTAATCACATATAATTAGGGCATGAATGTGAGGTATTTTTATGAATAAGACGGTCTTTATGCATCATCTTGTAGAAAAAAACCTTGGTTATCTAAGAGTTACGGATGCCATTGCAGCGGGCATATCTCGCTCTTATATTATGGAATATATTGCACAGCACCCATTTGAGCGTGCCGCGCGTGGTTTATACAAAATGCAAGATGCATGGGATGACGGCATGTATGTGTTGCAAACAAGATACAAGAAAGCCATATTTTCTCACGAAAGTGCGCTCTATCTGCATAACCTTGCTGTTCGCGAACCTGTGCAATATAGTATTACGCTTCAGGCAGGATCCGGTTCTGCTGCCCTGGTTGCAGAAGGCGTCAAAGTATATAAAATAAAGAAAAGTTTATTTCTTATGGGTTTGTTGGAGGTACAAACACCGGTCGGGCATTTTGTCCGTGCTTACAATGCAGAACGCACGCTTTGTGATTTACTACGAAGTCGGCGTTCTATCGAATCGCAGGATATTCAATATGCTTTTACTGCATATGTCCAGACGAACAAAAAAAATATCCCCCTTTTGATGCACTATGCGAAACACTTTTCTGTTACAGAAAGGATCCGAACCTATCTCGAGATGCTTCTCCCATGATACGAACACATCGACAACTAAAAGCACTGGTGCGCAATGCATCCGGTGGCAACAGCAATAAAGCGCAGACTTTAATAAGACTTTACTGTATGGAACGATTCCTGGAACGCGTATCTCTCTCAAATTATAAAGATTACTTCGTACTTAAAGGTGGAGTGCTTATTGCATCCATTTTAGGACTGCAACAACGATCAACCATGGATTTAGACGCTACTATACAAGCAAAACCCATGTCCGCAACCGAGGTGGAAAATTTGATACATGCTGTCTTGACGGTTGATTTAGCAGACGGCATGCATTTTATACTAAAAAGCACAAAAGAAATTCGTTCTTTATCAGAATATCCTGGCATACGAGCCCAGTTAGAAGCTCTATTAGACACCATGCGAATTCCTCTGCAAATTGATTTTTCTTGGGGGCGATGTAATTACACCACGAGACATTGCTTATTCCTACAAGCTGTTGTTTGAGGATCGATCCATTCCATTACGCGCTTACAGTGTTGAAACCGTATTGGCCGAGAAAATCGAATCTATTCTTAGTCGTGATATTGCAAACTCCAGGATGAGAGACTTCTATGATGTATATCACTTATCGCACACTGACTTTATAGCAATCGATGATCAGATATTACAGAAAGCGATACATAACACCTTCAAACGTCGAAACAGTTCTGATCTTTTACATCAGCCGTTAACGAGCTTACAGCGTATTGCGACGGATAAAGATCTACAGGAAATGTGGAAAAAATACCAGAAAAAATTTGAATATGCGCGCAAAACATCATGGTTAGATACTATAGATGCCATTCGAACTCTGCTGGACAAGATGGATCCAAAACTCTAAGACCATCTCTTTATCATGGATGCATGAGATTTTTAAACCTTCTTGCGGATCGGGTATAAGCATAAAAGAAAGGAGGCGATCCTGTGACGGATCTTACAAAAAAGAAATGTGTGCCCTGTTCGGAAGGGGCCGATCCCCTGACAGAAGAAGAAATTAAAGAACTGCTGCCTCGCATTCATGATGAATGGAAGGTGGTGGACAATAAACAGATCGAACGCGTATTCCGATTCAAAGACTTCCAACAGGCGCTCAACTTTACCAATCAGGTGGGTGCCATTGCCGAAGAAGAAGGGCATCATCCGGTTCTGATCACATCCTGGGGACGCGTCTTAGTCCGCCTGTACACCCACGTGATCGACGGACTCCACGAAAACGACTTTATCGTAGCCGCAAAAGTCGACGAAATTGCATAAAGAAAAAGGCTGTTGATCCATCATCAACAGCCTTTTTGCCATTATTCCGCTACTTTTTCAGCCAGTTGTTTTCCGGCCAGGTGACCTGAGGTGAATGCCCAGCCCAGATTTGCACCAGGCATCGAGTCATCTCCTTGCGGTCCGGCAACAATCTCCCCGACCGCAAATAATCCATCAATCGGTTGTTCGTTTTCATCCAACACTTCAAAATTCGTTGTGATCTTCAAACCGCCCAACGTCGTTGCAAAACGTGGCTTCTGTTCAATAATATAGTAGGGACCTTCTCCAATCGGCATTTTGATCTCTCGGCCGAATTCTTCATCGTTGCCGGCTTCGTAGTATGCGTTGAAGTTTTCAACGGTCTCGACTAGCGCATCACCATCCACTCCCACGGTTTCCGCTGCTGTTTTGATATCACTATTCGTTGCAATCAACGGCGGAGCAGCACCTTCATTGCTGATGCCACGTTCTACTTCTGTGTTCGTTAAGGTACGCGTATCAATGTTCAATTGTTGGAATACATCCCAATTCTCTTTATCCATCAGGATAAACAAGGTTTGGTCCTCTTGCTCCAGCATGATATCGCGGATTGAAGCATAAGAACCGGATTCATCCAATACGCGTTTTCCCGATCGATCCACCAATATACCGCTTCGATTACGCAACACTTCGGAGCTTGCTGTCACAGTCGATTTGGCAAAGCCCGGTGAAACTTCCACGCCATTGGGGTAAATCTTGCCATATTCCATATTATGTGTCATTGCCCCGACATCTATAGCCATTTTATGACCGTCTCCTGTGGATGAAACCGGTCCATAATACAATGCAGTATCATACGGAGGTTGCAGCATTTCTTTTTCGTTACCGAAACCGCCCGTTGCAAGCAGGGTTGCTTTAGCGCGGACTTCGTATTGGCTGCCGTCTGCACCTTCTGCTTTCACGCCGACAATGGTATCCCCTTCTTTAATTAATTCGGTCGCGCGCGTATTCAGATATACTTCCACATCCGTTTCAGCCAGTTTATTGCGAATCGTCTCGGCCATTTCCGGTGATCCACCGGTCAGTTTTCCGATACGATCGGCCTGGTATTCCGGCGCAGAGGTAAATCCTTCGAATTTCACACCCACTTCATTTTGCAGCCAGTTAAACATATCGCCCACATTATCCGCATATAAGCGGGAAATCTGTTCATCATTGATATGTCCGTTCAAAAGAAGATCCTCATAGAAAAGATCTGCGCTGTCTTCAATCCCTTCCGCTTGTTGGTAATCGGAGGTAGGACCAACAACAGAACCGCCTGAAATAGCCATTGCACCACCTAAGAACGGCATTTTCTCCAATAAAACAACCTTGGCGCCCTGTTCCGATGCGGTCAATGCAGCGCCCATTCCGGATCCGCCACCGCCAATAATGACAATTTCTGTTTCAATCGTCTGCACTTCTGTGGATACCGGTTCTTCTTGCACAACGGCTCTTGCTGCGTCCATGTTGACACCGCTTTGTTCAAGTGCTTCCGTTACGGCAGCTAAAAAACCAACACTGGTATATGTACAACCGGAAACCATATCTACGCCGATAGACTGCTTGGCCAGAATATCTTCCGACAGCAATTCCAATGCTTTTGTACCGATACCGATCGTTTCATTTTCTTCTAATACTTCTACCGTCTGAATAGCAGCTTCATCAACCGTAACCGCTACTTTTATCGGTCCGCCAAAGCCTTCTGCTTCTCCTTCATAACTGCCCGGTGTAAAAGATAAGACATCCCCCTGCTCCGACGCTTCCGAATCTTCCTCGGTTGCAGCAGCTTCAGTTTGGTCAACTTCTGCGGCTTCCGTTGTTTCGTCGGTTACAGGATCATTTTCTGTCGTCTGACAAGCAGTCAGCAGCACCAACAATAGCGCAAGAAACATCGCTACTGTTACGCTTCTCTTGTTGCGTCTCATAAAACCCTCCTTTGGTTTTCAAACACTTTTCACAAACGTTTGTATTTGAATTATACAATTCTACTCCTTTGTGTGTCAAGTTAATAACTTACGGATTCATATTCTCACAATGCGGGTATTACTTGCATGGATCGACTGCCGTATCTCCTTCTACCACCGCTACCAGCTCTATGGCTTTTTCGGCCTGATCGGGGCGTACGTAGAGAAAATAGTCCTCCAGCAGACCGCCGGCGCGCATGACAAAGCCTGCGCCGTGTTCGCTTGTCAGCAAGCTGGGAATTTCGTTTTGTTCCAGTATTTCTCGTGCCATTTCCGCATGAATCTGCGACCCTCTGTAAACCAGAACCTTTTCGTCCATCCTAATCCCTCCTCTTGGGCATTTTATACCCGCCCAAACACAAAAAACGATTCGCCGGCGGGTATGAATACAGAATAAGTGGTCTTTTTAAGCGATTCCTAACCAAAGGAGTGTTCAGCATGCAATACGAATACAAACTGCAAACCCCGACCAATGCGTTGTATGACATCACCCGCCAATTGGAAGAAGCCATCGAAAAAAGCGGTGTAGAAAACGGACTGGCCATTGTGTACTGTCCGCATACCACCGCCGCCATTACGATCAATGAGCATTATGACCCGACGGTTGCCAAAGACCTGCTCTTTGCCTTGGATCACGCCTTCCCCGATCAGGCAGCGTTTCAACATGCGGAAGGAAACAGCGCGGCCCATATGAAAGCCAGTGTGATCGGCGCTAGCGAAACGGTGCTTCTCCAAAACGGCCGCCCGCTTTTAGGGCGATGGCAAGGGGTGTTCTTCTGCGAATTTGACGCGCCCCGAACGCGCAGCTTCTATATCCGGATCCAGCCGCAGAGTAAATAAGACGGAGGCATTTCTTCTGTATGCACGGCGACACGGTAAAAGAAAACAACGTACGGCTCCGGCTCGTACGTTGTTTTTTTTGCGGTTTATTGTTCTTCCAGAAACTGGGTTCGGTACAAATGCGCATAGACGCCGTCCTTGGCGATCAGTTCTTCATGGGTGCCGCGTTCGGTTATGGTACCCTCGTTCAACACCAGAATCTCGTCCGCATTCAGCACCGTGGAAAGCCGGTGGGCAATCACAATACTGGTCCGGTTTTGCATCAGCGGTTCTATCGCCTGTTGGATCAAATGCTCTGATATGGAGTCCAGACTGGAGGTCGCTTCATCAAACAGCAGCACCGCCGGATCTTTCAGCAAAACCCGCGCAATGGAAAGGCGCTGTTTTTCGCCGCCGGAAAGCTTCAGCCCCCGGTTTCCGACGAGTGTATCCAGGCCTTTTTCCTGTTGTTGGATAAAGTCATAGATATTCGCTTTTTTGCAGGCATCGGCCAGTTCCTCATCGGTGGCGTCGGCTTTGGCATACAGCAGATTCTCCCGTATCGTTCCGTGGAACAAATACGTATCCTGCGTTACGATGCCGATCTGTTCGCGTAAAAAACGCAAGTCCAGATCCCTTAGATCCACCCCGTCAAATTCCACCGCACCCGCCACCGGATCATACAGCCGGGGAATCAGATTCATCAGGGTACTCTTTCCGGCACCCGACGGCCCCACGATCGCCACGCTCTTTCCGCTTGGTACGGAGAAGTCGATCCCCTTGAGAATCGGGCGCACCGGTTCATAGTGGAAGTCGACACGGCGAAAACGGATATTCCCTTCCGCTTCGTCCGGCACAAGGGCATTTTGTTTGTTCTGAATCTCCACCGGCAGATCGAAGTATTCGAATATGCGGGTAAACAGCGCCATCGAACGGATCCAATCCACCTGAATCCCCAACAGCGCATTCACCGGCATATACATGCGGCCCAGAAGCGCCACCAAAACCGTAATATCGCCGACGGTGAGGTCTGCGTTGTAACGCATCATCAGAATCCCGCCCACCAGATAAATCAGCATCGGCCCGATGCCGGAGAAGGTGCTTAACGCAACCCGGAACCAGCGCCCGGCCATGCGTTCTTTCAGATTCAGTTCCGTCATTTTCCGATTCGCTTTCTGATAGCGCTCGGTTTCCCAGTCTTCTTTATTGTACAGCTTTACCAGTAACTGGCCGCTGACCGACAGGGTTTCCCCTAAAATGTCGTTGATCTCGTCTTGCCGTTCCTGTGCTTCGCGGGTCAGATTCCACCGCGTTTTCCCCACGCGCCGGGTCGGCAGCGTAAACAGAGGAATCAGCACAATGGCAACCAAAGCCATCACCGTATTCTTTTGCAGCATCATCACCATGGCGGCAGCTAAAGTCAGACTGTTGGATAAAATGCCTGCCAGTGTACCGGAAAAGATCTGCTGCACGCCGGATATATCGCCCGTCATCCGCGTAAGAATATCGCCCTGTTTTCCCGTCATGAAAAACTGATGCGACATTTTCTGCAAATGGGAAAACAGCTGGTTTCGCATATCATACGTAATACGAAGCGCGATCCAGGTATTCAGATACGTTTCCAATACGCCGATCAGATTGCCCGCCAGCATAACCCCCAAAGATAAAAGCAATAGCCGGACCAGCATCCCGAGATCCTGTCCGATCAGCCCTTCGTCGATAATCCGGCCGGTCAAAACCGCCGGCAGCAGATGCAATACCGACGACAGGCCAATCGCCAAAAAGACCACCAGCAGACGCGCCCAGTACGGTTTCAGATAACCCGCCACGCGAAGCAAAAGCTGCGCGGTGATCTTGGGGCGGTTTGCCTTTTCCTCTGCGGTCAGAAATCGGCCGCCATGTCCCGGTCTTACGGACATGAAGGATCCTCCTTGCTATCGGAAAGCGCCTCCAGGCCGTCTGCCAGTTTTTCTGTCACATGGATCATGGTATCCAGCTCTTCTTCGGTCAAGATCGTGCCGATGGCCGCCAGCATCCGGTTTCTTTCGGCCTTTACTTCCTCCAGCAACGCATCGCCTCCCGGCAATAAACGCACCAAAAACACACGCTGATCCTGCGGGTCGCGTTCACGCAGCAAAATTGCG
Source organism: Tissierellia bacterium (assembly GCA_012519495.1). Lineage (GTDB taxonomy): Bacteria > Bacillota > Clostridia > Tissierellales > Peptoniphilaceae > JAAYQA01. The sequence goes on along the minus strand of JAAYQA010000004.1, from coordinate 8,472 downwards.
TTTTCTTCCAGACGCAACAAACGCTCATTCAAAGACGAAGGCCGCACGCCCAGCGTTGCCGCCAGGTCTCTTGTTGAAATGCCCTCTTTTTCCGCCACGGTCGACAAAAGCCGGTACGCGCCGCGCCCTAAATGCTGCTTCCCCGCCGGCCGCCTGCGCAACAAACGCATAATCCGGTCCATATTGGCGAGCATCACTTCTTCTATATGCAATGCATTCATTTTTCATTCCCCCTCTTTTTATAACAGGTACCTGCTATTCTTGTTCTATTATACAACAGGTACCTGTTTATTGTCAAGAGAAGCGCAAAAAAACCGCCTCTGCGTATCACAAAGGCGATTGTTAGTTTGGATCTCTTTCAGGATCGTCGCAATCGATCCTTTCGCTGCAGCTTGGCAACCGTCGCCTGATTGGCGATGATGGATTGTTGCATATCCTGTATTTGCTGCTCGGATTCTTCGTTATACGCCCGGATCAAAGCTTCGTCTTCTACAAGCTTCTCATACGTAAACGGCGGAAATCGGCGAATCAGAGCCGTCCATGCCCGCGTTTCCCGCGTTCGTTCTTCCAGACGCATGCGTTCTTCCTTCAGCTCCGCCAAAGACCCGTCCGGATACGAAATCAGCAGGCTCTCACAGGCATTGCGAATCCGCCGAAGCGTCAGCGCATCTCCGCTTTTATAGGCACGGTCGCCTCCGGCAAACATCTGCTGTCTTTTCCTTTCGATCCCGGGATACACATCCGGGCTGGTTTTCATCACGATATCCAAATACAGATCCTTATTCATCTTTCTTACATCGGTCAATCTTTTTTCCACCCGATACTGTCGCATCGACTTCTTCCAGAGCATCTCCATCAGACGAATGTCTGCTTCCGCCTGCTCTGTTGTAGCCTGAATCTTCCGGCGGATTTCACCCGGGTCAATCGCTTCGTTCCGGCGCAGCCTTTCCTTCATATACTCCATCTTCATTTCCAGCCCTGCGTTTCGTAGCTGCAGCTTTCTTTTTTGCAGCTCTTTCTCCCCGCAACGGGCCAGAAACTTCATATAAATCACCTTGCTGACAATATGCTCCTGCTCGGTCCGGTCTACCAGTGCCCGGATCAAATCCCACCGTGCTAAAATAACAGCCTCTGCGGCTTTTTTTATTTCCCTGTTCGGATCATACGAATTATGCATGCCGCCCCTCCCTGTCTACGGTTCGGTTCGCAACAATTCCGCTATCATGCGCCGCATCTTTGCGATCGACTGCTGTAATTGCATCGCCTTGTGCTGAAAATAGCGGCGCTCCTGTTCAATCCGGTCCCCTTTATCGACAATTTCCAAATAGGTAAGCGGTGCTTCCAGCATGGCAAGCTGTGTTTCCGCTTTCACTTCCCGCGTGCGTTCCTGCAGACGCATACGCTCTTCTGTGAGCTCGCTGATCGTCCCCGAAAAAACGCGCCGGGGTATCTGGCGGCTCATAAAATGAATCATCTGCAGCTTCTGCACCTGCCCGTCCAGATAGGCCTTTCGTCCGTCCTCATATAAGCGGGCTTTTTCCTGATCGATCTCAGGAATCACATCCGGACACATTTTGTTGGTAATGTCCCGGTACAGACGCACGTGTTCGGTGCGCTGGGCATAAAACAAACGCTCCATCTTATACTGCTTTGCCAGGCTCTCACGCAAGGCTTGCTCGGCAGATACGCGAACCCGTTCTCCCGCAAACGCTTCATCCAGCGCTTGTTCCACCGCCTCCATATCCACCCGCTCCCCGGCGATCTGCAAACTGCGTACACGCTCCAACTTGCGCCGCATGCGCGCTTCCTCCACCAAAAGCTTCTCTTCACGCAAAATGGCATCGCCAAAAACAATCGCATAGCGCGCCTTAGCATCTCTTGTTTCCGGCCCCAGTTTCTCTTCGCGCCGAACGATCGCCTCCACCAGCTCCATTCGGGCCCGATACACCGCCTGCACAGCCGCCACCCGATCCGGAAACGGAAATACCTTTTCATTCACCCCGCTCACCTCGCCTTCTCCTTCTATTGTAGCAGAGCCGGCAAATAGAAAACGACCCCTGCTGCCAGAGGTCATTCTACCATCCTGCTCCAAGACGCCATCCGCTTTAGTGTTCAGCTTACCGAACCTCTGTAATCACAGACTGCGACCAGGTAAACAGCATCTTAGACAGCGTCTGAAAATGGATTGCTTCTCCTTCCTTCAGAGCAAGAAACTGTTCTACAATGCGGCCATGTTCGGTAGAAACGACAGACAGCAAATCTTTATGCCGGGAAACAAAGACGCCGGTTTGCTGATAACAGATCGCCTGTACCACAAACACAGCTGCTTTATACAAATTCCTCAGCATCTCATCGCTTTTGTCGTGCACCAGATTGTGCACACACCCATGATACACATTGCCCGCACCGGTTTGGATTGCACGTTCCACAGCCGCCGCATCAATCAAAGGCAAGAGCGCATCCAGGCTGCCGCGGATCGGCTTCGTATCATAATAAAACGGCAAAAGATCCGAAGGATCCCAGTGCAGAATCTCTTCTTTCCCGGACAAAAAGCCGCAGACTTTCTCTCTGTGCGGTAATGTGTCCAGCATAGCATCGTACGTTTGTATATCCGCAGATGTCAGCGAATCCAAAATAAAAACCACGTCGATATCGCTGCTTTCCATAGCCTCCCCACGCGCATAACTCCCCTGCAGTCCCACAAACCAAACCCGGTCGCCGAATGTGTCCTCTGCAGCCAAAAGAAACGCATCCATCCAGGAAGATAAATCAATCATTGCATCACCCCGTCATGTGTAGAGTGTGTTTATTATACATGCCGCCGCGATCGATTGCGAGAAACAACCATACGCATCAGGAAAACTGATCATCACCAAAAAATATTCAATGATCTTTCGCTGGTGAATGTAAGCCGCTGTCGATATACTTGTACTTGAATAAGAAAGGAGTCATTCTATGAACAGAAATACATCTAGGATCCTGGTTTTCGGCGCATTGGCGATTGCCGTCAATGTCGTCCTGGGGATCGTCGTTGCAGGGCTCAAAATTCCGCTGCTGTTTCTTGACACAATGGGCACCATTTTCATGGCCGCCTGTTTCGGACCCCTTTGGGGAATCGCCGTTGCCATCGGCACGCATTTGCTAATGGGTATCCTCTATGGATTCACAGCGTTTCCTTTTGTCCTCGTCAGCATCGCCACCGCCATTGTGGTCGGACTCATGGCAAAAAACGGAAAATTCGGCTTAAAAAAAGCCATCGTCACCGGCCTGATCCTGGCTGCTGTCAGCCCCCTGATCGGCACTCCGATCCGCATGATCCTCTTCGGCGGATTCACGGGCTCCGGCGCGGACATCATGATTGCCGCCATGCGAGCCGCCGGTGCGGAAATCTTCACTTCAACTTTTATCGGAGTCGTCGTGTCCAACTTCGTTGACAAAATCATCTCCTGCGTGCTGGTCTCACTGGTGCTCTCCAAGATTCCCGCGCGTACGCTGGGCATAAACAACCGTCATGCGCAGTAAAAAAATCATCGTCATTGCCCACTGCTGTCTGAACCAGAATGCGGTCCTCCCCGCGTGGGAACGTGCCCGGGGGGCTTATCCCTTCATGGAGGTACTCGTCCAAAAAGGCTATGGCATCCTGCAGCTGCCCTGCCCCGAAACGCTCGCCCTCGGTATTTGCCGCCCGCCGATGAATTATGACGATTACAACACAACAGAACACCGCAAGCTGTGTGAACGTCTCTGTGACATCCCAGTTCAGATGATCCGGCGTCATCACGAAGCCGGTGACACGCTCGTCGGCATGATCGGCATACAGGACAGTCCCAACTGTGCAATCTCCGGCCGCCGCGGTGTGTTCATGGAAATCCTTCTGGAGCAACTCGAAAAAGTATCTCTTCCACTGCCCCGAATCGAGGTGCCCGTTGAGTACAGCGAAGGCAAACCGGAAGTACAGACTGCTTTCTTGCAGGAGCTCGACCAGTGGATCAAAGAAAACGATTAAAAAATGCGTCCGCCGGCAACTATGCCGGGGACGCATTTTGTTCGTATGCATCACAAATCAGTGTAATCAGGTCGCACACTTTCTCTCTGCCGCTTACTTTTTGCAATTCTCGCACCAGGAGCTGCACATTCGGATAAAACCCGATCAGTACCAGAAATCGGTACTCCTCAAGCAATGACTCTTCTACTTCCGCCAATGTGTATTCTGTCAGAATCTTTGCCAGCAGATCATTTTGGATCGTGCACAGTTTTCGTAACAGCTGTATGGATGAAAGCTCGCTAAAATCCTCACCGGTCAGAAAGTACATCGCCTCATTCAAAAAACAGTTGATGTTCACATCCGTCCCGAACAGATTAAAATCGATGATCCCACAAAACCTGCCTTCCGAGTCTACCAGCAGATTTGAGGGATTCAAATCCCCCTGAAACACACAGCGTGGCAGTTCCTCAAGTCGTTTCTGTATCCTCGCCCGCGCCCTTTGGTTCAGATCGCGAATACGTGCCGCCAGCGGATGATCCCCCAGCGCCGCACAAAGCGCATCAATGTTCTCCTGCTTCTCATCCACCTCATCATCAAACGGCGAGCGGTCAACGATCGACCACATCGAATACCGGTCCACAAGATCCGTGTTCGTGTACCGGCTTGCTAGCCGGCCCAAAAAAGGCAATACCTCCGCCTTCATCGCATACAGATTAGCATTTGCCTCATCAAAAAATGCAAAAGGTGCAAACTCCTCCAGATAACAGGAATAAGACACGCCTTCTTCCTCCACACAGGTCAGCAACCGATCCGAATTTTTGACAGAAATCGGCATCGGCGCCCACACTCCGATTTCCCGATGCCGCAACACCAGACGTCGGATCGCCTGTAAGTCTTTTTCCGTCAGTGTACCGGAAGAATAGCAGTGCAGCACATATTTTTCGTCAATCACATAAGCCAGGCGGATATCATCCGGCCCGTGGGAGGAGTCAATGGGGCGTCTGATTGTGGTGTGATCTAGGTCGTCGAAGTATGTGATGGCAATATCTTTCAGCGTCATAATTTTCAACGAGCTCGCACCTCCTCGAATATATATAGATTTTAACACAAAAAATATATCAGGTTCCTTGTACACTATACGGTCCATATTGCTGTTTCGTCTGGTCATATCTTGTCTAGTACAATGAACACAGGAAATTACAATATATTTTAGGAGGAAAGTATGAATAGGAAATGAGCGCATACTCGAGGATGACTACGTGACTGTATACGGCATCAGCTATGGACTCCACAGCTACACGTCCACTATGGATGGTCAGATTACGATCCCCGCGATTATTGTGGATTATTTTGAGTGATTCAGTAAAAACACGAATCCGCACATTTTCACGGATTCGTGTCTTTACTTTACAATCAATTCAACCGATTGAACGCCTCTCGAATCAGCTGAGCCATAAGTTTTCGTCTTTCCTTCAAGAATGAAAAATACTCCATTGTTTCAAACCCATCCGGTAGCGCGTGTTGCTCACAACTTTTCTTAAAATCTGCCGCACTGAGTTGGTTCCGAAAATATTCTACATAAACCGCCGGGCTCTCATCCGATACAGAGATATTTGTTTGATAGTCTAGGTACGTAAAATTTGCTATCTGGTTTCGATCCCTGTTGTTTTCTATCCCTTGATCAAACAAATATTTCTTTGGGAATATGTGGTGCCGATCCAAGGCTGCTTTCGTCCCGCTGGAGCCGACGCCAAAAACATTCGCGATCGGCGTTGTACCAAAAAGCATCGAATGACCCAAAACTATTTGCGAAGCAATGAAGCAATTCCAAGTAGGAGTGATGGGTGCCGCTGTTTCCAGTTCGATCGGTAATTGAATGTTGAAATAGTCGTCAGTAAATCGGCTGGCGATCACTCGATCGATATACCCTTCTAGCGCATCACGATCATGAATATCTCTCATGTCCGTAAATTGTTTTTCTACATCTGTTTCTGTGCTGCCTGTGTAAAACGCGGTAACTGTAGCCATAAAAAACCAGCGACGAATCATTTTGCGTAGCTGCTGATTCTTCATACCGTAATCATACTTGGCAATTAAATACAGTACATAGCTAAACACTACCGCATTTGTAGAAGCAATGAGTTTATCTGAGATGTATCCTGCAGACTTGAGGATGTTCAAATAATCGTGCCAGTTATTCAGATCCAGGACTTTATCCAATGCTTCTTTAAAGATGGTCATGTTTTTCATCCGAACGGTTTGGCTGGTAATTCCGGTTTCTAAGTCTTTCCCTCGAAGGATCATGTAAGCATATCGTAATCGAGCACGCCGAAAGCCCACACCGACTGTCATTCGAATAATGTGGGAGGGGTCGATACTCATAATGTGGTTGTAAGCAGTTCTATCAGCAGGAATACGAGAAGCTTCACAAAATGCATTGATCTGATCGCGGCGTTCTTTTTCGTACACCGAAACCAATGTCAAGATAAAATCATTCTCGGTCAATTTTTGCCCTGCAGAATTGACTCGTACAAATATGTCCGCGACATCTTCTTCGTTCGATTCCCGATTGATTTCAAGTGTAGGCATTTGATAGGATTCCAGTTGTAGAAGTTCGATGATTCGCTCTTCAATGAGATCTTGCTCCTCATCACTCAGCTCGGGTTTTTGTTGCTTGACTCTGCTTTCATTAAGCCTCTTAATAAAGGCTCTCCTTTCGGCGCTACTTTGACTCTTTTCCTTTGCAATAAATAGTTGGCTGATATCAGGAATATACTCCGCACTATTGTCAATTGCTTTGGTCCAAACAGCAAACTCTTTAGTAAGCGGTTTAAAGGCAATCCGTATGCGTCGATTCTTATAATTCTTGTCCTTCACCGTAATTCCGTACATTGATGCAACCAAAGCGGTCAAGCGTTGTTGCCCATCGATAACAAGATCTTTTGGGGCATGAAATGACTTCTCGTTAGCTCCAATGGTTGTCTTTTTTTCATCATAATCAGAAGGGGATTCCCATAATAGGATATAGCCGATCGGAAATCCTTTAATCATTGAATCAAACAAATCCCTTACTTTTGCATCCTTCCAAACAAAAGGACGCTGTAAGTCAGGGAGACCAATCCTACCATTTCGAACGTCTTTTAACAGATCCCCTAAAGCTAATGGGGTGTTTGAATAAATTGCTTTCGCCATTTTATCCCTCCAAAACCAGATGCATCTACTGACTAAATCAATATCATATCTACTTCGATTCTATCATGATTATATTGCTTTATTGCTAGTCAAGTCCATAAAAGTGTGTAAATTCCCTCGGTTGTAGAATCAGGCAGCAACAATCGATTTCTGTTTGGTCCGGCTTTCGTGGTACTCTTCCATATCAAGGTACTTTTTGCCGGTCGTCCATTTCTCATCCTGCTCCATGAGCATGGCGCCAATCAAACGGATCAGCGAATCTTCATTGGGAAAGATACGAATCACACGTTCCCGCCGACGAATTTCTTGGTTTCGTCGCTCGATACTGTTGCTGGTGCGCAGGCGCTTGCGATATTTCTTTGGTAGTGTCATGACCGCCATCACATCATCAAAGCCAGATTCCAAGGTCTCCATGGCTTTCGGAGCGGAATCGGCATAGGTTTCAAGCATTTCGTCACGAAGGGTTCGAGCAATTTCAAGCTTGGGTGCATTGTAGATTTCGCTGAGGCATTGCTTGCTTTCCGGTTGCAAGCGTTTTGGGGTTTTATCTAAAACGTTGCGAGAAAAATGGGTCTGACATCTTTGCCAACTTGCTCCTTGGAAGTGCTTCCTGATTGCAGCCACAAGGCCTCCATGGTTGTCTGAAACAATCAGATCCACATCAACAAGACCGCGTTGCTTGAGTGTTTCAAAGAACTCACTCCAGCTGGTTTCTGATTCGGAATCTGCGACACAGAAACCCAAGATTTCACGATGACCATCATCGCGAACTCCTATGGCCAGGAGTAAACCTTTAGAGCGCACACGACCTGTTTCCCGAACTTTGGTGTATAGTGCATCCACGATGACAAAGGGGTATTTGCTATCTATTTTTCGGTTGCGAAATTCATCGACCACCGGATCCAGGTTTTTGCAAAGTTCTGAGATCGTTGATTTGAAAAACTGCTTGCCACACAGCTCCTCGGTTATTGCACTTACTTTCCTGGTGGATACACCGTTTATGACCATTTCCATCATGGCAAGCACGAAAGCCTGCTCGCTACGCTGGTATTGGCGAAACAAGGTGGTTGAAAAATTGCCATCACGAAGTCTGGGCACTTGTAGTTCAATGGTTCCAACACGGGTGGTCATGCTGCGCATGCGAAATCCATTGCGATAACCCAGACGCTCATCAGAGCGTTCATAACGGTCTGCACCGATCTGTTCGCTGACCTGGGCATTCAAAACCTGGTTGAGGATGCTTTCCAGTAGCTTGGCGAATGCATTATCTTTGCCGTTTGAAGTGAAAAGTCCGT
>JAAYQA010000027.1 GCA_012519495.1 Tissierellia bacterium | reverse complement strand
TGGCTGGGATCCCGCTTTGTGAAACCGGGGCCGAACAGAGAGAAGGTGCGTTATGATTGAGTTAATACGTACATTGGGCGGTTTTCTTTGGGACTATATTCTTTTATTCGCCCTGGTAGGCGTAGGATTGTATCTCACCGTATTGCTGCGGTTCCCCCAATTTACCCGTGTGTTTCCCGCTATTTCCCGGCTGATTAAAGACATCAAAGAGAACAAGCCAGCGGAAGCGGGCCGCATGACCTCGTTTCAATCTCTGGCAACCGCGGTGGCCGCACAGGTCGGTACGGGAAATATCGTCGGGGTGGCTTCCGCCATTGCCGCAGGCGGTCCGGGTGCCGCCTTTTGGATGATCGTATCCGCCTTTTTCGGTATGTCGACGATTTTTGCCGAAGCTGTCCTGGCGCAAGTATACCGCAAGGAAACGCCCACGGGTGAACTCGTCGGCGGCCCGGCTTATTATATCCGCTACGGACTGAATAATGTCTGGCTCTCTTATATCTTTGCGGTACTGGCTGCTATCGGCATGGGCATTGTAGGCACGATGGTACAATCCAACGCGATTGTAACCTCGCTGTCCGAATCGTTCGGCTTTCCCCCTGTTTGGGCAACCATCGCCCTTTTGGTTGTCGTCGGGGTTATCCTGACGGGTGGTATGGGGCGCATCGCCGGTTTTTCCGAAAAGATTGTTCCTCTAATGGCAGGTGCATACATACTGGGAAGCCTGATTATCGTGTTTATCAACTTCCGCAATTTTGTGCCGACCCTGCAGATCATTGTGCAGTCCGCCTTTAGCCCGCAAGCGGTAGGCGGAGGTGCCTTGGGTATTACCGTACGTGAAACCATGCGTTTTGGTGTGGCCCGCGGTCTTTTCTCCAATGAAGCCGGTTTAGGTTCCACACCGCACTCTCACGCTGTAGCGCACACGGATCACCCCGCTGAGCAGGGCTTCATCGCTATGATCGGCGTATTTATCTCTACCTTCCTGATCTGCACATCCACCGCGATGGTAAATCTGATGTCCGGGGCCTATATACCCACTATCCCCGCTGCGGAAATGTCGCAACAGGCAACCCTTATGACACAAAACGCTTTCGTATCGGGCTTTGGCACCTTCGGCGGCGCATTTTTGTCCCTGTCGCTGTCCAGTTTTGCCCTGACAACGATTGTTGGCTGGTACTTCTTCGCCGAGTCCAATGTCAAAATGCTGGTACGCAACAAAAAGCCGCTTGTCGTTACCTTCAAGATGATTTTTCTGGCCTTTATCATCGTAGGTCCCTTGCTGGATCCCGATGTCGTCTGGTCGATCAATGACTTGTTCACCGGACTGATGGCGCTCCCGAATATCATTGCGCTTATCTTCCTGGCAAAAGAAGCGCAATGGCTCTTAAAAGACTACGACCGTCAGGTGGCTTCCGGCAAGCTGGAATGGCCGGATCTGGAAACACAACCCTGGCGCCGCAAGAATCAGAAAAAAGCCAATCGCTAAGCAAAATAAAATCGGCGCGGGATTCCCCGGCGCCGATTTTTTCTTTTATTCTTTTTCTTCCAATACCTGCAATCGCTCTTCCAGACGGGCAATCTGTTCTAAAACGGCAGTTTTTGCCGGTCCGCCAAACGAATTTCGGCCGTTCAGACTGTTTTCGATCTGAATGGCATCATACACATCGGTTTCAAATTGCTCGCTGAAGGTCTGATACACATCGATCGGCAATTCTTCCAGAGAGAGCCCTTCCTGCACACAGTGGCGCACAATTTCTCCGGTGATCCGATACGCATCCCGAAACGGCATCCCTTTTTTGGTCAGATAGTCCGCACAGTCCGTCGCATTGATATACCCGAATGCCGCTGCATCACGCAGGCGCTTTTTATTTACAGTCATGCTGGTGAGCATGGGAGCGACCAGTTCGAGGCCTGTAAGCACGGTTTCCACCGAATCGAAAATCGGCTCTTTGTCTTCCTGCATGTCCTTATTGTAGGATAGGGGCAAACCCTTCATCATGGTTAAAAGAGACATCAGATTGCCATAGACCCGGCCGGTTTTCCCGCGGATCAGCTCTGCCATATCCGGATTCTTTTTTTGCGGCATAATCGACGAACCGGTCGAAAACGCATCGTCCATGGATACGAATCCGAATTCGCCGGAGGAAAACAGTATGAGTTCTTCACACAATCGCGACAAGTGCATCTGCAAAATGGAAAGCACACCGGCCAGTTCGAGTACAAAGTCCCGGTCGGACACGCTGTCCATGCTGTTTTCTGTCGGCGCAACCAAACCCATCATCTGCGTTGTCAGATGCCGGTTAATCGGATAAGTTGTGCCCGCCAAAGCACCCGAACCCAGGGGATTGTACATGGTACGCTGCTTGCATTCCTGCAGGCGTTCCAAATCCCGCACAAACATTTGCGCATACGCCATCATATGATGCGCAAAGGTGACGGGCTGGGCAATCTGCAGATGCGTATAGCCGGGCATGATCGTGTCGGTGTGCTCTTTTGCCACGGCAATAAATGCACGGATAGCCTGCAGCACCGCCACCTGCAGTTTTTCGTTTTCTTCTTTCAAATACAAACGCAGATCCAGCGCCACCTGATCGTTGCGGGAGCGGGCCGTATGCATCCGTTTCCCGACATCGCCCAGACGCTCGGTCAAGAGCGCTTCTACCGCCATATGCACATCTTCCGCTTGGGGATCCAGC
>JAAYQA010000026.1 GCA_012519495.1 Tissierellia bacterium | reverse complement strand
TTTGTTTGTCACACTGGTGACGGCGCAGCGGGCCAAAGCGCGCCTGACCGGAGCTTTGGTTGCCGCCGTCGTCACCGTGGCCGGCTTCAGTTTCTTTGGCAAAAACATCGTCAATATGATCCCCGTTCCCTTAGGGGTGTATCTTTATGCCCGCTTCCAGAAGATGGAACTGGGGCATATCATGCACGTGGCCTGTTTCAGCACCGGGGTTGCACCGGTTGTCAGCGTTTTTATGTTTGGCGTCGGACTACCTCTTCATATCTCGATCCCTTTGGGAATCCTTATTGGCATTTTGGTAGGTGTTTCGATCATTCCCTTGTCGTCGAGCATGCTCGCTTTTCACCAGGGTTACAATTTATATAATGTAGGCTTTACGATCGGTATTATCGGGCTGGCCGTAGCCGGCGTGGGGCGGATGTTCGGCTTGCCGATCAATCCGGTTCGCCTGATCTACACGGGCCCCGATGAGGTGATCCGCTATGTGTTTGTACTGGCGTGTTTTTTGATGATTGGCGGCGGTCTGTTTATCAACGGCGGATTTTCCGGTTACAAAAAGCTGCTAAAAAGCAGCGGGCGGCTCGTCAGCGATTTTGTCATCGAACACAACAAGGGCCTGGTTTTGATCAATATGGGATTTGTCGGTCTGATTGCGCTGGCTTTTGTGCGTATCAGCCACGGAAGTTTAAACGGACCGGTGATCGGCGGGATTCTTACCGTGATCGGCTTTGGCGCATTCGGCAAGCATCCGCGCAATATTATCCCGGTCTTTATCGGCGTCTACATTGCCGCAGCACTGAACATGTATGACCCCAGCGGCACGGAAACCATGCTGATCGGCTTGTTCGGAACCACCATAGCCCCCATTGCCGGGCAGTTCGGCATTGTGGCAGGCGTACTGGGCGGCTTGTTGCACGATGCAATCGCCTCCAATGTAGGGATTGTGCACGGCGGTTTGAACTTGTATAATAATGGTTTGGCAGGCGGATTCGTCTGCGGCATATTGGTTCCCATTTATCAGATTGTGCGCGAAAGGAAAGAAAAGAGAAATGAACGAACGGATTAAAGCAAAACGCATCAGCAGCGAATTAATGGACTTTTTTCTTCGCAATAATTTTACAAAACTAACCCTGGCCCTGGATGTTCGCGAAAACAAAACACTCATATCCATTGTAGGCGATGTCAAGCCGGCCTGCGCCAAGCTTGACTACCTGCGCGAAGAGCTGAACAAGCCGCGTTTGCCGGAATACGATGATTTTTATGATGAGCTGCTGGGGACCGACCAGGAGAAGTCGCTGGAATTGGTAGCCTTTATGACCGACTCGGCCGAAGTGGAGTGCTCGCACGGCAAGATTCGCATTACCTTAATACGAGAACATGTGTAAGAAGTGAAACGCCCCGGTCAAGGGGCGTTTTTTTATATCTGAACCGCTTCGATTCCGTTGTGGTTTAAAAGCTGCAGGGCGTAGTCGTCCATCCGATAGCCTTCGTGATAGTAGATCTTGACAATGCCCGCCTGTATGAGGGACTTGGTGCAGTTCAGGCAGGGGAAATGGGTTACATAGGCCGTACAGCCTTTGACGGAGATGCCTTCTTTTGCGCAGTATAACAGCGCGTTCATCTCGGCGTGAATGGTAGCGATACAGTGGCCGTCGCGCATGGTATGGCCGACATCGTGGCAATGCGGATTGCCTACGATGGATCCGTTGTAGCCGGTGGATACGATGCGATTGTCGTCGTTGACCAAAAGACAGCCGACATAAGCGCGGTCGCAGGTGGAGCGCGTGGCCACCTTCAGTGCGATTTCCATAAAGTATTGTTCCCAGGGAATGCGTTTCATCCGATACCTCCTGTTTGCTATAATTGTACAGAGGAAACAAAAAGGAAGCAAGAGAAGGAGGTCGGACCGATGAAAGGACTGGTTTTGGAAGGCGGCGCATCCCGTGGCGCGTATATCATCGGCGCGTATCGCGCGCTGGAAGAAGCGGGGCTTTCGTTTGATGCGATCACCGGCACCAGTATCGGTGCGATCAACGGGGCCATGATTGCGCAGGGCAGCGCGCAGGAAGCCTGGGAATTGTGGAACTCCCTGGAATTTCGTACCGTTTTTGATATGAACGAATCCGTGGTGGAATACCTGACCTTCGACAGAAATCTGCAGTCGATTCCGTTGTGGATCCAAAACGGCCTGCGGATTGTGCATGACCGCGGTTTTGATATTACGCCTTTGCGCCGCCTGCTGCGGGAGCGGATCGATGAAGACCGCTTGCGCAAGGCAGGCGTTCACTTCGGCTTAACAACGATCAATCTGAGCAAACGGCGGATCGAACAGCCTTTTTTGGATGAAATGCCAAAAGGCACCGTGCACGACTATCTCATGGCCTCGGCCTATATGGCGGGTTTTCGTTCCGAACCCCTGTTTGGCGACTATTATCTGGACGGGGCCTATTATGACAATCTTCCCTGGCGCATGCTGACCCGGATCGGTTGCAAAGACCTGACCGTAATCCGCATTCAGGGTGGCGGGCGCATCGTATGGCCCCCGCCGGCGGACACAAAAACCTTTGTGATCGAACCGTCGGAAGAACTGCCTGATATGCTGGGTTTTCATTACAGTCTGACCCGCCATACGCTGGAGCTGGGCTATCTGGATGCCAAGCGCGCACTGGGGGAAACGAAAGGACACAGATACTATATCCTCACCGGCTCTTTGCGCCCGGAGGAGGAAGCCCTTTTGTATGCAATAGAAGAAATGGCAGAACATTACCACCTGAACCGGTATCATCTGTATGAATGGGAGGATTTTTTGTTTCGTCTGTATCAGGACTACGACTTTCACACCAAGCCCGGTTGGGAAAAAGAGAAATGCGCCATACGAAAACGCCTCGGACGCGCCTAAGACCGAGGTGTTTTTTTGTCGGTAATCTATACTATACGGGTATAAAATGAAGGAAGTAAAAATACGAGCAACGGGAGAGAAACATGACACAGGATTTACGAATAACCCAAGTAATGGATCATGGCTATGTACGTTTGGTGGACACCTTAGGAACGGATCTGACCGTGGCCAATGCGGCACGCGTTTCGTATGCGAAGGAATCCAAAGAACTGACCGATAAAGACCGCAGACTGATTCGCTATCTGGCTACACACGGCCACACCTCTCCGTTTCGTCATGCGGCTTTGCAGTTTGAGGTGTATGCGCCCTTAATGGTAGCCCGGCAGTGGTGGAAGTATATTGTCGGTTCGCAGCATCAGGAGGGCATTGCCGACAGCCTGAATGCCTGGAACGAATCCAGCCGGCGCTATATTACCGAAGACCCGGTCTTTTATGTGCCCAAAGCAGATGAATGGCGCGAAAAGCCGGAGAATTCCAAACAGGGCAGCGGACCGGTCCTCGCAGAGGAAACCGGACAGGTTTTAACCGACGAACTGCAGGCGCTCGTGAAACAGTCGTTTGCGCTGTATGAAAAGGCGATGGAACAAGGCGTGTGTGCCGAACAGGCGCGTCTGTTTTTGCCGGCCTACGGCATGTATGTGCGCTGGTACTGGACGGCGTCGTTGCAGTCGGTATGCCATTTTATCGACCAGCGTCTGGCCGATGATGCCCAGGTGGAAATACAGAAATATGCGCAGGCGGTGCTGGGCTTTGTGAAAGAAGCATTCCCGACGGCTTCGGAAGGACTCACAGAAGCCGGTCGGTAGAAACGCCGCTTTACAATCCCGCGCGCGTCCACTAAGATAATAGGCATGGACGCGCTCATACACTGGTTAGACAATTATATACACGGACCGGCTCTGGTTTTTGTGGTGTCGATGCTCCCGATCATTGAACTGCGGGGTACCATCCCTATCGGCCTTGCGATGGGGATGGATCTGTGGCCTACGTTTATTCTGGCCTATATCGGCAGCTGTGTACCGGGGCCTTTGATCATCCTTTTTATACGCGATGTGTTCAAATGGCTCAAAACGTATCCCAACTGGCGGCGGTGGATCGAAAAACTGGAGGCCAAAACACTGGCGCGGGGGGACCGGACGCGCAAACTCGGCTTGTTTGGCTTGTTTCTTTTTGTGGCCATCCCGCTACCCGGTACCGGCGTGTGGACAGGGAGCCTGCTTTCGGTTTTACTGGGCTTTCGCTTTATCCACTCGGTGATAGCCGTATCGCTGGGCAATTTTGTGGCAGGTCTTTTGATCCTCGGCTTAAGCTACGGCGTATTCAATGTAATCGGATAAAAATCCAGCAAATCCCGTTGCAAACCGGCGGGATTTGTTGTATACTTAAATAGTCAAAGAAAGTCAAAGAATGTTTCCCCATAGATACAACAAGTGGATGAAAGGAGGGAGTCCATGGAATATAAAGACTATTACAAGATTCTGGAAGTGGATAAAAGCGCAACAAAAGACGAGATCAAACGCTCGTTCAGAAAACTTGCCAAGAAGTATCACCCGGATATGAATCAGGGCGACGCCGCTTCCCAGGACAAATTCAAAGATATAAATGAAGCCTATGAGGTGCTCGGCGACGACGAAAAACGCAAAAAATACGATATGATCGGCGCGCAGGGGTATCGGGGCGGACAGCCTTTTGACCCGTCCGACTTCGGCTACGGGACTTATACCTACACGGGCAGCGACGCCGGCGGCTTTTCCGACTTCTTCAATTCGATTTTCGGCGGGGGCGGATTTGGCGGCTTCGGCAATGCACAGGAAGGCGGCGCCGCAGGTTCTTCGGTATTCTCCGGTTTTGGGCGGGGCGCAAAAAGACAACCGCCGCGCCAGCAGTACACGACAGAGATTTCCTTAAGCCTGCAGGATGCATTTAACGGCACACAAAAGAACCTGCTTTTGAATATAAACGGAAAAAATGTGGATGTACCGGTAAAAGTGCCCAAGGGCATACTCCCCGGCAAAAAGATAAAAATGCGCGGCGAGCCCTATGGCTTGGACGGCGACATTTACGTCAAAATCAATATCATCGATACGAGAAATACGATCGACGGCCTGCATATAACCACCAAACTGGAACTTACGCCCTGGGAGGCCTGGTTCGGCACGAAAAAAACCGTCGACACCTTACACGGCAAACTGAAAGTCAATATTCCGAAAAAAGCCCAGACCGGCCAGCGTGTCCGCTTGCCCAACAAGGGTTTCCGGGATATGAAAGAAAACCTGGGCGACCTGTATCTGGAATTTGTCATCAACAATCCGGATACCCTGACGAAAGAACAGGAAGAAGTATACCGAACACTCAACAAGGAGGGATAAGAGATGGAATCCAATAAATTTACACAAAAAAGTCTGGAAGCCATACAGATGGCCCAGCAAATCGCGATAAAAAACGGCAATCCCGAAGTGAGCGAGCTGCATTTACATGCGGCTCTTTTAGAGAACGGAAACGATCTCGTGCCGAAAATCCTGGCCGCATCGGGGGCGGACTGGCAGGCGCTTCGCACCGCGGTCGAACAAAAAATTAAAGACCTGCCGGTGCAGGAAGGGGCTGCAAACATCTATCCGTCTACGCAATACACGCGCATTTTGCTAAAAGCGGAAGACGAAGCAAAAAAGATGGGCGACAGCTATGTCAGTGTGGAACACATTTATCTGGCGCTATTGAAAGAAAAGCGGACCGAATCGGAGAACTTGCTGAAAAAACAGGGCATCACCGAACAGAGCTTTACCCGCGCCTTAAACGAATTGCGCCAGAATCAGAAGGTGACCTCCCAGAATCCGGAAGCGCAGTATGAAGCGCTGGAACGTTTCGGCCGGGACTTAACCGAAGAGGCCGCCAAAGGCGACATCGACCCGATTATCGGACGCGATGAAGAAATCCGCCACACCGTGCGCATCCTGTCGCGCCGCACCAAAAACAATCCGGTTCTGATCGGGGAGCCCGGCGTCGGGAAAACCGCGATCGTAGAAGGTCTGGCACAGCGGATCATCAACGGCGATGTGCCGGAGTCTTTGCGGGACAAAACCGTGTTCGCGCTCGATATGGGCGCGCTGATTGCCGGGGCAAAATACCGCGGCGAATTTGAAGAACGTCTGAAAGCCGTGCTGCAGGAGATCAAAGAGAGCAATGGGCAGATCATTCTGTTTATCGACGAACTGCACAATATTGTGGGCGCCGGCCGTACCGACGGTGCGATGGATGCCGCAAATATTCTAAAACCCATGCTCGCGCGGGGTGAAATCCGCACCATCGGGGCTACAACTCTGGATGAATACCGCCAGTATATTGAAAAAGACGCAGCGCTTGAAAGGCGTTTCCAAACTGTACTGGTGGAAGAACCCACCGTGGAAGACACGATATCCATTCTGCGCGGGATCAAGGAAAAATACGAAGTGCATCACGGAATCCGCATTGCCGATTCGGCCGTGATCGCTGCGGCGCAATTGTCGGACCGCTACATTACCGACCGTTTCCTGCCGGATAAAGCCATCGACCTGATGGATGAAGCTTCGGCCATGGTTCGCACAGAGATCGATTCCATGCCGGCGGAGATGGATGAAACGAGACGGCGCATCCTGCAGCTGGAGATCGAACGGCAGGCGCTGAAAAAAGAAGAAGACGACGCCTCCGCCGACCGCCTGCAGCGGCTGGAAAAAGAACTGGCCGACTCCCGGGCGGAGTACGATGTGATGAACGCGCGCTGGATGGAAGAAAAAGAAAACATCAACGCCATAAAAGAAATCAAAGAAGCGATCGACGAAACGAAAAAGAAGATGGAAGAGGCGGAACGACGGGTCGACTACGCGACTTTGTCGGAACTGAAATACGGCACGCTGCAGGAACTGGAACAGCAACTGAAAGAAGCCAACGAAAAAGAAGCCGCTCACGAAGAAGAGCGCATGCTCAAAGAACAGGTCACCGAAGAAGAAATAGCCGAAGTCGTGTCCAAGTGGACCGGAGTTCCGGTTACAAGGCTCGTAGAGACCGAGCGTGAAAAACTGCTCGCGCTGGACGATATTTTGCATAAGCGTGTGATCGGGCAGAACGAAGCGGTTATCGGCGTTTCCGATGCCATCCTAAGGGCGCGCTCCGGCATGAAAAACCCGAACCGCCCCATCGGTTCCTTCATCTTCCTGGGTCCCACCGGCGTCGGGAAAACCGAACTGGCCAAAGCACTCACAGAAGCCATGTTCGACGATGAACGCAATCTGATCCGGATCGACATGTCCGAATATATGGAGAAGCATTCCGTCTCGCGTCTGGTCGGCGCGCCGCCCGGATACATCGGCTACGAAGAAGGCGGCCAGCTCACCGAAGCCGTAAGAAGAAAACCCTATTCCGTCGTGCTGTTTGACGAAATCGAAAAAGCGCATCCCGATGTGTTCAATATTCTTCTGCAGGTTTTGGATGACGGCCGACTCACAGACAATCAGGGGCGCACGGTCGACTTTAAAAACACGATCCTGATTATGACCTCCAATATCGGTTCGCATTATCTGCTCGAAGGGGTCACCGAAGCCGGCGAGATTGAAGAGACGGCCAAAAAACAGGTGGAAGAGGAGATGAAAGTGCATTTCCGCCCGGAATTCCTGAACCGGATCGACGACATCATCCTGTTTACGCCGCTGTCGAAAAAAGAAATCTTCCGGATCATCGACCTGTCCATGCAGGAGATCGAAGAGCGACTGTCGGAACGCAATATGCATATCCGCTTTACCGACGAAGCCAAAGAACTCGTTTTGGCCCGCGCCTACTCCGTCCAATACGGCGCACGCCCCATCAAGCGCTATCTGCAAAAACACGTGGAAACGGAGATCGGCCGCATGATCATCAAAGGCGATGTCAAAGACAACGACACGATCGTTGTGGCGGTACACGAAGACGAACTGCAGCTGTATAGGGTGTAATAAAGAAGAAGAGCAAACCGAACCGCACCGGTTTTGCTCTTTTTTTGTGCGCAAATCCCGCAAAACTCCCGAATTCTTCGACTTTACACAAACTTTACATTATCCTTACTTTAGATTTAACACATGGGCCGTATACTCAATGCGTATCAAAATTTAGGGAAATTAGGAGTGTGAATTATGCGACGTAAACTTATGATTTTGCTGGCACTGGTGGCCGCACTATCTCTATTCCTGGTTGCATGTGGTGGTAACGATGCAGATGCAACCGAAGCGGATGCAACGGACGCCACAGTTACAGAGGCGGATGCAACCGAAGGTGATGCAGGAGAAGAAGACACGGATGTTGCAGGCGGTGAAGGCTTGACCGGTCCGATTTCTGTTGTAACCCGTGAAGACGGATCCGGAACGCGTGGTGCGTTTGTTGAGATCGTCGGCGTGGAAGATGCAGACGGAAACGATGCTACCGTTGGAACGGCGATCGTCGGAAACGGAACTGACCAGGTTATGACCTCGGTAATGGGTACTCCGGATGCGATCGGCTACATCTCGCTGGGATCGTTGAACGATACGGTAAAAGCACTGAAAATTGACGGCGTAGACGCAACGGATGAACTCATTAAAGAAGGTTCGTACCCGATTGCCCGTCCGTTCAATGTAGCAACCAAAGGCGAAGTAAGCGAACTGGCACAGGACTTCCTGAACTTCATCATGTCCAAACAAGGACAGGAAATTGTAGCCGAAGGCTATATCTCCGTGGATGATGCCGCAGCAGACTACGCTGCAGCAGAAGGCCTCTCGGGCAATATCCAAGTGGGCGGATCCACCTCGGTATCCCCGCTGATGGAAAAACTGGCTGAAGAGTATATGACCCTGAACCCGGATGTAACGATCGACATTCAGTCCACCGGATCGACTGCAGGTATGACCGGCGCTATTGACGGCGTATTGGATATCGGCATGGCTTCCCGTGAACTGACCGACGAAGAAGCCGCAGAACTGGAAGGTCTTGTGATTGCACGTGACGGGATTGCCGTTATCGTAAACAATGACAATCCTCTGGATGACATCTCCATGGAGAATGTAAAACAAATCTTCCTCGGCGAACTCATCAACTGGGAAGACGTAAAATAGAAGATTCGGAAGGAAAGTAGATCTTTATGGAAAGTACCGGAAACAGAACGCGCACACTGGAACAAGTGATGCATATTGTGTTTCTGGCCACTGCCACAGCGTCCATCATCTCCGTCATCCTGATTTCGGCCTTTATCTTTATGACCGGGATCCCGACGATGGCGGAGATCGGACTGGGCGAATTCCTGCTGGGACGCAACTGGTTCCCGCGGCATACGCCCGCTCAATTCGGAATCTTTCCGATGATCATCTCTAGCATCTATGTGACCATAGGTGCTATTGTTTTAGGTGTTCCCCTGGGGCTGTTGACCGCCATTTTCCTGGCGCGTTTTTGTCCGAAAAACATCTACCGTTTGATCAAACCTGCTGTGGAACTGATGGCCGGAATACCGTCCGTCGTGTACGGATTTTTCGGGATGATGGTAATCGTCCCGCTGATTCGCGATGTGTTCAGAGGGCTCGGATTTGCCACAACCGGATTCTCTATGTTAGCCGCAATTATCCTCCTTGGTATTATGATTCTGCCGACGATTATCGGGCTGTCCGAAGCTGCCATTGCGGTTGTTCCCCGTTCCTATTACGAAGGGGCGGTGGCACTGGGCGCCTCGCATGAAAGAGCCACGATGTCGATTGTTGTCCCCGCTGCAAAGTCGGGTATTTTTGCGTCGATCATCCTGGGAATCGGCCGCGCAATCGGGGAGACCATGGCGGTGATCATGGTAGCCGGCGGCCAGTCGATTATGCCGGAAAATATCTTAAGCGGCGTACGGACCATGACGATGAACATTGTTATGGAGATGGGTTATGCAGCCGGATTGCACAGGGATTCTTTGATTGCAACAGGTGCTGTGCTCTTTGTCTTTATACTCCTGATCAATATCGCGTTTAATCTGATCAAAAGGAAGGTGCGCTAATGAGAAAGTCCAGCGGAAAAGCCAGCGGCTATGATTGGTTCATTCGCGGAATCGTGTATCTGGCAACCGCGATCACCGTGTCTGTCCTTTTGTTTATCATCTGGCATGTGGTTTCCAATGGAGTGCCGCATTTGAAACCCTCCCTCTTTGAATGGAAATATACGACAGAAAACGTGTCGATGATGCCTGCAATCATCAATACGCTGATTATTATTGCGGTTGCGCTGACGATTGCCATGATTTTTGGCATCGGTGCTGCAATCTATCTGGTGGAATACGCCAAACCCGGAAACAAGCTGGTGGCGATAGTACGGATTACGACAGAAACCCTGTCCGGCATACCGTCCATCGTGTACGGTCTGTTTGGGATGCTCTTCTTTGTTACGACCCTTAATTGGGGCTATTCGGTACTGGCCGGTGCGATGACCGTGGCCATAATGATTCTGCCGACCATTATGCGCTCCACCGAAGAAGCGCTGATGGCTGTGCCGATGTCTTTGCGGGAAGCCAGCTACGGGCTGGGCGCCGCCAAACTGCGTACGGTGTTTCGCATCGTTTTGCCTTCGGCCATGCAGGGCATTTTAGCCGGCGTCATCCTGGGGATCGGACGGATTATCGGAGAAACGGCCGCGCTTTTGTATACGGCGGGCTCTACCCACCGGATTCCTTCCAGTCTGTTTAACTCGGCGAGAACACTGGCTATTCACATGTATCTTTTGGCCGGGGAAGGACTCCACAAGAACGAAGCGTACGCTACGGCGGTGGTGCTTCTCATTGTTGTAATACTGATTAATCTGCTCTCCAACTTCCTGGCGGGCAAACTGCGCAAGGAGTACAATCAATAGTATGGATAATATTATTACGATCCGTGACTTCAACTCCTATTACGGAGATTTTCACGCGATAAAAGACATCAATATGGATGTCGAGAAAAACAAAATCACGGCCTTTATCGGACCGTCGGGCTGCGGGAAGTCGACTTTGCTGAAAAGCATCAACCGCATGAACGACCTGGTGGAAGGGTTTCACTGCAAAGGCACCATGATGCTGGAAGAGCAGGAGATCTACAAAATGGACGTGTATGAATTACGCAAGCGCGTCGGCATGGTGTTTCAGAAACCGAATCCGTTTCCCATATCCATATACGACAATATTGCCTACGGACCGCGTACCCACGGGATCCGCAAAAAGGCCGAATTAGATGAAATTGTGGAGAAGAGTCTTCGTCAGGCAGCCATCTGGGACGAAGTAAAAGACCAGCTGAACAAAAACGGCCTTTCCATCTCCGGCGGACAGCAGCAACGGATCTGTATTGCCCGTGCCCTGGCGGTGAATCCCGAGGTCATTTTGCTGGACGAACCGACCTCCGCATTGGACCCGATATCGACCACAAAGATTGAAGACTTGCTAAATGAGCTGAAAAAAGAGTATACTATTGTGATAGTAACTCATAATATGCAGCAGGCAACGCGTGTTTCCGACTACACCGGATTTTTCTTATTAGGGGATCTGATAGAGTATGGAGACACGGACCAGGTCTTCTCGATTCCGAAGGACAAACGGACAGAAGACTATATCACAGGCCGATTCGGTTAGAAGGAGATCCCATGGTACGTAACAGATTTGAAGAAGCATTAGATAAATTAAATAACGATTTGGATGTGATGGGTGACCTTGTCACCGTTGCAATCGAGAAGAGTTTAACCAGCTTGAAAAACTGCGATACCGATCTTGCTAAACAGGTCATCAAGGGAGACCATGAAGTCAACGAGATGGAAAAATCCATCGAGCGCCACTGCATTACGCTGCTTTTGCGGCAGCAGCCGGTCGCTTCCGACCTGCGTCTGATTTCCACCGCGCTGAAAATGATCACGGATTTGGAGCGCATCGGGGATCAGGCGGCCGATATTGCGGAAATTACCCTTTCGTATTGTGAAACCTCCCGGAAGGAAAATTCCTTTGAAACCACCAGCAAAATGGCCGAAGAAACCATCCGCATGGTGAAAACGGCGCTGAAAGCGTTTCGTGACGGCGATCTGGCGCTGGCGGATGAAGTCATTGCCGCCGACGACCGCGTCGATGCCTATTTTGACTCGATCCGCGATCAGGTGATCCAAGGGATGCAGGATGATATCGATGAGCCCGAGAGCCTTGTCGATGTTCTTATGATTGCAAAGTATCTGGAACGGATCGGCGATCACGCGGAAAATGTAGCGGAGTGGGTTGTCTTTTCCATTACCGGTAAGCATGAATCGATCGATGATCTGCACCTGCACGTATAGGTTTGTCTATGCATACGATCTATATAGTAGAGGATGAAGAAAACATCCGCGAAATGATCGCCTATGCCCTGAATAATTCCTCTTTTAAAGCGATGGCGTTCGCGGATGCGAAACAGCTGTACGCGCAGCTGGATGAAAATGTACCAAGCCTGTTTTTGCTGGATATCATGCTCGAAGGCGAAGACGGGTACACCATATTGGAAACGCTCAGAGAAAATGAAAAAACCAAAGACATCCCCATTATCATGCTGACGGCAAAAAGCAGCGAATTCGATAAGGTCAAAGGGCTCGATATGGGCGCAGACGACTTTATTACCAAGCCCTTCGGTGTAATGGAGCTGATCTCGCGTGTGAAGGCGGTGCTTCGGCGCGTGCCGGTCAAGGAAGAAGAAGAGAGCATTCTTCGCCTGGGCGGAATCGTGATGGATTTGGAACGCAGACTGACTTTTGTCAACGACGAAACCGTCGAACTGACGTATAAGGAATTTGAACTTTTATATTATCTTCTGATTAATAAGGATATTGTGCTGACCAGAAGTAAACTGATGACAGAAATCTGGGGATTTGCCTTCCAGGGTGAGTCGCGCACGGTGGATGTGCATATCCGCTCCTTGCGGCAAAAACTGAAAGACGAAGGCAAAATGATTCAGACGGTGCGAAATGTAGGGTATAAAATCGGAGAATAGCCCATGGAAAAACGGGTCAATCTCTTCATGCAGGGCATGGTCCTGTTTATATCTCTCCTGCTGTCTGTTCTGATCGCAGTGTCGATCACAACGCAGCGGGAGGATGAAAACAGGGAATTGCTGGAAGATATCCGTTTGCATCAGCAAGCGCCGGACTCTTCCTATCAGCGATTGCGCAGAGGGCCGGTGGAAAAACCGGAACTGTACGACACGGTCATCCTGCAGGAGAATGGGGAGCAGGTGCAGTACTCCCTTCCCAAAGAAAACTTCTTATACACGTATTTATCCGTTTTGCCCATTACCATTATGGTCATGGGTGTTTTTGTATTGTCGATCCCGACCGTAGCCAAACGCTTTACAACCAATACGCTGGACCCCGTGATCGACACGATGGAAGAAGTGCGGGGCATTCTGTCCGGCCGGGAAACCATGCCCGCCAAAAAAGTGTATCCCGAACTGGAACCCTATATCAAAGATATCGAATACGAAAAGGCGCAGATCAACTATTCGATGAACAAACTGATCGAATCGGAGCAGATGCGCCGCGACTTCACGGCCAATGTGAGCCATGAACTGAAAACGCCGCTGACATCCATCAACGGCTATGCGGAAATGATTACCTCCGGTCTTGCCACCGACGAAGACGCCCGGCGTTTTGCGGGGGTTATACTGAGCGAGGGCAATCGGCTGCTGGGTCTGATCGATGATACGATACGCCTGAGCCTGCTGGAAAATGAGAACCCGACCGATTTATTGCGCGACGAAATCGATCTGCTGGCGCTGGCGGAAGACGTGGTAAAAAAGCATTCGATCAATGCCGAAGAACGGAATATTCAGTTGGAAGTTACCGGAGAAAGAGCCGTCATCCGCGGAAACTTACGCATGATCGAAGATGCGATCACAAATCTGGTCTCCAACTCAATCAAATACAATGTAGAAAACGGGATTGTACAGGTGCAGACCATGACCGACTCCACCCGCTGCTATCTGCTCGTGAAAGATACCGGCATCGGGATTTCGGAAGAGGATCAGCACCGCATATTTGAACGCTTTTATATGTCCAATAAAGCCCGCGCGAACAAGTCCGGTACGGGCCTGGGGCTTTCGATCGTGAAGCATGTGATCAAACTGCACAATGGCGAGATCGAATTGAATTCGCATTTAGGGGAAGGTACAAGCATAAAAATTGCTTTCAGAAAATACAAAGACTAACAGGGGGAATGTATGAAACTCATATCGTGGAATGTGAACGGTCTTCGGGCGGTTATGAAAAAAGGCTTTATGGATGTGTTCTGGGAACAGGACGCGGATATATTCTGCCTGCAGGAGATCAAAATGCAGGAAGGACAGCAGGAGATGGATCTGCCGGGCTACGAAGAATACTATAATTACGCCGAGAAAAAGGGTTATTCCGGCACGGCGGTTTTCACGAAATTCCAACCGCTGGATGTGCGTTACGGGATCGGGATCGACGAGCACGACAAAGAAGGCCGGGTGATTACCCTTGAGTTTCAGGATTTTATACTCGTAAATGTTTACACGCCGAATTCGCAGCGCGAACTGACGCGGCTCGGGTATCGCCAGTTGTGGGAAGATGCCTTCCGGGCCTATCTGAAAGAGCTGGAACGTATCAAACCCGTTGTGCTGTGCGGCGATCTGAATGTGGCACACAAAGAGATCGACCTGAAAAACCCGCAGAGCAATCGCAAAAACGCCGGATTTACCGACGAAGAACGCGGCAAGTTTGACGAACTGCTGCATGCAGGCTTTATCGACACTTTTCGGCATTTTTATCCCGATCAGGAAGACCGCTACACCTGGTGGAGCTATGTGACCCGCGCCCGGGAACGAAACGCCGGCTGGCGCATCGACTATTTTGTCGTATCGGAAGCGTTGAAACCGCAGATTCAGGATGCCTGCATTTACGATGAGATCATGGGCTCCGACCACTGTCCGGTGGGACTTTTCCTGGATGCCAAAGGCGGCAGCCGCGCATTGTAAGGGTTTCGAAACAATTTTGCAAGGGGTTTGTTACGCCTTTGTTACGAAGACAACAGAAGTATCGCATACAATGAACCGTGAGAGGTGAGCAGCATGCAAAGAGCAAAACGCGCTTTTGCCCTGTTCCTCGCGGTTCTTTTTTTGGTTGCCTGCGAAACAGGGCAAGCGCATAATACCGAATCCACCGACGCGGCGGTAACGGAAACCGGAGACGTCGGTACAGAACAAATCGAAACGGAAGAAAAACCCGACGTACAAACCGAACCCGTTACGGAAACGGAAAAGATAACGCCGGAGGATACCGGTCCTTTTGAATACGACGGGCCGATACAGATCCACCGGGAAACCGGTCAACTGCATAGCGTCTTCGGCTATGAAAAAGACCGGCAGTATACGATTCATCATCCGCAATTCGGTGTAGAACAGGTCGACCGTGCCATTTTGCAGCAGGTGCAGCAATGGGAACAGGACTTTCTTCATCGCAACAAAAAAATGCAGGGACGCGCCGGCATGGAAGCCATGCTGAACATCGAATACTCGTCTTATAAAAAGGGAGACATCACAACGGTTTTGTATCGCATCACAGAAACCGCATCCTATTTGGCGCATCCGGAAGAGATCTGGCAGACCTTCTATTACGATCTGCAAAAAGACCGACCGGTAGAGATAAACGAATTGCTCCAGAAAGAAGCTGTGGAAAAAATCGCCGCCTATGCCGACCGGTATTTCAACGAGGACCCTGCCTGGAAAGACATTGCCAAGGGGCCGCACTACGAAGAAGGCATTTTGCCGAATGCGGCAAACTATTCCACAATCATTCTGAAAGAGGACGGTCTCCGCGTCATTTTTGAAAAGTATCAGTTATATGCCGGCGCAGAAGGCATACCCTATATCGATCTGATCGGCGAAGAATGGAGCGCGTTAATCCGGATGCCCGAAGAGGCACCAAAAACAGAAGAAACAGAAACAACAGAAGAAGCGGAGGACCCCGCACCGGAAACGGAAGAGGCCATAGAAACCGCAACGGAAGATACCGAATCACAGGAAACGGTAACCGGTGAGGCCATGGTGGCGCTCACCTACGACGACGGCCCCACAGCGGAAAACACGCAGCGCATACTGGCCGCATTGGACCGTGTCGGCGGGCATGCAACCTTTTTCGTCCTGGGAAACCGGGTGGAAAGCTATCCGGAAGTGATCCGCGCCATTGTGGAACAAGGGTCGGAAATCGGCAATCATTCCTATTCGCATCCCGATCTGACCCGGCTGGGAACAGAGGAGCTGAACGCCCAGTTTGCCTTGACCGATCAGGCGATTGAAAGTGTCACAGGCCTCCGCCCGGCTCTGGTGCGACCGCCGTACGGCGCCTATGACACCGATGTCCAAACCGCAGCGGGGCGGCCGCTGATTAGGTGGTCGGTCGATACCTTGGACTGGAAAACCCGCGATGCGGCCGCCACGATCGACGCCGTACTGGATCAGGTAGAAGACGGGGACATCATCCTCATGCACGATCTGCACGAATCTACCGCCACCGCGTCGGAAACGCTGATCCCCGCCCTGCACGAACGCGGGTATCGCCTGGTGACTGTGTCCGAACTGATGAACCGCCGCGGCGAAACCGGAAGCGACGGAACCCCCGTTTTTTCCGTAAAGCCGTAAAAAAAGACCGCCCGTGCAGGCGGTCTGAGATTGAAGACAATCTCGTTGTCACCGAGCAGGGCGATCATTATCTTCTGACCTACGACGGCAACGGCGAAGATGCCAACAAGCTGCTCGAACTGCAGATGCAAAACCAGGAAGAACTCCCCGGCAACATGGAATTCAATCACCTGAAATATCAGTATACGATCGAAAAAGACACGTATTATCCCACCGGCATCGACATGGACATGAGGTTCTCCTATACCGAAGAAGTCACGATGGAATCCAATCAGAAGATTACGGGCACCTTTTCAAAAATCAATGAAGTAACAGAGATTACGATTCCTCAGGAAGCCCTGGATGTAAAACCGTAACGAAAAGAAAATCCGGCATGTACAGCGCATGCCGGGTTTTCTTTGTTCGGATTTATCGCTTGAAACTGCCGAGGATGCCGCGGATGAGTGTGCGGCCGACTTCCCGGCCGACCGTGCCCGCGATGTTTTTGGTAAAGCGTTCGGTAATGCCTTCCCGATTGGAGCGGGGGCTGTTTTTGGCTTCTTTTTTGGCTTTTTCCTTGGCCTCTTTTTCCAGCTGCACACGCAGTGCCTCGGCTTCCTGCTCGCGGGCCAATTGTTCCGCCCGGGTGGAGAGCATTTCATACGCCGATTCGCGGTTTACGCGCTGTTCGTACTTGAACAGAAACGGCGACTGGCGCATCAGTTCCCCGTAGCGCTCTTCTGCCAATGTACCGATCTTGCTTTTGGGCGGGTAGATCATAGCGATGTCGGCAGGCATCGGCGTTCCGTCCGGATCCAATGGCGACACCACGGCCTGCCCGGTTTGCAGGGAGGTGATCGCCTCTGCTACATCGAGCCCTTCCGACTCGCGGAACGTCTGGGCGATGGCGCGCACGTCTTTCAGCTCTTTGGGCGTATAGGCGCGCAATGCATGCTGGATCTTGTTACCCAGCTGGCCTAAGACGGATTCGGGAATATCCATCGGGCTTTGGGTGACAAAGAAGATCCCCACCCCTTTGGAGCGGATCAGGCGGATGATCTGTTCGATTTTGTCGGTGAGCGCCTTGGACATATCGTCAAACAGAAGATGCGCTTCATCAAAGACGAAAACGATCTTCGGCTTGTCGATGTTTCCCACCTCGGGCAGCTCTTCGTACAGTTCCGACAGCATCCACAAAAGCAGCGTAGAATACAACGCTGGCTTCAGATAGAGTTTTTGCGACTGCAGGATGTGGATCATGCCTTCTTCGCCGGGCTTTTGCAAAAGATCCGCCACGTGCAAAGCCGGTTCTCCGATCAGAAGATCGCCGTCTTGTTCTTCCAGAGAGAGAATGGAGCGCAAGATCGCCCCCACCGAGGCGGGTGCGATATTTCCGTATTGCGAACGGAAGGTCGCGGCGTTTTCCGACAGATATCCTAACATGGCTTTCAGATCATCCAGATCCAGAAGCAACCATCCCTGTTCGTCTGCCACGCGGAAGGCAATGTCCATTATGCCCGATTGGGTGTCGTTCAGCCCGAGCAGGCGGGAAAGAAGCAAAGGACCCATTTCTGCGATGCTTGTGCGCACGGGAATCCCTTTCTCGCCGTACACATCCCACAGGGTCACCGGATACGAACGCGGCACAAAGTCTTTCACACCGAGCGTCTCCAGGCGCGCCTGAATATCCGGATTGTTCTCCAAAGGCTCTGCCAGACTGGACAAATCGCCTTTTACATCGGCCAAAAAGACCTGTATGCCCTGCTCACTTAGATTCTCTGCCAGTACTTTTAAAGTCACCGTTTTCCCCGTGCCGGTCGCCCCGGTGATCAGCCCGTGGCGCATCAGCATCTGATTTTCCATCACAAAGGGACGACTCCCTTTTCCCATTATAAAATTACCCATACAGCACCTCCCGTATTGCAGCATTTATACCCCTGCACCGCCACTTTATCTTATAGCGTGCTTCCTCTTTTGCGAAGCGGCTCACAGCGTATTCCGAGGAAATTCCGCCAGAGATATGATGGTATAATAGATCATAGAAAAAGAGGAGGGGCCCATGGAACTGGAAGGACAAATCACCGATATCCGTTTTCAGTCGGATGAAACAGGCTATTGTGTCGCCGGTTTGCTGACCGATGACGGCGATATCACCATCACAGGAACCATGCCGGCTTTGGCGGCGGGGGAGTCCGTGCGCGTGCAGGGCGAACTGATCTTTCATCCCAAATACGGCGAGCAGTTTCAGGTGAGCGGCTTTTCGGTGATCACCCCTTCTTCCAAAAGTGCAATTTATGCCTATCTGGCGTCCGGCGTGATCGATAAAATCGGCCCGAAACTGGCAGAGAACATTGTCGATCTGTTCGGGGAAGACACCTTGCGCGTCATGAAAGAAGAACCCGAACGCTTGCTGTCTGTACGGGGCATCGGCAAAAAGACGCTGCAGATCATTTCCGCTTCGTTTGAAAAGCAGGCCGAAAGCCGGGAAATCATGCTCTTTTTGCAATCGCTCGGGATCACGCCGCATCTGGCGACCAAAATCTACCGCGCTTACGGGGATCGTACGCGCGCCGTCATCCGGGAGAATCCGTACCGGCTCACCGAGGATGTCATTGGGATCGGATTTCGAAAAGCGGATGAAATTGCCCGCGAAAACGCCATCGGCCCGGATGATCCCTTCCGCATCAAGGCGGGGATTCTGTATGTATTGCGGGAGGCCGGACAAAGAGAAGGCCACAGCTGTCTGCCCGAACCGGTGCTCCTTTCCCGGACGCGGGAGATCCTGGGCGTTTCGGAAGAACTCGTTTTGGAACAGATCTTTGCCCTGCGTCTGCAGACAGAGCTTCACTGGGAAGATACGGATCCTCCCTGCTGCTATGCAAGGGATTTTTATGAAGCCGAACGCGATGCGGCGCATATTTTAGCGCGAAAAGCGCTCACCCGGACAGACACCCTGGAGGTGGAACCGGCTCTTATGGACGGACTGGGAGAAGAACAAAAAGCCGGCATCAGCCTGGCACTGTCGCATCCGGTTTCCGTGTTGACCGGCGGCCCAGGCACCGGGAAAACCACTTTGCTGCGGGCTTTTTTGCGCATTCTCGGCGAACACAAAAAGAGTGCGTATACTTGCGCCCCAACCGGCCGGGCGGCCAAACGGTTGGAAGAGAGCACCGGTGTGCCCGCCGCCACGGTGCATCGTCTGCTGGGTTACAATCCCTCTGTGTTTCCGCCGTTCGAATACGACGAAGAAAACCCTCTGGAATGCGACTGGATCATTATCGACGAGAGTTCCATGCTGGATCTTTTTTTGCTGCAGCGCCTGCTTCTGGCCGTAAAAGAAGAGACCCGCCTGCTGTTTGTGGGAGACGCCGATCAGCTTCCTTCTGTAGGTGCGGGGAATGTTTTGCAGGATTTGATTGAAAGCGGGGTCATTCCCACACACCGGCTGACAAAGATCTACCGCCAGGCGGAAGAAAGCAATATTGTCGTCAATGCGCACCGGATGCAAAAAGGCGAATCGTTGCGGGTAAACGAGCCGGAGAAGGATTTCTTTTTTATGGAAACCCGCTCGCAGGAAGAGAGTGTCCGCTTAATTGAAACGCTGCTGGCAACCCGCCTGCCCAAAGCCTACGGCGTCGGACTGCCCGATATGCAGGTGTTGGCGCCGGTCAAGAAAGGTACGGCCGGCACCATACACCTAAACGAACGCCTGCAGGAGATCCTGAATCCCTATACACCCGCCGCAGGGCAGACGCAGTCCAAAGGGGAAACCCTGCGCGAAGGCGACCGGGTCATTCAGATGAAAAACAATTACGAGATCGCCGTCACCTTAGCCGACGGCACACAGGCCCAGGGGGTTTACAACGGCGACATGGGAACGATCCGGCGCGTGTTTGATGGAGAGATCACCGTCGTATTTGACGACGGCGCCCGTTGCACCTACAGCAAAAAAGAAGCGGACGATATTGCCCTTGCTTATGCCATCACAATCCACAAGTCCCAGGGGAGTGAATTTCCCATCGTCATTCTTCCTTTGCACAATGGTCCGCCCATGCTGTACACAAGGAATCTTCTGTATACGGCCATCACCCGGGCGAGAGATCTGGTGATCCTGACCGGGGAAAGAAGAATTATGCAACAGATGATTGCCAACACGCATACCCGCGTGCGCTTTACGGGACTGGCTACGCGACTGGCCGCCGCAACCGAAAAGGGAAGGCGGGGGATCCGATGAAGCTGTCCGATTTTCTGTTTGTAAGAGAAGGCATCTGCCTGTTTTGCAAAGAAGAAGAAACCTACGGCGAAATACTGTGCAGGGACTGTAGGAAACAGCTGGAGGCACACGGCGGGGAATACGCATACGACGAGGTGCACAGCTGTTCGATCGCGTATTTTTACAATCGCTTCCTGCAGCAGATCTTCCGGCAGTTCAAATACCACGACGAAGCCGAACTGGCAGAACCCATCGGCGCTTTGCTGGCGGCTTTTGTGAAACAGGGAGATTATCAATCCTACACGCATATCGTACCTGTGCCGATGCATCCTGCGGCGATCAAAAAGCGCGGCTACAATCATACCCATCTCATGGCGGAAGAACTCAGCCGCCGGACGGGTCTTGTTATCTGCGATGCTCTGCTAAAGACAAAAAACACCCGGGCGCAAAACAAGCTCAACCGCGCACAAAGAGAAACGAATCTGCTGGGGGCCTTTCAGCCGGCTCCGGGGATTCACTTAACGCATACAAGCGTGCTGTTGCTGGATGACTTTGTGACCACGGGAAACACGATGAAACACGCAACGCGCGCGCTGACAGAAGCCGGTCCCGCTCGTATTCACGGCCTGGCCTTCACTGCGCCCCGATTCTACCGGGGTTCGTCCATTGCATGACGCGCGCCTTCTATGGTAGAATAATTTAAACGTTTATGGACAAGGCGCTTTTTTTCATGCTCGGAAGTTCCGATGATTATGTGCCTTTCACACATCCACAGGAGGGAAATCATGGGTAAGCAAAAATTTGAAAGAACCAAACCGCATATCAACATCGGCACCATCGGCCACGTTGACCACGGCAAAACCACACTCACCGCCGCCATCACAATGACACTCAACAAA
>JAAYQA010000025.1 GCA_012519495.1 Tissierellia bacterium | reverse complement strand
TAAGGGTCGAAAAACGGATCTCCTCCGCCGGCGGCTCCGCTTGCGGGAGCTTGTCCGGGCACGGCGGAAATTACAGCCGCGACAGTGGCGGGTGCATGCCACAAGAACGCGGCTGTGGAGCAATTTCCGCCTTAGCCCACAAGCTCTGCCGCTCGCTCCGAAGGCCGGCTGCGGAGAAACCCTTTTTCTCCTTTGGCAGGTTTTCTTTCTCAATTCTTTCGTGGTTATACAAAAGCAACATTGCTGACAACAAACACCCGCCGGGCAGCGGGTGCTCGTTTCTTTACGCGGAAGGTTCGCTGAACAGATAGCTTGTCATGGACAAGGAGCCCATAACAAACGATTCGTTGAATACGGTGACCCGGTCACCGGGGCGGGTTGCGCCCAGCGCATACAGCAGCGGTGCGTAGTGTTCGCGGGTGATAAAGGAACGAAGTCTGCGGTCCTTTTCCAAGGGAGGATGAAAAAGAAGCGGTAGATTTCTTTCTATGACGGCATCGCGTATGGTTTGGTCAAACCGGATGCAGTGGTCGTAGCCCCGGGTTTCTCCCCATTGCAGGGTACCCAGATTATGTACGACATTGCCGGAACCCATAATAAGTACGCCTTCGTCGCGCAAAGGCTGCAGCAGTTCCCCGAAGGCAAACATGGCTTCAAAGGTAGCCAGACGGTTGATGGAAAGTTGCAAAACGGGGATGTCTCCTTCCGGGAACAGGCGGCATAAAACAGACCAGCTTCCGTGGTCGATTCCCCACGAGGTGTCGGTGCGGGCGCCGGTGAGCTCATAAATCCGGCCCGCCAGCAAAGGATCCGTGACGGTGTCGTAACGTAATTCGTACAGTTCGCGGGGAAAGCCGTACATATCGTAAATCTGCCGGGGTTTTTCTTCGCCGGTGACAAAATGCGCCTCCGATTCCCAATGCGCAGAGATCACGAGAATCGCACGCGGATTATGTCGCTCTTCGATTTCTTTTCCCAAGCGTTCCCAGTACCGGGTGTATTCATTGTCTTCAATGGCGTTTAGCGGCGTGCCGTGGCCGATAAAAAGGACGGGCATAGTCATGGGTGTATCCTCCTTGTCCCATTATAGCAAGTTTTCCGGTGCTTTTGTGTTAGGACAATATCTCTAAGACATCGGCACTGCGCATACAGAAATGATCCGCCCCGGTTTGGGTGGCGGGGTCTTTCATTTTGGCAAAGGCCGTACCGCCGATGATGAGAAGAGGGGTGCTTTTTCTTTTTTCCCGGCGGATTTTTTCCATGAGCATACAGGCGGTGTCTACATTTTCCGGCATGGTGCAGGACAAAAGCACCGCATCGGCACGCAAGGTGTCGATCGCCTCCAACACATGGTCGGCCGGAAGATGCGGCCCCAAAAAGTGTACCGCATGACCGGCTTCTTCTACCAACGCCCCGATCATGCGAAGCCCGATGCCATGCTGTTCGGCACCGGGAAGCAGACTGATTACATTTTTCGGATGGCGAAGGACTTTTTGTTTTCGGTACATCTGCATCAGAGACAAGTGTTCCAGTACGATTTC
Organism: Tissierellia bacterium; assembly: GCA_012519495.1. Classification (GTDB taxonomy): domain Bacteria; phylum Bacillota; class Clostridia; order Tissierellales; family Peptoniphilaceae; genus JAAYQA01. The sequence goes on along the minus strand of JAAYQA010000025.1, from coordinate 11,291 downwards.
CGAAATGAGGTGCTCCTTCCATACCGGGAGCTCTCCTTTGGCCCAAAGTTGACCCGTACGAAGCAGTGCTACTTCCATAAATTGAAAATAGATTGTCTCGGAGGGTGTATCGGCGTGCAAAAGATCCAGCAGAATTTTTTGTGCCCGGGCTTTGTCTCCCCGGAATAAGGCGGAATAATAATCGGCAGCGGTATGGATCGGACTCGTGCTTGTCTGAGCAGGGGAGATTTTTCGCCCCGTCAGTGTATCCAGACTGATCTGAAAGACATCGGCTATGCGGATACACATGGAAAGATCCGGAACGCGCGTCCCGTTTTCATAATTGGCTACAGCTGTTTGCCCGATATGGAGTTTGTCGGCTAATTCCCGTTGGGTCAGCTTGTGCGACAGGCGCAGTGCCCGCAATTGGGAGGCAAAATGTTCCATCGTGTCTTCCTTATCTCTTTGTTACAGTATATCACAATATGTGATTATATGTCAATATATTTCTATTATATGTTTAAAACAATTCAAATTGTGGTATAATGAACGAATCAAAGAAAGAGGTGCCTGATGAAGGAAAATCTCCGCACATTTTTAACTATTATAGAAAAAGAACGGCGCGACGAAGCGCTTCTGTTCGTACAGGATTTGCTGGAAAAGAAAGAAATGACCTTTTTTGAAGTCTATGAAGAAATACTGGGGCCCTCGCTCAACGAAATGGAGTCGACGGGCAATCCGAATATAGATATCTGGAATGAGCATATCCGAACCGCCATGATCAAGACGATTGTAGAAAACTGCTATCACTATGTCGTACAGGAGCGGCGGGAGATTCACGCAGAAAACCGGAAGACGGTTGTCGTTTTCTGTCCGCCCAATGAATACCACAGTGTGGGGGCGCGTATGGTGACCGATATTTTCACTTATCTGGGATTCACCGCTATTTTTGTGGGAGGAAATACTCCGTTTCGCGTGCTGGAAGCCGGTTTGAAAAGTCGGAAGATCGACTACGTGGCCATCAGTATATCCAATCCCTATCATTTGATCTCCACAAGAAATATGATTCAGGATATCCGCAAGATCGACGCAGATGTCAAAATTATTATCGGCGGCAATGCGGTGCGGCGTTTTGGCGAACGGGCCGAATCGCTGCAGGCGGATTACATTATGACGACATTTAAGGAACTGGAAACACTGGAAAAAGGAGCACACGATGAGACTGGCCTTTAGTATCGCCCTGCGGTTTTTGCGCTCCAGCAAAGGCCAGACTTTTTTGATCGCCTTAGGGATCGCGATCGGCGTATCCGTACAGATTTTTATCGGTTCTTTGATTGAAGGGCTGCAGATTGATTTAGTGGACACGACCATCGGCAGTCAGTCGCAGATTACGGTAACCGGCACGAAGGAGGAAGAGCGCATAGCCGATTATGCGAGCGTGATCAATACGATCCAAAACGAGACAGAAGGGGTAGAACATGTGTCCCCGGTGGCAGAAGGGCAGGCGCTCATCCATTATGCGGACGATAATTACAGTATCTTCCTGCGCGGTTTGGACTTTGCGGAATCGGAAGGCATTTACGGGATAGAAGAACGGCTCACAGAAGGTGCCCTCCCGACCGCGGAAAACGAGATTCTGATCGGGAAAAACCTACTGGAAGACACCGAAATGACCATCGGGGAAGAAGTCGAGATCCTTACCAATGTCGGCGAACCGCAAACCGCTGTTGTTACCGGCGTATTCGATTTGGAGAACGCAAACTTAAACAGCACCTGGATTCTCAGCACAATGGAAACCGCACAAATGCTGTTCGATTACGGAGAGGAAGCAACCTCTATCGAAATGCAGGTGACCGATGTATTTGCCGCCGATCAGATTGCACAGCAAATCCGGGAAGTTTTATCCGACAAAGTGGAAGTCAGCAATTGGAAAGATGACAATCAGGCGCTTCTAAGCGGACTGGAAGGACAAAGCTATTCCAGTTATATGATACAGATTTTCGTGATGATCTCGGTATTGCTGGGCATAGCCAGTGTGCTGGCCATCACGGTGGTACAAAAGTCGCGCCAGATCGGCATCTTAAAAGCCATGGGCATCCGGGACGGTGCATCCAGCCTGATCTTTTTGTTTCAGGGCATGCTTTTGGGGATTGCCGGCGCGGTGTTGGGTATCGCGCTGGGTCTGGGACTGACCTATGCGTTTTCCACTTTTGCCTTAAATCCTGACGGTACACCGATTGTGCCCTTATATATCAACCCGAACTTTATCGCACTCTCCGCAGCCTTTGCCATTGTGGTATCCACGCTGGCTTCTTTAATTCCTGCGCGAAAGTCGTCGAAATTAGACCCGATCGAGGTAATCCGCAATGGCTAATATGATTGAATTAAAACAAGTAAGCAAAGAGTACGGCACCGATGTAAAAACAAAAGTATTGCATGAGGTGGATCTGTCGATCGAGGAAGGCAGCTTTACCTCTATCATCGGCCAGTCCGGCAGCGGCAAGAGCACTCTGCTCAATATTGTCGGAACGCTGGACCGCCCCACAAATGGCGAGGTGTATATCGGTGGCAAACGCACCGACCAAATGAAAAAAAGAGAGCTGGCCGCCCTTCGAAACGAGACCATCGGGTTTATCTTTCAGTCGCATTATTTGTTGCCGGAGTTTACGGCTTTGGAAAATGTACTGATCCCTTTCCGGATTCAGTACGGGCGGGTATCCAAAGAAAAACGGGATTATGCGCATGAACTGCTGGAGATGGTCGGTTTGGAGAAGGTCATGAACAATCCGGCTACCAAAATGTCCGGCGGCCAGCAGCAGCGCACCGCCATTGCCCGGGCGCTGATGAATGAGCCTAAGCTCGTTCTGGCCGACGAGCCCACCGGCAATCTGGATTCAGACACGAGCGAAAGCATCTACAATTTGTTGCGCGATATCAACGAAAAATCCAAAACCACCTTTGTCATTATCACCCACGATCAGCGCATAGCAGAAAAAGCCGATCGGATTATCGAAATAAAAGACGGCCGCGTGGCCATGGATATATAAAAAAACGAGCCTTCCCGTATTTGTCGCTGCAAAAGGGGGAAGGCTCGTTTCTTGTGTGATATACTGAATACAGAGAAATTTTTCGGAGGTGCTTATGCCTTATTTTGACAACGCGGCCACATCGTTTCCCAAACCGGATTGCGTGCTTGCGGCAGTGGAAGACTGCCTGCGCAACTATGCGGCCAATCCCGGGCGGAGTGGCCATTCCATGGCGCTCAAAATGGACCGGGCGATTTATGATACAAGAGAACGACTGTGTGACTTTATCGGCGGAGAAGATCCCTTGCGCACGGTTTTTACCTACAATTGTACGGACAGTTTAAACACCGCCATACACGGGTTTTTACGCAGCGGCGATCATGTGGTGACCACATCTATGGAACATAATTCGGTGAACCGTCCGTTAATGGAAATGAAAAACAAAGGGCTCATCGAACTGACGATTGTGGAAGGCGACCGGCAAGGGAATATCACAACGGAACAGATCGTGACCGCCCTGCGGAAGAACACATCGCTTGTCTGTATGACACATATGTCCAATCTCACCGGTACCATCATGCCGGTAGAAGAAGTAGGCAAAGCGATCCACGGCAAAGCCGCGTTTCTGGTCGATGCGGCGCAGTCGATCGGGGTCTTGCCGATCCATGTGCAGGAAATGCAGATTGACATGCTGTGTTTTCCCGGACACAAAGGTCTGTTTGCCCCGATGGGTACGGGCGGCTTGTATATTGCCCCGGGGGTAGAACTGCAAACGATCCGCCAGGGAGGCACCGGCAGCTTTTCCCAGGACTTTGTCCAGCCGCAAATCATGCCGGACCGCCTGGAAAGCGGCACCCCCAACGGGCCGGGGATCATCGGCCTGGGCGCGGGACTGTCCTTCATTGAAGAAACCGGGATCGACACCCTACACCAACAGGAAATGAAACGGATGCGCCAAATGATCGACGGAATTCAAGACGAGGAACGCATTCTTTTGTACGGTCCGCTGGATGAAAGGCAGGGCCCGGTTCTTTCGCTGAACATCCACGGGATGGACTCGGCGGAAGTGGCATACCGGCTGGATCAGGACTACGGCATTGCCGTGCGGCCCGGACTGCACTGCGCACCGCTGGCACATAAAACGATCGGCACGCTGGACACCGGCGTGGTCCGCTTCAGTTTTTCCTATTTTAATACCGAAGAGGAAGTCGATCTTGCCGTTGACGCCCTTCGGCGCATCGCAAGGGGAGAATAGGTGGAAGGGTTTTTGGATGTAATCCGCACGCTGCAGGTAGTGCTGCTCATCATCGCGATACTGGGACTGGTCTTTTTGTTTTCCATGATCAGCCAGACCAATCGCAAGATCAACCGGATGAAACGACGCTACGACCTGATGCTGCGCGGAACGGAAGATATCAATCTGGAAGAATACCTGAAAGTGATCGGGACAACCCTGCAAACGCATGACGATACGATTCGTGCGTTTGAAGACGCGGCCAGTCAGCAGACACGGCAACTGGAAAATGCGATGACGAAATCGGGTTTTATCCGCTATTCCGTATTTGATGACGAAACCGCGCGCCGTTCGTGGTCGTATGCGCTTTTGGACCGCCACGACAGCGGGGTTTTGATCACCACGATCTTTGGCCGCGACGGCAGCACCACCTTTGCCAAAGAGATCACCAACGGCGTGGCCGATGCACCTTTATCCACAGAAGAAGAACAAGCGCTGCGCCGTGCCCTGGAGGACCGCGATGAGGCGTAAATACGCCGTCATATGGAATCCCAGTGCGGGCAAGCAGCAAAAAGACCGCCTCGACATCGTGCGAAATCTTCTTACGAACGCCGGGGCGGATTTTATTGTGTCGGAAACAAATCCCGGCAAGCTGCCGGCCGCCTGTGCCGGACAGGCCATACAAGAAGGCTGCGATGCGCTGATCGGTTGCGGGGGCGACGGTACGCTAAACGAAATCGGGTCGGTTGTATACAAGCATCCGCATGCCGTTTTGGGCATTGTCCCCTCGGGTTCGGGCAACGACATCGCCCGCTCGCATCAACTCCCGCTGGACACCCGGGCCGCTACCGAGCGCATCTTAGCGGATCAGATGCGCGAAGTCGACTGCGGTTTTGCCAACGAACACTTTTTTATGAATATCGCCAGCATAGGTTTTGATGCAGAAGTGGTACACCACAAAACGACCCTGCCCGGCTTTGTGCCGCCCAGCCTGGGGTATCGCTTAAGTGTTCTTTTGCTGATGCTCTCGTATAAAGAAATGGGCATGCGGATTCATCTAAACGAAGAGGTGATCGAACGCCCCACGCTTTTGTGTGCCGTGGGAATCGGCCGCTATTATGGCGGAGGGATTGAAATTTTAGGCAATGCCGTTGTGGATGATGGGCTTTTTGACACCTGTATGATCCAGAAAGTAAGCATCCCCCAAAGACTGGTTCTTTTGCCGGCTTTGGGAAAAGGCGACCATTTAGACAAATTTTCCACCGTACGTTACGATCGTGTCGAAGAGATCCACATCCAAACCGATCGACCCACCTGGCTGAATATCGACGGCGAACTGATTCCCGATGTAAAAGAAGCCCGCTTCACCCTGCACCACAAGGGCATGCGTCTTTTGGGATGATGTACCAATCAGCTATCTTTGTATGATGCGGGTTACCGATACGGAAAAAATGGCAGCCGTTACCCTATATCTTCAACTCTCCCGGTTGAAATGTGCCAAGAAGGGTTATTGCATCACAAAAGAAAAGCGAGAGGGGCCTGTCACAGGCCCCTCTCTTGCTTCCCGGCTTGCCGGGCATTTGATGGCAGAATTTCCTATTCGTTGCGCATGGCTTCCAGGGCGCTTAGCCTTGTGGCGCGTACGGCGGGATAGTAGCCGGAAATGACGCCGATCGCGATGGAGAACAGCAGCGCCAATACGATAAGCCACAAAGGGATAATGGACAGATTCATGGCCTCACCATCCATCCCGCCGCCAAACATGGCAGACGATGGCAGGACGGTGTTAATCAGCTTGGAGCCCAAAAGACTGAGGCCGACCCCGAAGATGCCGCCCAAAAGACCGATGAGGCTTGCTTCAATCAGAAACATGTTTCGGATATTGGCAATGGATGCTCCGATGACTTTCATCACGCCGATTTCCTTGGTGCGTTCGTAGATACTCATCACCATCGTATTCATAATCCCGATGGCTGCAACCAGCAGGGATACAGCGCCGATGCCGCCCAGAATCATCTGTATGACGCGGGCCTGTTCAGCGACGGAGGTGGCAATGTCCAGAAGACTGGATGTCATATAGCCTTGGGCACGCAATTCGTTTTGCACCGACTCCACATTTTCCACATCGTCGACTTTCACAAGGATACGGGAGTATTTGTTCTTATTTCCCTGGGATTGGCGATCGCCCATAAAACCGCCGGATGCGCCTTCCTGTTGCATGGCGGCGTTTAACTTTTTGGTATAGGCGTCTTTTTCTTTTTTGATCTTTTCGACTTCTCCGATCGGCATGATCAGAGTGTGTCCGTATTCATAGGTGGTGTCGCTCATAATGCCGGACACCTTGATTTTGTATTTGGGGGCCGGCGGACGGGACGGTTGCTGCTCCGGGTCGTCAAACGGGGACGGCTGCTGTACTTCGATCCAGTCGGCCAGGACCATATCCAGCTGGATATTCATCAGATCCAGCGCTTCGGGCGGACCGTAGTAGTTGGTTTGCGTAGGGTCCCAAAAGTTTTGGGATACCCAGGAACCGGCAATCGCCGTCATGGTTTCACCCTGTTGAAAAGCACGCCCTTCAGCCGGCGTGATGCCGAACTCCTCCAGATAGCGCTCATCAAAGCCCATAACCTGCACATTGGATTGCTTCTTCTTGTATTGCAAGGTGACATTGGTTTCTACTACCGGGGAGACAAAACGCACATTGGGCATCTGCCCGATCCGCATCACGGCTGTCGGGTCCAGCAGGACTTCTTCCGTGGTGTTGGTTTGCTGTGCCATATCCGGGCCGTAATAGCCGCCGTACTGGTCTTTCTGATGGATTGTGATCGTTGTCACATCGCCCATCGACGCGATCATTTTCTGGTTTTGGGCATCAATCCCCAAACCGAAACTCAGCATAATGATAATCGCCGTTACCCCGATCACAACCCCCAGGACGGTCAGGAAGGTGCGGAGTTTCCTCCGCCACAGATTCCTCGCCCCGATGGCTAAAAGATCGAGATTATTCATCGATTTCCAGGGCCTCCTCTTCTTTTTTCTTCTTGCGTCGGCGGATAACGACGATCACAATGACGATGAGGAGTACGGCGGCGATCCATACGAGCGGATTCATCCAGATCGGTTGGGCAGGTTGTTCGTACAGGGAGGGATCTTCCATTCCCATGTCCATGTTCGGGTCTTCCATCCCCATGCCTTCCGCTACATTGAGCGTGAAGGGGATCTCCTGCGTATACGATTCCCCGGCCACATCTTCATAGGTAAAAATGACTTTTCCGTTTTGTTCCCCGGCCGCTTCCGGTGTGACATTGATCTCAAACTGATCCTGGGAACCGCTGGCAAAGTTTCCTACATACATCTGCGGATTATCGGTATGCATATCGGATTCCAGACGGACGGTCAGATTGTACAGGGTCGTTTTTCCGGTGTTGTAGAAGGGAACGGGGACAATCGTCGGCTGATAGCTCATGGTTTCTGTAGGGATATTGAGCTGGCCGGTGGTCAGTTCGGTTCGCTGCACAACGGGAATCCCGAAGCTTTCGCTGGAGGTGAATTCATTGCCGTCGGCGTCTTCGTATTCAAAATGGGCCGTCATGGTATAGGTGCGTTGCGCGGCATCCGGTACGACATACATGCGGATCCGGCGGGTGGTTTCCCCTTCCGGCGCAATATAGCGGGCATAAAAGGTATTGGAGGTATCGTCCGGAATAAAAACGGTGCCGGAGTTTTGTGTGGTGTCCTGGGTGGTCAGGGTCACCTTCATATTACGGATGGAATTGATGCCGTTGGTATTGTAAAAGGTCAGTTCCAGATTAAACCGATCGCCGGCTTTTACGGGATTGGGGTCGAGCTTATAGGTGTCGATTACAATTTTCGGTTTGTTCTGAATCTGCGGTCCGCTTGCAATCGGCGGTTCCTGCACAGGGGGCGCGGATGGTTCGCTTGGATCTTCGCCGTCTGCAGACTGGGCAATCATTTGGGCGGTATCGGCGCTGTCAGCAGCCGTTGTGTCGGATGCTTCCGTTGTGGCGTTGGCAAATGCGAGCGCCGGGGTGGCTAAGAGCAGCAGGGCCAAAAGTGCCGCCAGGGTTTTATTCCGTAATCTCATGGGTTTCCTCCTTCGTTTTGGTCTGGATCCGATCCAGCTTTCCGTCAATAATATGAAAAATGCGATTGGCATGCAGTGCGGTGTCTTCGTCGTGGGTAACCATGACCAGCGTCTGTTTAAAGTCGGTGGCCATGCCGCGAATCAGCTCCATGACTTCTTCGGAGGTACGCGAGTCCAGATTCCCGGTGGGCTCGTCCGCAAACACAATCTTGGGCTGATCCACAAAGGCGCGGGCGATACTGACCCTTTGCTGCTGCCCGCCGGAGAGTTCCGACGGCTTATGTTTCATCCGATTGGCCAAACCGACATTGGCCAGCATATTTTTAGCCATGGCATCCCGTTTTTTTCGGGGCACCCCTTTGAAAATCAGGCCCAGTGCCACATTTTCCTGCGCGGTCAATGTGGGAATCAGGTGATAGGACTGAAAAACAAAGCCGATATTCAGCTGCCGGAACTTGGCCAGCTGCCGTTCGTTCAGCTTCTCCAGTGCCACGCCGCCTACATGGATCTCGCCTTTGCTGGGCTTTTCCAACCCGGCGAGCATATTCAAAAGCGTCGACTTCCCCGAGCCCGAAGTTCCCAGTATGGCAACAAATTCGCCGCGGTCAATCGACAGATTGACGCCGTTTAACGCGTGTACCTTTTCCTGTCCCATACGAAACACTTTGTGTAAATTCACAGTTCGAATGATGGGTTCTATGACGCACACCCCCTTTGGGCCTAGTATACTCGGTAATTTGCCAGAATGTCTGTCTTTTGACGACAGCTTCTCTTACAATAGTCTTTCGCTTTTACTTTATTGGATAAAAGGGTATGAATCGGAATAAGAACAGTCGACGAAAGGACGGAACCATGCAGCACAAAAAATACATCATCATCGGAAACGGCATCGCCGGACATGCAGCGGCCCTGCAGATCCGAAAAGAAGACACGGACGGCGGCATTCTCATGATCAGTAAAGAAGCGCATCATACCTATTATCGCCTGAAGCTGACGGAAATGATTGCGCATCCGCTGGCAGAAAAGGACTTGTATATCATGACAGAAGAAGTGGCCCGCGATGCCCATATCGACGTCATCCTGTCACACGGGGTGGAAGAAATCCGCACGGATGACAAAACCGTACGGCTGGATAACGGCGATGTCTGGCAGTATGACAAGCTGCTTCTTGCCACCGGATCGGTGTCTTTTATCCCGAAGACAAAAGGGGAGGACAAAAAGAATGTGATCTCTCTTCGCACCCTGGAGGATTTGGCGCGCATGAAAGAGGCGTTTGCCCGGTCGGAAACCGTAACCGTTGTAGGCGGCGGACTATTGGGATTGGAAGCAGCCTATGCGCTTTTGGAACAGGGGCTTCGCGTTCATGTTGTGGAGATGGCGCCATGGTTGTTACCAAGGCAGCTGGATCATCCTTCTTCCGCTTTTTTAACCGAAGAACTGGAAGAAAAAGGGCTTCTCATTCATACCGATCGCTATGTAACCGAAATTCTCGGCGAGGATTCCGTGACCGGCGTGCGCCTGCAAACCGGAGAGGAAATCCCCTGCGACGGGGTTTTGTTTAATATCGGCGTGCGGCCGGAAACACAGCTGGCCAAAGCCGCAGGGCTTTCAGTAGACAAAGGAATCATCGTAAACGGACATATGCAAACCAATGTAGAAGACGTATACGCTGCAGGCGACTGTATCGAATACAATGGCACATGCTTCGGCCTGTGGACGCAGTCTAACGCACAGGGTCGCATCGCGGGCACCAATATGACAGGCAAACAGCTGTTATACGAACGCCCCAAGCTGTTTTCCCAGTTGAAATTGGGCGACCTCATACTGTTTTCATCCGGCGATGTTCAAAATTACGACGAAATGCGCGAATACCAGGCAGAAGACCAAAACTTCAAAAAAATCTTTTTCCGGGAAGGCAAGCCCGTAGGCGCCATCCTCTACGGCGATACCAAGGCGATGGGGGCTGTCAACAAAATGCTCGATGGCGATATATCCTTTGCAGAGTTTAAAGAAAAACACATTCACTAAAGCAAAAAGCGGCCGCGTAGCCGCTTTTTCTTATGCTTCTCCCTTTGCGGGCAGGATCCATGCATGTAAAACCGGGTTTTTCAGTAAACCGCGAAACAAAGGAACGCCCAATAGTGTTACAATCACCAGCTGACTGAACATGATTTGTGCCGACACCAAAAAGAAATTGACCGGCTCGGCCGATACCAGATAGATCTCCAGGCCGATAAAGACGGCAAATAGAGCCGGCATCGTAGAAGCGATCCATACATTTTTGATCCGCGTCATGCACAAGAAAGCAAGAAACGAAGAACCGGCCCCAAACAAAACATCGATCATCCCCAAAGGACTGGTTAGATTGGCAAGTACGGTTCCGACGGTGAGGCCCGGAATAAAGGCGGGATTAAAAAAAGCCAGAAGCGTGAGCACTTCCGACAGGCGAAACTGCAGCGGACCATAGCTGATGGCCGGCAGCGTCCACGTGAGCACGGCATACAGAGCCGCAATCACCGCGGAACGGGTGAGATTCTTGGGATTCATAACATAACAACCTTTCTTGATTTTTTATACGTGGGTGCCAAGGAAACACGTCCGAACTACTATAACAAAATTGCCTCCGATTCTCAACTCCGGGAAGAAACCATCAGCCCCGGAGAAGAGGTCCTTGGTGGTCGAAACATTTGGCTCAATTATTCTGCATAGGCTCTCATCATAAGTGGCAAAGTCATTTTAAACACCGGTAAATGTTGAAAAAACATAAACAATATCCGCTACAGCTTCTTAATCGGATGTCGTATGACCGTTTTCAAGTTTTCAGGCTTGCTTTTTCTCGGGTCTGAAAGATATATTTCATGATGAAGCCGGTTCTGATTAATATCTATTTCATAACCGTTTTCTTTAACAAAGTCCTCCATCAATTTTACACTGGCCGGTTCATCAT
>JAAYQA010000024.1 GCA_012519495.1 Tissierellia bacterium | reverse complement strand
TTTTTTAAGCAATAGCAAAACCGATACAAAAAGCACTCCACTAAGGATCCACGGCTTTGCCAGTACATAAGGTCCTAATTTACGCATGTTTTTATAAATCTGACTGAAAAAATCGGTTTTTGATTCCGGTACCGTACGATACGTGTCCACCCCTTCTACCACATTATGATACACGGGCGATGCAAACATAATACACGTACCGAGTATCGGTTCCATCAGCGCAAAAGAAATAAAATTTCCGATCACACGACCATTCGTATGTACATACTGCTTGGGTATAAGCGAAAAGATACCGAACCAATCGTAACGTCCGTAATAAATACGGCTCATATCGTCGCCACTTGGCGAAAAAGAAGACTAAAAAGAACCCATGCGGCAAATAATGCCGCACAGGTCATTATCAGGTTCTTACTATAAGAATTGTCTTTTTTTCACTCTATCAAACTCTCACTTAATCTCTTTCGATCATATTGGCAATGGCGTTTGCTGTTGCAAGCGTCAGGGCCTCTTCTCCGCCCAGGACAAACAGTTCGTCGCCGTGCTTGTCGCGCAGATACGCTTTTATCGCGGCGTTCGGGGTGGTTCCTACCGGCAGAAGCGGTGCGTTGTAGCTTGCGGCCAATACGGAACCCGCCAGACCGTCGGCTAAGGCATTGTCGCCACGGGTGATCACGGCAAACTGCGGATTCTCAAAATACGTTTCGGCAATTTTTACCGCCGATTCCGAACGGTTTGCTCCGCCGATCCGTTCCGTCGTTTTTTTCATGTCTTTGATTTCTTTTTCCAGCGCCGGCGTGATTGCTTTTTCCAGCCCCAGCAGAGTGATCCCGTCTGCCTCTTTCAGAATTTCTTTGGTGTTGGCTGTCAGCGTCGTCCCGTTGGTCAACAAAATCGGGATGCCTTCTTTGGCTGCCACCGGACCGATGCTCATCGCATCGACGGCACTTTGGCCGTTTGCCACAAAGACTTTGGTCTGATTCGGCAACAGGCGCTGCACTTCTTTGGAGATCGCCGCGCCGGTATCGTAGCGGTTCTGACCGAACAGGCGGGTGACTTTTAATTTGTCTTTTTCCAACGCGTCTTCGATCTGTTTGCTGACGGCTTCCGTTCCGCCGACAATGATGACGTTTTTGGCGCCCAGTCGGCTGATCTCTTCTTTGACGGAGTCCGGTATCTCATTTGCGCGAACCAGCAGGATCGGCGCTTTGTGAAAGCCCGCCAAAGGTGCCGCAGATAAAGCGTCTATCTCATTGGGTCCATTGGCTAAAATAACCGTGTCGGCTTTTTCCGTATAGCGTTTGGAAATGGCGACTGATGTCTCGAAGCGGTTTTTTCCCGCCACGCGTTCCATATACATATACAAAGGTTGGGCCGGTTCTTTGGGATCCGATACACCGCCGCGGATGGTGCCCATATTAGCGCGGGCAATATATACATGGTGTTCTTTTTCGTAAGGAATGCGAATGTCTCCCAGCGGGCCTTTCAAAGGCATAATACCCCGGGCAATGTAGTAGTCGTCTTTTTGCCCGGTAACGATCACGGGTACAAAATCCTTAAAGCTTGCGCTGTGCAAAGGATACGCAGCTGCTTCCGGCCAGCCTTCCGGCGAATACGCAAACGATGGCGTTTTCACCCAGCCGATGGCGTATTTGTTTGCGTCTTTATTGCCTAAAAACGCATCCAGCCGCACCATATGCCCTACGATCTTTTCGCCCCAGTAGGGGTCGGAGGCATATTTCACATTCATGCCGCTGTATTTGTCGCCCAATTGCGGACCGCGGTAGCGGCTGTCGTCGGCATGGTTCAGATACTGGTCGTTCATTTTCACTTTCGCCTGGTATTCGATATTGTGGGCGATGGAATAAAAATCGTCGGCATTGCTGTAGGGATTGGCGTCCGTGGCATTGATCCCGAACAGATTGTTTTTATCCTTGGCAATCCGGCTGGTGCCTTTGGCGCTCTCATGTGCCGCCATGGAAAGCAGCATGGCCGCGTTCACGCCGGTTTTGTTTTGCACGTGGATGAAAATCTCACCGGTGCCGTTCAGCATGGAATCTTCCAGATTCCAGGATGCGATATAACGGTTCAGATCGGCTGCGGTATAGTTGGTATACGAACGCATCGGCAGCATTTTGTAATAGGGTTCAAAATACCCCACCGAACCGGTTGCATACGGGCTGGTGTAGTAATTCTGCGCATTATACGAATAGTACGGACGGTATTCCGCCATAAAGGAAGGTGCCTCTCCTAATTCAATGGGGAAGGCTTTGGCTGTATAGCGGTTTTCTTTTGCATGGTAGCTGAACTGCTGCACATAGTGCACGAGGCTGCCGCCGTTGTTCATATAGTAGGAATACGCGGGTCGGTGCACGGAAGGAATCAGCTCCACCTGATCCACCGGATTCAGATTGCCCGCTTTGTGTACAGGGCCTTCCATGCCCATCAGGCGAATGGAGACATTCTCTCCGTCGCCGCTTACAAACAGCGCATCGTAACCGGCGCCGGTGTAGGAAACATGCGGGTTCGTGCCGAAGGTCAAAAGCACATGGTCTGCTTTGCTTCGCGACGGGTCGGTGATAACAATCCCCTGGTTCATGTATACGACGCCGTTTCCGCGTGTGCGTTTGGCGTCGCGCACAACCGCTTCCGTACGGTCGGCTTTCGCTGCCGCCACGGCATCCGACAGCTTTTCATAGTCTTTTACCACTTGGAAACTGCCGTTGGAAAGGGCGTATTCCACTGTGTAGTCGTACGGTTCGGGCTCGG
>JAAYQA010000023.1 GCA_012519495.1 Tissierellia bacterium | reverse complement strand
CTGAAAGCAAAGACACAGGGGCAGGCGCGCTATATCCGGGCGATCCGCGAGAATGATATCGTCTTCGGTATCGGGCCGGCCGGTACCGGAAAAACCTATCTGGCCATGGCCATGGCGGTGGATGCGTATCGAAAAAAGAGTGTGGAACGCATTATACTCACACGCCCCGCGGTGGAAGCCGGAGAAACCCTGGGTTTTCTTCCCGGCGATCTGCAGGAGAAGATCGACCCCTATCTGCGTCCTTTATACGATGCCCTGTTCGACATCATGGGTTTTGAAACCTTTGCCAAATTGAAAGAAAAAGGACAGATCGAAGTGGCACCCCTGGCCTATATGCGCGGCCGCACACTCGACAATGCCTTTATCATACTGGATGAAGCACAAAATACTTCCAACGAGCAGATGAAAATGTTTCTGACGCGATTAGGCTACGGATCCAAAGCCGTCATCACGGGCGACATCACACAGATTGACCTGCCGCGGGGCAGACAATCGGGATTGGTGACGGTGTCGAAAATCCTCCATCAGGTGAAGGGGATCTCCTTTGTTACATTCACCCGATCCGATGTGGTGCGCCACCCGCTGGTACAACGCATTATCGACGCCTACGAACGATACGAGCCGAAAAAGTGAGCCTCTATTTTGACAATCGGCAGGCGGTGCCGCTGCCTGCAGGGATCGAATCCCGCCTGGAAGAGGCCGTAGAGGCGGTGCTTTTCGTATGCGGTTTTTCGCAAGAGTATGAAGTCAGCCTCTCTTTTGTCGACGAAGATGAGATCCGTACGCTGAATCGGGACTATAGAAAAAAAGATGCCGTAACTGATGTGCTTTCGTTCCCGGCCGGATTTACCGCGGGGCCGGACTGGCCCGTCACCCCGCTCGGGGATATTGTGCTTTGTCCTGTACGGGCAAAGGAACAGGCCGAAGAAATCGGGCAGTCCCTGGAAAAAGAACTCGTATATCTTACGATTCACTCCGTGCTCCATCTGTTCGGCTACGACCATATGACACAATCCGACAAAGACGAAATGCGGGCAAAAGAAAAAGAAGCCTTGTCCGAGGTGGAAAATGGCAAAGAAAAAGAAAACGACCCGTTTTAAATCCAGAAGCTTTATCGAGAGCTTCAATCACGCCGTAGACGGCATCATATCCGCATTCAAATACGAAGTAAATATGCGCTTTCACCTGCTCAGCGCCATTGCAGCTCTTTTGCTCAGCCTGTTTTTCGACTTCAGCCGGCTGGAACTGTTGGGGCTTGCGTTTTCCATCAGTCTGGTCTTTATTGCGGAACTTATCAATACCGCCATTGAAAAAACCGTGGATCTTTTGCAACCCGAGTACGATATAGCCGCCGGCATGGCAAAAGACGTAGCAGCCGGGGCCGTGCTGGTTGCAGCCGTCAATGCGGTGATCGTCGCGTATCTTCTTTTTGTCGTACAGATTGAAAACTTCGGCGCCTCGCTATTATCCAAAGTGCGGGCCAATCCGCTGTATATTGCCTTTGTCGCGATCATGATCGTCGTACTTCTGGCCATTATCCTGAAAAGCCGGTTCTCCAAGGGGCACGGCACGCACTTTCAGGGCGGTACAGTCAGCGGCCATGCGGCCGTCTCCTTTTCCGCAGCCACCGTCATCGCTGCTTTCTCTCATATGCCACTGATCACACTCTTAGGGTATCTTCTGGCTTTTCTTGTGTCCGAAAGCCGGGTAGAGGGGGGAATACACAAAATAAACGAAGTACTGGCCGGCGGACTGATGGGGACACTCGTCACCGTACTTATACTGGCTTTGCTCACCCAATAAGACAGGAGACTCATATGAACAACGAAACACTCATCCAAATAGCGATCGATGCCAAAGAAAATGCCTATACGCCGTATTCCGGCTTTCGCGTAGGGGCCGCCCTTCTCACAGAAGACGGTGAAGTCATCACGGGCGCCAATATTGAAATCGCCTCGTATTCACCGACGCTTTGCGCCGAACGAAATGCCATATTCACAGCCGTGCACAAAGGCGCGCGCAATATCCGCAAAATGGCCGTCACAGCCGACGCTAAAGATACCTTTCCCTGCGGCGTGTGCAGACAGGTTATGCGTGAATTCGGAAAAGACATGGAAATCATCGTAGCCAACAGCGTTGACGACTACCGCGTATTTACCCTTGAAGAACTGCTGCCGCACAGCTTTGGACCGGAGGACTTGACCGAATGACTTTTACATCCGGATTTGTCAGCGTGGTCGGACGCCCCAATGTGGGTAAATCCACCCTGCTCAATCGCATAATCGGAGAAAAAATCACCATCGTATCCGACAAACCGCAGACCACGCGCAATAAAATTCAGCTCATTTACACCGATGAGCACACACAGATCATCTTTTTGGACACCCCCGGCATCCAACAGCCCAAAAACAAATTGGGCACCTATATGCTCAGCGTATCCAAAAGCACGCTTTCCGATGTAGACCTCATTTTGTTTCTGGTGGAACCGGGCCCCGTATTCGGACCGATGGACACATTGATTCTGAAACTATTGGAAGAGATACAAACGCCAGTGCTTCTGCTTCTCAACAAAACCGATACCATCGACGAAACCGAACAAAAAAGACTGCTGGATGCGTATCGTGCGCACCCGCGTTTTTTGGATGTCCTGCCGATTTCCGCTTTGGATGGCCGCGGCGTAGAAGACTTTATGCAAAAAACCGCCGCACTGCTTCCGGAAGGCCCGCGCTACTATCCCGACGATATGATCACCGATCAGCCCGAGCGCTTTATCGTAGCCGAAATGATCCGCGAAAAAGCCATACTGCACCTGCGCGAAGAAATCCCGCACGGGATCGTCGTGGAAATCAGCAGTATGCGCGCCCGGGAAGGAAAAGATTTCGTCGATATCGAAGCCAATGTTTTCGTCGAGAAAAAATCCCACAAGGGCATGGTGATCGGAAAACAGGGGCAGATGCTCAAAAGAATCGGCACCGAAGCCCGCCACGATATCGAGCGGCTGCTGGGCAGCCGGGTGCATCTGCAGCTGTGGGTGAAAGTGGCCGACAAATGGCGCGACGAAAGCGCCCGCCTGAAGGAATTCGGATACAAATGATCACCGACGCACAAGGGATTGTCCTTTCGGGGATGCGCTACCGTGAAACCGGGAAGATCCTGCGCGTTTTTACCCGTGACTACGGCATACTCCCGGTGATGGCGCACGGGGTCTACAAAAAAAACAGCAACCTGCTTTCCGTTACCGAATGGTTTGCTGAATCCTATTTCTGTCTGGACCGCGGCCGCAGCTTCTATTATCTGCGCGCAGCGGAACTGGTTGATTTGCATTATGCCTTGCGGCGCGATTATGCACGCATACAGAATGCGCAGCTATGCGCACTCTTTTTACTGCGCAGCATTCCCGAAGAACATCCGCAAAAAAGCCTCTACGATCTGTACGCGCGGCTTCTTAAGACTCTGCCCGGATCGCTGTCACCCGTACAGTCCGGGACGGCGTTTTTATTGCAGGCCGCCCGCTCCATGGGCTATCAGCCTACGCTGTATGCCTGCGCCTCCTGCGGCAACCGCAAAATCCAGACCATGCGTTTCTCTCATACATTAGGCGGTATACTCTGTGAAAACTGCCGTATAGCAGGTGAATATCTACAACCGTTTTCAAAAGAATCCTACATGAACATTTATACATTGCTGCGCGAACCTCTCGAATCCATCGCGCAACAAAACGCGCCGCCAAGCGCAGAACAAGACCAAAAGTTAGTCCGTACCTATCTGGCATCCGCTATGGG
>JAAYQA010000110.1 GCA_012519495.1 Tissierellia bacterium | reverse complement strand
GTTTTAATCACCTCCTTCAAACCCGAATCGGAGATCTGGGGGACCAATGCCCTGAGCATATTCGGCTCGGAATTCACCACCGAACATTACCGGTCGCTGTTTCGGGGAGAGATCTTCAACGCGCTGAAAAACTCCCTGATCATCTCCTCCATTACGACGATCTATGTCACCCTGATCGCCTCGTTTGCGGCCTACGCGATTGCACGGCTTCCGTTTCGGGGGAAGACGGCGCTGGTGGCCATCATCCTGGCCACATCCATGTTCCCGCAGATGATTGTTGTCGGGCCGATTTACCGCATCTTTGTGTCGCTCGGGTGGACCAACAGTTACTTTATTTCCCTTCCGTACAGCATGCTGACGCTCCCGGTGGCGGTGTTTATCCTGGTGACCCACTTTCAGCAGATCCCCAAAGAAATGGAAGAGTCCGCCATTATGGACGGCGCATCCAAACTGCGCACCTACTTTCAGATCATTCTGCCGCTGGCACTGCCGGGCATATTCACCGCGGCCATTATGACCTTTATCGGCGCATGGAACGAATTCTTACTGTCTCTTACGCTGAACACCGACGCCCACTGGCGCACGGCCACCGTGGCCATCTCGTTTTTGCGCGGCCAGTTCCGCATATTCTGGGGGCAGGTTACCGCAGCAACGGTCATTGTGACCATCCCCACGCTCATCATCGTGGTGTTGTTCCAAAGACAGATTGTATCCGGCCTGACATCCGGCGCGCTGAAAGGATAGCCTATGCAAAACCGGCAAGAACAAGCATGGGCGCCGCATCATGCATCGCTTTATGCCATCGGAAACGGGCATATCGGCACAAGGGCCTGTGCCCACGAGCTTAAGCGGGGTATCGCGGGCACCTTTATCAACGGCTTTTACGATCTTAGGCCGTTCACCCACGCGGAATGGGCCTACGGCTATCCCGCGGAAAGGGAACAAATGGTTCAGATTCCCGAACCCCTGGTGCTTTCCATTCAGCTGGACGGCGAACCGGTTGACCCCGCACAAGTAAAAGACTGGGAAGAATCCCTGGACATCCGGTCGGGGATATATAAAAGAAGCTATCGGGTACAAAATGCGCGCATACAGATCGAAAAAATCGTTTCGTTCGTGCATAAAGAACTTCTCGCCCTGCGGGTGGAGGTGGCCTATCCGGGAGAAATTGCACTCGGCATCCGCACGGGCACACCGAAAACCGGCCAGGAAGAAAGACAGGACCCCCGCGTAGAAGACGAACGCGTTCCGTTGGAGCCCTTGCCGCCGGTAGAAACTCCACCCTGGACAGCCTACCGCTGGCAGACCCTGCCGTCCAAAAAACCGCTGTCCATCGCCCTGCGCGGTGGCGGCACCCGCACGGGAGCCGGCCATCTTACCACAGAAGCCTTTGCCGTTGTCCGGACAGAAGACAACGGCACCGATCCGCTTCTAAAACCGGCGCAAATGACCTTTTCCGACTGCGCTAAAGAGCAAAGGGCCTTTGTGGAAGCCTTTTGGGCGGACATTACGCTGCAGGCAGAAAACGAAGAAGCCAACGAAGCCCTGCGCTGGTCTTTGTTTCAGCTGTTGCAGTCCGCCGGTACCGACGGCGCGTCCAATATTGCAGCCAAAGGACTCACCGGGGAAGGCTACGGCGGGCATACCTTCTGGGACACGGAAATGTATATGCTGCCGGTGTTTCAGCAGTTTGCGCCCGAAACGGCACAAGCCCTGCTTACCTACCGCTATCGCATGCTGCCCGCCGCGAGAAAAAGGGCAAGGGAATTAGGGCACAAAAAAGGCGCTGCGTATCCCTGGCGTACCATTGCAGGCAGAGAAAGCAGCGGCTATGTGCCGGCCGGTACGGCCCAGTATCATCTGCACGCCGATATCGCCTGGAGCTTTATCCGCCATTGGCTGCTTACCAAAGACACGGAATTTCTGTTTGCGCAGGCGGCGGAAGTCGTTATAGAAACCGCCCGCATCTTTTTGGCAATCGGCAATTTTACAGAAACCGGCTTTCACATCCACGGCGTAACCGGCCCCGATGAATACACCGCGCATATTTCCGACAACTACTTTACCAATCGCTTAGCCCGGCACAATCTGCTGTGGGCCAAAAAGATCGTAGGCATTCTACAAAAAAAAGACCCGGCGCGCACCGAAAACCTGCTGCAGCGATTGGACGCAAGCGAAGAAGAACTTGCGCGCATGCAGCGGGCGGGGGAGGACATGGTCCTTCTGTTTGACCATAAACGGGGGATCCGAAAACAGGACGACAGTTTTCTGGAAAAACCCGAATGGCCGTTTGACGAAACCCCTGCGTCGATGTATCCGCTACTTTTGCATGTGCATCCGCTCACCATTTATCGCCATCAGGTATTAAAACAGGCGGACACCGTGCTTTGCAATGTGCTCTTTCCGGAAGGGCCTGTTTCTGTGCGCGTGCGTGACTACGAATACTACGAAAGCCGCACCACACACGACTCGTCCCTGTCGGCCTGCGCCCATGCCATGGCCGCCGCCCAAATCGGCAAATGGGACGAAGCGGAAAAACATCTGCAGGAATCCCTGCTGCTGGACAGACACAACACGCACAACAATACCGAACACGGCCTGCACATGGCCAATCTGGGCGGCACGCTGCTAACCGTAACCCGCGGTTTTGGCGGTCTGCGCTTTTCTGAAGAAGGCTTCTCCCTTTCGCCCGCAGCCTGCCCGACTTTGGGCGCCTACGCGTTTTCTTTTTGGTGGGAGGGGAGAAAAATAGAAGTAGCGGTAGAGGAAAAAATCCGCATTCACAGTCCGGACGCTTCTTCCATCCCTTTTCGTTTATACGGAGAGTGGCAGGAGCTGCACGGCAAAGCGGTGTTCCCCTTGCGAAACGCCCGAACAAAAGCCGTGCTTTTTGACATGGACGGCGTCCTGACAGACACCGCACCTTTGCATTATGCCGCCTGGAAACAGCTGGCGGAAGAAGAACTGCACTTTCATCTGCCCGCAGAGTATCAGCAGAAACTGGCCGGCGTATCGCGCAGGAAAGCCCTGCAGGCGGTTTTGGAATACGGGAAGAGGGAAAACCGCTTCACAGAAGAAGAACAAATCCGCCTTACGACCATAAAAAACGAATACTATCAGGAGAAAATACGCTCCTTTACCCCCGATGATCTGTTTCCCGGCGCAAGAAAACTGCTGGAAGAACTGCGCGAAAAAGGCGTGAAAACCGCTCTCGTATCCGCCAGCAGAAACGCACAAACTCTCGTGGAAAAGCTTCAGATCGGGCATTTGTTTGACGCCGTGGCCCATCCGGACCACGCCGGCCGTCCGAAACCCGCACCCGATCCCTTCCTGCATGCGGCAGCCCTTCTGGGAGTACTGCCCGTAAACTGCGTCGGGGTGGAAGATGCCGAAGCCGGCATCCAGAGCATCCGCGCAGCGGGTATGTGGGAACTGGGCATCGGAGACAAAGAAACCCTGGGCACTTTGCACGCGGTACCGCATATCCGTTACGCGGCACCTTTACTGAACGATTGGCTGGAGGGAAAAACATGGCAAATGTAAGTTTGCAGAAAGTAACCAAAGAATACCCCAACGGATTCGTCGCCGTCAAAGCGATCGATCTGGAAATCGAAGACAAAGAATTTATGGTGCTGGTCGGTCCCTCCGGCTGCGGAAAGACCACCACACTGCGCATGATTGCGGGGCTGGAGGAAATCACCGAAGGCGAACTCTACGTCGGCGGCGAACGCATGACCCAAACCGACCCCCGCGACCGCGACATGGCCATGGTGTTTCAGAGTTATGCCCTGTATCCGCATATGGACGTATATCGGAACATGTCGTTTGGCCTGCGCATACAGAAACTGAAAAAAGACGAAATCGAAAAGCGCGTAAAAAAAGCGGCCGATATTCTGGACATCGACCACCTGCTGGACAGAAAACCCAAGCAGCTTTCCGGCGGGCAACGGCAGCGCGTCGCCCTGGGACGGGCCATTGTACGGGATCCCAAAGTCTTTTTAATGGACGAACCCCTGTCCAATTTAGACGCCAAACTGCGCGTCCAGATGCGCGCGGAAATCATCAAGCTGCACAAAGACCTGCAGACCACCTTCATCTACGTCACCCACGACCAAACCGAAGCCATGACCATGGGCAGCCGCATTTGCGTGATGAAAGACGGGCTCATCCAGCAGGTGGATACGCCCAAAGAGATTTACAACCGGCCGGTAAACGCCTTTGTAGCCGGCTTTATCGGCTCACCGCAGATGAACTTCATAACCGGCCGCGTCGAAGAAACCGATGCGTTACACTTTGTATTCCAAGACGGGGAAAGACAATTCCGCCTGCCTTTAAACCCCGACCCCGCCACAAAAAAAGCCCTGTCCGCCTACGCAGGAAAAGACGTGCTGGCCGGCATCCGCCCCGAACACGCACAGCTTGCGGAAAAAGAACACGCCCATTTTGAAGAAACCGTCCTTGTAAGCGAAATGCTCGGCTCGGAAACCTATATCCACTACCATCTGCAAGGCAAGATCCACACCCTAAAAAGCACCCCCGACACAGACATCGCCATCGGCGACACCATCCCCATCCGCATCGACCCCGCCCGGATCCACTTTTTCGACAAAGAAACGGAAAAAAGAATCGGATAAACGGGCGCTGCCCCGCCACAAAAGGATGTGATCCCATGCGCGGCAAACAAAT
>JAAYQA010000022.1 GCA_012519495.1 Tissierellia bacterium | reverse complement strand
TGTCATCCACTTCGGTTTCAACGGTCAGCGTGCGTTCGACGATGCGTTCAATCGTAAAGAGTATGTCGCGGTCGCTCATGGCATATACCGAGGTTTCCGCCGGCTGGCGCACATGGACCGGGGCGCGGGCCACGCCTTCATCGTACCCCCGCAAGTCGACCTCTGCGATGATCTGATTGGCATTGATATTGTAGAGGGTGTTGCGCAAACCGGACAATGTCACGGAGATGACCGGGTCGACGGGTTCCATAATGACGAGGTCCCGGTTTACCAGTTCGTCGGCGTTTAAAAGTTTGACGGGAATCGGGCGGAATTCGCGGGTAATGCTCGGATTTTCTTCGTTCATGACATAGATCCAGGCGATCACCGCCAGTACGAGGGCAATCAGAAAGGTCAGGCGCTCATTCTTTTTCTTCATGGTTTACGCCCTCCATCAGGTTTTGCAGGAAAAAACCGCTGTCGTCTTTCTGATAAATACTGGTCAGTTTTTCACGCAGCAGGTCTTCGTCTACATAACGGGATAGTTTCCCGTGCTCCGCATAGGAAATATCGCCGGTTTCTTCCGATACCACAATCACAAACGCATCGGATTCTTCGCTCATGCCGATGGCCGCCCGGTGCCTTGTGCCTAAGTCGCGGTCGAGCTTGGTGTCGTCTGTCAGCGGCAGGAAGCTGGCCGCCGCGCGGATCCGGTCGTCTTTAATCACCACGGCGCC
This sequence comes from Tissierellia bacterium, assembly GCA_012519495.1. Taxonomy (GTDB): domain Bacteria; phylum Bacillota; class Clostridia; order Tissierellales; family Peptoniphilaceae; genus JAAYQA01. The sequence continues at coordinate 15,278 of JAAYQA010000022.1, read as the reverse complement.
GTCATGCAACGGCGTGCCGGGAATGAAAATATTGATCAAGAGTTCACTGGTGATCAGCGCATCCATCCGCGTACCGGTTTCTATGACTTTCTGGAGTCCGGTGCGTCGTTCGATTACGATCAGGGCGCCGATCTGCTGTCTGGCAAGCGACGAGATCGCATGCATCATTTCATCGACAATATGGTTTACGCTTTCGCCCCGCAATTCCGAGAGGGATTGCTTGAAGATATTGCCGCGCCCCAACAATTCCAGCCCGCGGCGCAGCTCCGGCTGAAAGACAATCAGAAGCGCAATAAAACCCATGGTGATAGCGCCGTTTAGAATCCAGTTGATGGTATACAGGCGAAGCGCACCGGTCAAGCCGTTAAAGATAAAGATCAGCACGATGCCGCGAAATAATTGCTGGGCGCGGGTTTCGCGCAAAAAGCGAAAGATTCCGTAAAAGACGGCCGCTACCAGAAGAATGTCGATGACATCGCGCACCTGGATATTCTGAAAGGAAGCGAGGATCTGATTCATTCACTGTCTCCTGCAAGGGTTAATATGTCTGTGGTGTCCTGCTCAGCCTGCCGGATCCGGTCGATCTTCCAGTCGGCAAACAGATGGGCATAGTCGTTTAGCCCGTCTTGGGTAGCCACCGTGCGAAACAGGCCGCTGTCGGTCCGGTCGACCCACAGGGGAATCGTATCGACCGATTCGACATCGATTATGTCTTTTTCATTTCTGGATACTTCGATATCCAGCAGGACGCTTTGTTCTACGTGAATATCTTCATTGTATTCCAGGCGCTGACCGGAAATAAAGTTGGCCATGGAGTAGATGATATAGGCGCGGCTGCCGTCTTCGCGGTCGATCCACTCCTGTGGCTGTACCACATGCGGATGCGACCCCAAAACGAGATCGGCGCCCCAGTCCACCATATTGTGTGCGAGAATCTGCTGGTCTTCCGACGGAGACCGGCTGTATTCCACACCCCAGTGCGGATACACGATGACCAGTTCCGCACCCATTTCCTTGGCCCGGGTGATATCCGCCCGGATGTCTTCTGCATCCAAAGGATTGACGAGGTCTGTATATTGCTCGTCTGTCAGGGTGTATTCCAGACCGTTAAAGCCGTACGTATACGATAAAAGTGCGATGGAAATTCCGTTGATTTCAGTCAAGAGCACGCGTTCCCCCGCTTCTTCCCGCGTACCGAACGCGAGCATGTCTCTTTCGCGGATCGCCTGCAGCGTGGATCGGATGCCGGACTCATAGGTGTCCAGGCAATGATTGTTTGCCGTGGAGAGCGCGTCAAACCCGGCCGCTTTGATCGCATCCAGCGCCTGTGCCGGTACATTGAACTGCGGATAACCGGAGTAATCGTATTCGGGATTGGATGTGGTTTCAAAATTGCCGATGGAAAAGTCGGCCCGCTGTACATATGGTGCAATCAGTGCAAAACTGTCGGAAAAGTCATAGCCGTCGCCGGTTGCGGCATAGGTGATTTGCGGCATGTGAAACATAATATCGCCCACAGCCGTAATGCGCAGCCGGGCAGGTGCTTTTGCCCCTTCCGTGTTTTGTTCGGTAGTTTCTTCTGTTTCCGATTCGGTCGCTGCCTCGGTCTCCGTTTCGGTATCTGTTTCGGTCTTTTCTTCGGTTTCCGGTACGATGGCCGGCTCGGTTGCCACCGGTTCGGGCACATCCGCCAGATGTTTCGGATACCAGTTCAGTACAAACAGCACAAATCCGGCAATGATTGCGAAGCTGAGAAGAAATACGATAACCCGTCTTGTTTTCAAACCATCCACCCCCTATTCTGTCTTTTATTGTAACATAGCAGCGTCTTGCGGTGTAGACAAAAGATGCTCGCATCGGGTAAATTCCGCTATTGCAAACAAAAAGACTTTCTATTCTCACAGAATAAAAAGTCTTTATACTTCGGGTGAAAGGGTTTTTCTTCGGATCATCATAATCCCTTCTGCTTTATTACTTATTCTTCCGTATCGGTCCGAACGAGCTCTGTCAGTTCTTCCACTGCCCGGTCCGCGTCGTCACCGATAGCGCGAATCGTAATGGTGTCACCTTGAAAAGCCTGCATGCTGAGTATGCCCATAATGCTTTTTCCATTGTATACGACATCGTCTTTGACAACGCTTACAATGGAACGGTATTTTACCGCCTGGCGTACAAATCGGCTGGCCGCCCGGGCATGCAGCCCTCCGGCGTTGGCTACAACGACATCCGCTTGCGTTTCATGCATGAATCATTTCCTCCTGTAGCAATCCCCGTGCGGTCCGTCAATCGGTGCGGACCGCACATGGGAAAGTCCTTTTAATATTCGATGAATTTCTCTTTTTTTGCTTTGCAAATGGGGCATTCGTCTTCTTCGCCGGTAAGGGAAATAAATCCGCATACGGGGCAAAGGAGAACCACATCGGCTTCCAGGTCTTTGCCGGCATCGACGGCTTCTTTTGCCTGGCCGAAGAGTTCCGCGTGGATTTTTTCTGCTTCAATGGCAAAACGCATAGCGGACAGGGCCACCTTTTCATCCTGCATTTCGGCGACGGCAATGTAAGCGGGATACATTTGTGTGTATTCAAACACCTCGCCATTAATGGCTCCTTGCAGATTGGTGGATGTGTCGGTCAGTCCGAATCCGGCCATGGATGTTACGGGGAAGTCGCCGGCTTCGTCTTTTAATGCGTTAAAATGCAGCGTTGCATGTACTTGTTCCGCATCGGATGTGCAATTAAACAGTCGTGCCACCGTGGGGAAGCCTTCTTTTTCCGCCCGGCTTGCCCAGATGCGATAACGCATATGTGCCTGCGATTCGCCTCCGAAGGATGCACGCAGATTATCAGCGGTCATATGATTCATGTATATCTCCTCCTTATGAAGTATGGTTTTATTGTAACACATACCAATCCTGGGTTTCAACTTGGCTATAGAGGTAGAAAAAGGGCGGCTACCCAGCCGCCCCTTGGTTTTTAGCCTTCTCTTTTTGCCATTTGCGCATCCATCATATACAGGCCCTGTACATGATTGTCTACGCGTTCCAGCTTGGTTACGACTTCGCCGAAGGATACTTCTTCTTCCAGCTGCTCATCGACAAACCACTGCAGGAAGGAGAGGGAGCGCTTGCAGTCCACTTCTCTTGCCTGCTCCACTAATTTGTGGATGCGTGCGGTAACTTCATATTCGTGATCCAGCGCTTTTTGGAATACGTCCAAAAGGGAGCTGTAATTGCTTTCCGGTTTCGGAATCGCATCCCATTCGGGACGCTCGCCCATATCGTTCAGGAATGTGTAGAATTTCCATGCGTGCTCGTATTCTTCCACTGCCTGTACATTCAGCCAATGTGCAAAGCCCGGGTAGTCTTCCGCTTCCGCGTAGGCTTCCATCTGTTTGTAAATGTAGCCGGAGTACAGTTCAAAATTCATTTGTTCTTCTAATGCTTTGTGCAGATCTTTCATGTCCATTGGTCTTATCCCTCCAAGATTCTTTGGCCTGACGGCCTCCTAATACAATTGATACACGCCATATACATCGACATCATTGCTAATAAAGACGCGAATCATAGCCGGAACGTCCCGCTCCAACATCCGCATCTCGACGCCGTTGTATTTTAAAATGACGTTTTCGTCCAGCGCAAAACCTGATTCCCGGATGAGGTCCGCCACCTTGTCGGCAAACTGGATGTCGTGCATATCTCCCAGGATAAAGGTCATATGGCGCACCTTTTCCGGGGTTTCGCCCGGTATGATACGATAAATCAGCAATACATCATTCATGGCCTGCTCCTTTAAGTGATTTGGTTCCTCTACTGTTATACCCAAGATGCGTAGAAATATCACTTTAAGAAGCAGGCCATGCAATGCTTGTTATCGTTTTTTTCGTGGCGGTGCCATATGCACAGCCTGGTCTTTCAGCCCGTGAATGGCTTCCATAACGGCTTCCGACAGCGTCGGGTGTGCATGAATCACAGGAATCAGTTCGTCAACGGTCAGCCCGGTGCGCATCGCGACCACACATTCGTGGATCAGATCCGATGCGTGCGGTCCCATAATATGGGCGCCGAGGATTTTCTCGCGATTGCCGTCGGCAATCAGCTTCACGAAACCGTCGCCTTCGCCTTGCGATACGGCTTTGGCGTTTGCGGCAAACTGGAATTTGGATACGACATAGTCCAGGCCCTGGTCTTTACATTCGAGCTCTGTCAGACCCACCTGGGATACTTCCGGCAAGGTGAATGTGCAAGCCGGGAAGATGGAGAAATTGGGTTCTTCCGCTTCGCCTGCGAGATACTCTGCCAGCCATACCCCCTGTGCGGACGCGACGTGCGCCAGCTGGGGATTTCCCTGGATGACATCGCCGATGGCGTAGATGCCTTCCACATTGGTCATGAGGTTTTCGTCGACTTTCAGGCCCGATGCCTCGTGTTCCACACCGACCGCTTCCAGATTCAAAACGTCGATCACCGCACCGCGGCCGGAAGCAATCAGGACAACCTTGGCTTCTTCAAAGTACTCTTCGTCTTTTTGTTTATGTTTCGCATGGACTTTCAGCAAACCGTTCTCGGTTTCAGTGATTTGCAATGCCCGTACATCGACATAGACTTTCATACCGGCTTTTTTGAAGTAGGACGGCAGACGTCTGCGAATCTCCATATCCGCATCTTTCAGGATACGGGAAGCCAACAGCGTGACCTGGCAGCCCAGCTCCTGGTAGATGCTGGCAAATTCCAGTCCGATTACCCCGCCGCCGACAACGATCATGCTCTCCGGAATATGATCCATCGCGAGCAGATCATCCGATGTCATAACATTGGGAAGGTCGACCCCTTGGGTTTCCGTCATCGTGGGATAGGATCCCGTGGCAACGATAATGGCGTCAAACTCTTCTTCGGTTTCGCCTTCTTCTGTCGTGATGCGCAATTTGTTTTTGTCTACAAAAGTGGCTTCACCGGTAATATGATTCAGATTCTCATATTGCTTAAGCAGGTATTCCACCCCGCCAACGACCTGTTCTACGACGTCGGCTTTACGTTTGATGATCTGGTCGCCGTCGATGGACACGTCGCCCGTCACTACGCCGAAAATTTCCGATTCACGCGCTTCTTTTGCAATGGATGCGCTCTTCCATAAAGTTTTTGTCGGAATGCAGCCCCGGTTCAAACATGTGCCGCCAACCCGGTCTCTTTCGACCAAAGTCACCGCGCAGCCCAATTGGGCTGCGCGGATTGCAGCAACATAACCTCCGGGACCTGCACCGATAATTCCGATGCGTTTGGTCACTTAGGCCTCCTTCTCGTACTTGACTATGGTTTGCTTTGCAGCCAGCGTTTCGTCCGGACGGCGCACCAGAGTCTTCAAGGGCGCTTCCTTCAGGATGCTGATATCTTCTTCTGCTTCTTCCGCAATCTCGATCAGCGCCTGAATGAACTGATCCAGCGTTTCTTTGGATTCGGTTTCTGTAGGCTCGATCATGATCGCCTGGTCGACGATCAGCGGGAAGTATACGGTCGGCGCGTGGAATCCTTTGTCCAGGATGCGCTTCGCGATGTCAAGTGTGGTGACTTCCAGCTTACGATTTGCCAGTCCCGAGAACACGACTTCGTGTTTGTACAGGGTGTCAAGCGGCAGATAGTAATGCTCTTTGAGTCTTTCCTTGATATAGTTTGTGTTCAGTACGGCAACTTCGGATGCACGTTTGAGTCCGTCGGAACCCATGGTGAGGATATAGGTGTACGCACGAACCATAATGCCAAAGTGTCCGTAGAAATCTTTGACTTTCCCGATGGATTTCGGCACGTCCCAGTTAAGATGGTAACGGTCGCCGTCTTTTTCCACAACAGGAACCGGGAGGAACGGCAGGAGGCATTCTTTTACGCCTACAGGGCCCGAACCCGGTCCGCCACCGCCGTGCGGTGTGGAGAAGGTCTTGTGAATATTGAAGTGCACGAGGTCAAAGCCCATGTCGCCGGGGCGTGCATGGCCAAGAATCGCGTTGGCGTTTGCGCCGTCGTAATAGCACAGGCCGCCCGCTTCGTGTACGATATCGGTGATTTCCTGAATGTCTTTTTCAAAAATACCCAGGGTATTCGGGTTTGTCAGCATCAGGCCCGCTGTGTCGTCACCGACCGCTGCGCGCAATGCTTCTACATCCACCGTGCCGTTTTTGTTGGACTTGACTTCGATAATCTTGAAGCCTGCCATGGACGCCGTCGCCGGGTTGGTCCCGTGAGCGGAGTCGGGAACGATGATTTTGTCACGCTTGTCGTCGCCGCGGTTTTCGTGATAGGCACGAACCAGCAGGATACCGGTCAGCTCGCCGTGGGCGCCGGCAGCCGGTTGCAAGGTGATTTTTTCCATGCCGGCGATTTCTGCCAGCGATTCACCCAATTCGTAGATCAGGCGCAGATTACCCTGTACGCTGGACTCATGCTGCAGGGGATGCGTATTCGCAAAGCCCGGCAGGGCCGCCATATTTTCGTTGATTTTCGGATTGTATTTCATGGTGCAGGATCCGAGCGGGTAGAAGCCCGTGTCCAAACCGTGGTTTTTGTCTGCGAGATTCGTGTAGTGACGAATCACGTCGACTTCGCTTACTTCCGGTAGATCCGGGTCTTCCGTTGTCAGGAAACTTTCCGGAATAATGTCTTTCGGATCCAGCTCTTCCACATCGATCGGGGGCAGTTTATAGCCCGTACGGCCGGGGCGGGAGACTTCAAAAATCAGCTTGTCATAATTCACTCTGCTCATTTTATACCTCCTCCAGAGCAGCCGCCAGCGCGTCTATCTCTTCTTTGGTTCTCTTCTCGGTTACGGCAAACAGCATCGCATTCGGATAATCCGGATAATCGCTGCCGATACCAAATCCGCCAAGGATGCCCTTCTCGAGGAGTTTTTCCTGAACATCAACCGGGTCAAAATCGCCGGTGATAGCAAATTCATACATAAACGGGCAGTCGCAGATCAGTTTGTACTTGCCCGATTCGGTGAGCTTTTTCGCGGCATAGTGTGCTTTTTGCATCGACTGCATGGCTACTTCTTTCAGGCCCTTTTTGCCCATAACCGCCATGTAGATAGCAGCTGCGAGAGTATTTAAGCCCTGATTGGAGCAGATATTGGAAGTCGCTTTTTCGCGGCGGATATGCTGTTCACGCGCGGACAGGGTCAGTACCCAGGATCGTTTGCCGTCCAGGTCCACGGTTTGTCCGACCACGCGGCCGGGCATTTTACGCATATAGTCTTTTTTCAGCGCCATGAAACCGAGGTACGGTCCGCCAAAGGACAGCGGAATACCCAGGGGCTGGCCTTCGCCGATTACGACGTCGACATCCATCTCACCGGGTTTTTTCAACAGTGCCAGTGCGATCGGATTCGCTACATAGATCAAGGACGTCTTTTTCACTTCGTGTGCAATACCCGTTGCCTTTTCCACATCTTCAAGGAAACCGAGATAGTTGGGGCTTTGGATAATGACCGAACTGACATTGTCGTCCATCGCTTCTTTGAGCGCGTCCAAGTCGGTTAAGCCGGCTTTTAACGGAATTTCCACGATATCCATCTTTTGCGCATGGGTGTAGGTTTCCAGCACCCGGCGCGAATGCGGCGATACGCCTTTGGATACGAGGACTTTGTTTTTACGGTTTACTGCATGGCACATCAAAGCGGCTTCCGCTACGCCGGATCCTTTGTCATACAAAGAAGCGTTTGCCAGATCCATACCGGTCAGATTGGCGATCATGGTCTGGTATTCGAAGATATACTGCAGTGTGCCCTGGCTGACTTCAGGCTGATAGGGTGTGTAAGAAGTGTAGAAGTTTTGGATTCCCGTGAGTCTTCCCACAACGGCCGGAATGTAGTGATCATACGCACCGCCGCCGAGGAAGTTGACTGCCTGGTCGGTATTCACGTTCATATTGGCAAGCTTGCTGAGGTAGCCGGCTACCTCAAGCTCGCTTTTTGCCTTGGGAAGATCCAAATCTCCTTTGAAAGCGGTATCCGCAGGGATGTCTGAAAACAGCTCGTCCATAGAGGACAAGCCGATTGTTTTCAGCATCTCCTGTTCGGCATCCGCCGTCAGAGAGATATAAGGATACATTTTATGCCTCCTCAGCAAGGAGTTTTTCGTAATCTTCGTCGGACAGAAGTCCTTCCAATTCGCTTTCGTCGTTCATTTCGAGTTTTACAATCCAGCTTGCATACGCATCGGCGTTGACGGCAGCAGGATCGTCGTCTAAATCTTCATTGACTTCGGTAACGGTTCCGCCAACCTGGGTGTACAGGTCGCTGGCTGCTTTAACGGATTCGATAGCTGCTACGCTGTCGCCTTTTTCAAATTCGTCGCCTTCGCCGGGAAGGTCGATGTAAACGATGTCGCCCAGGTGCTCAGCGGCGTATGCGGTAATTCCCAATGTTGCGATGTTTCCGTCAACTTTAACCCATTCGTGATCTTTCGTGTACAGTAAGCCTTTTTCTACTTTCATTTGTAAATTCCTCCTATTTCTTTTCTAAAAATTTGCGGGAAATGACTTTGGCCGGAACCCGACGTTTGCGGATCTGGACTTCTACTTCATTTCCGAGTTCGGTTTGGTCGATGTCGATCAGCGCGTTGGCGATCGGCTTTCCAACGGTGGGCGGCATGTATCCGGTCGTGATATGGCCGATGACTTTGTCATCTTTTAATACTTCGTAGCCATGACGCGGGATTCCTTTGCCGGTAAGCTCCAGACCTACGATCTTTTGTTTCAGGCCGTCCGCCCATTGCTTACTTAATGCTTCTTTACCCACAAAGTCGGCTTCTTTATCTAATTTGACAAAATATTTCAATCCGGCTTGCAAAGGATTGATTTCTTCTGTCATTTCGTTGCCGTATAAAGGCATGCCCGCTTCAAAGCGCAGCGTGTCACGGCAGCCGAGTCCGGTGGGTTTCAAGCCGTCTTCTTCCCCAACTTCCAAAAGCGCATCCCAGATTTCTCCGATGTCTTCGCGCGATGCATAGACTTCGAATCCGTCTTCGCCGGTATAGCCGGTACGCGAAACCATGGTGGGTTTTCCCGCAACCATGACCTGATCGTCAAATTTGTAATAGCCGATGCCTGCCAGATCGGTTTCCGTCAGTTTTTGCAGAATCTTTTGTGCATTCGGGCCCTGAATCGCAATTTCACCAACCGAGTCGGAAATGTTTTTGATCTGCACGTCGAAATCTTTCGCGTGTTCCAGCATCCACTCGTAGTCTTTGGCTGTGTTTGATGCATTGGGTACCAGATAATAATCGTTTTCGCCTTTGCGATAAATCAGAAGGTCGTCTACAACGCCGCCGTCCTCATAGCAAAACATACCGTAGGTGATCCCAAAGTCTTCCGATTTGGTCAGATCATTGGTGAACAGGTAGTTTAAGAACTTCTGCGCATCCGGTCCCTGTACTGTGACCTCACCCATGTGGGAGACGTCAAACAGTCCCGCCGCGTTGCGTACCGCTTCGTGTTCAGGGATTAATCCCTCATACTCCACAGGCAGCATCCAGCCGGCGTAGTCCACTACATTTCCGCCCGCCTTGATGTGGTGGTCATACAGTGGTGTTTTTTTTGCACTCATTGAAAGCCCTCCTTCAACTTAGTATAATTGGTTGTAACAAACGTTTGTTACTCACTCTTCACAAGTTGATTATACCAATACCAATCACAAAGTTCAACCGCACAAAACCGCTAATTAACAGGAGGAAGAATGCTTTACAGAAACTTCACAAAGGATAAACTGCGCGTTTCGCAACTCGGATTCGGATGCATGCGTTTGCCCATGTTAGCCGAGGATAATTCCGAAATTGATATCTCTTTGGCGACCGAAATGGTTCGTCAAGCCATTAACAACGGCCTTAACTACATCGATACCGCCTGGGGTTATCACGAAGAAAGAAGTGAGTCGTTCGTAAAGAAAGCGCTTGCAAATGATTATCGCAGGAAAGTTTTCCTCGCGGACAAACTCCCCGTCTGGCTGACCGACGACTATGCCGCTTTTTCAGAATATTTTCATACCCAGCGCGAACGCTGCGGCACAAAATATTTCGATTTCTATCTGCTGCACTCCCTGCACAAAAAATCCTGGGACAAAGTCAAAGCCCTGGGCGTGCTGGAGTTCCTGGATGAAATGAAAGCAGCGGGCTACATAAAATACGCCGGATTTTCGTTTCACGATGCAATCCCGGTGTTCAAGGAAATTATCGACGCCTACCCCTGGGACTTTTGCCAGATCCAGCTGAATTATATGGATACCGACTATCAGGCCGGTCTTTCGGGCATGCGGTACGCCGCGCAAAAAGGGATCGATATTGTCGTCATGGAACCGGTTAAAGGCGGCAAGCTCGCCTTTGTACCGGAAGAAGTGCGAAACGAACTCGCAAAGGCCGACCCCCGGGTAAGCCCCGCCGCCTGGGCTTTGCGTTATGTGTGGAATCAGCCGGAGGTAAAAGTTGTCTTAAGCGGGATGAGCACCATGGATCAGGTCAACGAAAATCTGCAAACCGCCTCCTACGCCCGCGCACATTCCCTGCAGAAACACGAATTGGCAGCGATCGAACAGGCGCGGCGCATCTTCACCGAACGCACACAGATCGGCTGCACCTCCTGCGAATACTGCCTGCCCTGCCCCTACGGTGTCAACATCCCGGGCGTGTTTGAACGCTGGAACAATGCATATGTGTACAATCTGGCCGACGAAAACCGGGCAAGCTACAAGAAACTCATCGAAGCGGAAAAAGACGCGAGCCATTGTGTGGCCTGCGGCCGGTGCGAAGGACTCTGCCCGCAGCATCTGTCGATCATCCGCGACCTGAAACAAGCACACGCCTATCTGCAGGAAGAATAGCATCCGGTCATTCACACGCGGTATATGCCGCGTGTTTTTCTTTCCTATTATGCAGGAAATCACACTTTACAATAAATTTTCCTGATTATGATATTCATTATCGTAATAATCTGCTATACTATTACTTGCAAAGTACACTTACCTTTGCAATAGGAGGTTTTTTTATGGCAATGTGTGAAAGAAAGAAACCGACGGTGCCCAAAACCGAAGAAGCGGTTCAGGAAGCCCCCGCAGTAACAGGAGAGGAGAAAAAGAACATGGTAATGGTTGGAAAACCTGCGCCGCTATTTACGGCGCCCGCCTATCATAAAGGCGAATTCAAGGATATCAATCTGGAGGATTATATAGGGGAATGGATTATGCTTTGCTTCTACCCCGGCGACTTCACCTTCGTCTGAGCGACCGAAGTGTCTGCAGTTGCAGCAAGGCATGATGAATTTGAAAAATTGGGTGTCAATGTATTTTCTATCAGCGTAGACAGCCAGTTTGTACACAAAATCTGGAACGATGTGGAACTGAACAAAATCGCCGGACGCGATATTCCGTTTGCGATGCTTTCCGACAGTTCCGGCGCGATCGGTGAACTGTACGGCGTATACGACCGCGAAGCCGGCGTAGACGTGCGCGGCCGTTTCCTGATCGATCCCAACGGCAATATCCAGGCAATGGAAGTACTGACTCCGCCGGTAGGCAGAAATGTCTCCGAAGCCCTCCGTCAGATCGAAGCCTATCAGCTGGTACACGAAACCGGTGGCGCGGAAGTCACCCCGTCCGGCTGGCACAAAGGCGACAAAACCCTGAAACCCGGCATCGACCTGGTCGGCAAAGTCTGGGAACAGTGGACCGTAGAAGATTCCTACAAATAAACCGCAAAAAGAAAGCCCCGCCCACCGGCGGGGTTTTGCGCGCCCAAAAAGTCGGATTGCTTGGAAACTTACTCCCAGTCGCGTAAGGCCTCGTCAAGTTCCCGGATGATCTGTCTTACCGTCTCTTCCAGCTGATCCATTTGTCTGCCGGTTTCGTTCAGCTCGCCTTGCACATAAATGTCGGTGAAGACATTGTCAAAACCGATGTCGAACAGTTCGGCCGTAAAGCTGTCGGAGGGGCGCACAGGCGACTCCAAATGTACATCCTGCAATTCTTTTGTCAGCCGTTCCAGTTGATGGTCCAGTGTTTCCAGGGTTGTCTGCATATCCCGTATGCGACCGCGCTTGACGAGGCTTGCAATCAGCCCGCCGCCGATGATGTCAAAAATGCCCCAGCCTTTGGCGCTCTTCAGTTCGCTTTGGGCCTGTCCGATCGTGTACAAAACCTCTTCTGCGGCAATTTTGGCTTCCTGCAGTTCTCTTTTCGGATCCGCCATGCTTCCACTTCCTTTCTTCATTTATATTTACCCGCTATAGGCATATAAAAGCAGCCCGATTGCTGTATCGGGCTGCTTTATTCTTTCGATTGTCTTACATGATACGCGAGTAGTATTCCACTACGAGCGGATCGTTGATCTCTATGGGGATTTCCTCCCGATCCGGCTCGCGTTTCAATGTTCCGCGATACGCTTCCTCTTTGGAAAGATACGGATAAGAGGCTGGATACGCCGTGGTAAAATTGTCTTTAAAAAGCTGCGGCGCCTTGTCTTTCAGCGCGATCGTCTGGCCGGGCGACACCGGATACGAAGGCCGGTCCGTTTTGTGTCTGTCCACCAGAATATGCCCGTGCACCACCATCTGCCTTGCCTGAAAAATGGAGGTTGCAAAACCCAGGCGATACACTAAATTGTCCAGTCGCATCTCCAATCGGCGGATAAGGCCGAGTGCGGTAGGCACATCTCCTTTTTTTGCCTTCTCCACATAGGAGCGAAACTGCTTTTCCGAGGTATTGTAATACGCACGCAGTCGCTGTTTTTCCAGGAGCTGCGCCCCGTATTCGGTCAGTCTGCGATGCGCACGGGACGCATCGTCCGTCATGCGTCGGTTTGCCTTGGGCAGGCCGTACACATTCAGTCCCAGTCTGCGCACCTGCTTACAACGCGGTTTTTTATAACTTGCCAAGAAATGATCTCCTTTAATACGGTATTTGCCGCGATACCAGGATTAAAGTATACTGCAACGGTATGGAATTAGCAAGTGCGAACGCATGGTTCGGTTATTTGCGGCCAGGTGTTTCGCCGGATACCGGTGATGCGTGCTTGTCCCGCTCTTCTTTTTCTTTGGCCCGTTCTTCTTTTATGCGATCCCATTTGTCCAGCGCGTCTTCCAGTCGTTTGTAGAATCCTTGTTTCCAGCTTTTTTTGCCCACATAAAGCAAATGATGGCTGTGCCCCAGCATCTCCGGCTTTTCGCACAAATAGAAATGCAACTTCAGATACTGCAAAAACCCTTCCTCATCCAGTGCATTGATCTTTTCGGCAAAAATCTCGGCCAATCCGTCTGCGGCCACTTCGTGTACAATATCCACGCCGTTTTCTTTCAGCATATGCCGACATTGCTCCACCGTGAAAAACACAAAGGGATCATCTGCCAGGCGGAAGGTGTCATGGTCATAGGAATCGCCGGTCAAAAATGCCGGGTCAAAAAAGAATTCGCGCAATAGCACAACATCATTCGGAATAAATCCGATGAAAAGAGCCCCGTCGTCTTTCAATACGCGCTTGGCTTCTGCCATGGCTTTCGCCCGATCTTCTTTTTCTCTTAAATGATACAGGGGTCCCAGCAGCAAAACGGCGTCAAACGAATGGTCTGCAAAAAAGGACAAGTCGGTCGCATTGCCCTGCCGGATCGTAAGGGGCCAGGCCGGGTCCGCTTTTTGCTGCATGATTTCCACATGTTTTGCCACAAGGTCAACCGCGGTCATCGAATAGCCCTGTTCCGCCAGATACAAGCTGTAGGCGCCGGTTCCGGCCCCTATATCCAGTATCTTTTGTCCGGGCTTCACATACCGCTTGATATAATGCAGCGTTGTCAGGAATTCGATGCTGCCAGCCTTGGTATGGTTCAGTCTTTCCTCTTCGTCATAAACTTCATACAGCGCTTCGGTGCGCCGGGTGTCATGGGATTTCGACTCGTTCATTTCATTCCCCTGTCTTTGTGTCGATGGGTTCCTGTGCGGTACCGCCTGTACGACAGCTTCTGCTGGATAAACAGATACCAGCGTTCTCCCAGCCAGAAACCCAGATACGTCACGGCAAGGGCTGCCGGCAGATATACATAATCCGGCCAGTGCGCAAAAACCGGTCGGTATTTCAGATAAAAATAATTACCGTCTACCAGCGGATTGAAAAAATACACAAAAGCCAAATACGTGGTAAACCAGCCGAAAGCGGTGTTTCTGTCTCCTTTTTTAATCTGCAGACCGTAGGCAATCATCATATAATACGGCAGCAGGATGGTAATCACATGATTGATGATAAAACTCAGCCCGATCGGATGCGTGATTGCATACACGCGGCTGGGATACAGAAAGGTGGCCCAGGCATACAGGCTGAAAAACGAAAGAACGGCAAATGTCTTCCGATTATTCGTTAAAAGCAGAAGAATGCCCAGCAGGGAACTGATCCGGCTGATATGAAACGGAAGGGATTCTCCCAGGTGAAAGTCCAGCAGATAAAAATAGGAGGAATACAAAAGGACCTGCTGAAACAGGCTCACAAGCAATATGCCTATGGTGATCGCCTTGCGGTGTTTGGGGATTTTTGTGCGAAAAGCAAACAAACAGACGGCAAAAACCAGCAGGATCGCAATATACAAAAAGTGTTCCGGTCCGAATAGGCGGATATAGTTCTGTTCGGGCATAGTGACCTCCCTGATCGATTTTGATTCGGTGTCCGTTTTATTCTATACCCGCATTGCCCGTTCAAAACAGGTTTATACAAAGATTTTCCGCCGATTTTACCTGTTGTTTAAGCGGTCCACCACGCGAAAGAAACGGGCTTCGTCTTCTTCTTTCGGCATGCGGACCCGTACACAATGGCGATGCAAACCGGGATAATGCAGCCCGCTGACCACCCGGATTCCCTCTTGCCAAAAAGCTCTTTCGAGATCTTCTTTCCCCTCGGTGTATAACAGACCGATCGGCACGGTGTCCTCTGTCTTTCCCATATGCAGGCGGCGGCCGATCCGCGCGCGAAGCCGTTGTTTTGTGCCGGCGATCTTCTGCCGTACGGCCGTAATTTCTTCGTCCGCCTGCAACAAGCGGTGCAGGAGAATCCCCGTTGGCCCGGCGATCACAAAGGGATTGGTCAGTTGCAAAAGAGGTTCCTGCAATGCCTTGTGTGCAAGAAGATAGCCGGCCCGCGCCCCTGCCAAACCGAATCCTTTGGAAAAACTGCGGATCACGATCAGATTGTCATAGGCCGGCAAAAATACGGCAGCGGAAGCACCCCGCGGCAAATAGTCCCCATAAGCTTCGTCAACAACGACATAGCTTCCG
>JAAYQA010000109.1 GCA_012519495.1 Tissierellia bacterium | reverse complement strand
TTTCCTCACTTTCTTTCACTTAATGTATTCTTTATTGCAAACAAGCGCGCAAGGTTTTCCGTGGTAAACGCAAGATTCTCCTCACCCCGGCGCAATGCATCCTCTAACGACGTAGCCCCCTGTACAATGGAGAATAAGGCGGCAAAACCGTGTTCATACAGACACATACTGTCTTCTTTTACCAAGCCTGCCAGCGCAATCACCGGGATCCCTAGCGGCTCGGCGGTTTTTGCCACGCCGTAGGGCGTTTTGCCAAAGCGCGTCTGCGCATCTATCCCGCCTTCGCCGGTTAAGACCAGATCGGCACCGGACATTTTCTCTTTCAGTTTCGTCTGTTCAATGACAATTTCCACGCCGCGCTTCAGTTCCGCATCCAAAAAGGCGAGCAAACCGGCTCCCAGACCCCCGGCTGCACCGGCTCCCGGCACCTCGTTTACCGCGCGGCCAAAATCCCTTTGGATCACTGCGGCATAATTGGCAAGTGCCGCATCCAGCAGTGCTACCATTTCTTCCGTGGCTCCCTTTTGCGGCCCGAATATAGCCGACGCCCCTGTGGGTCCCGTCAGCGGATTATCGACATCGCAGGCGGTTACGAATTCCGTTGCGGCGATACGTGCATCCAGACCGCTTATGTCGATACGGGCCAGCTGTGCGAGAGCCGCACCGCCGTCTGAAAGTACCTTTCCATCCTTATCGGTAAACACCGCGCCCAAAGCACGAAGCATGCCGGCACCGCCGTCATTGGTCGCCGAACCGCCGATTCCGATCAGTATCCTTTTTGCCCCGGCATCCAAGGCCTTGTTGATCAATTCGCCCGTACCGTAGGTAGAGGTAATCATCGGATTTCTTCTCTCCGGTGACAATCGCTCCAGACCGCTGGCTTGTGCCATTTCAATCACGGCGGTTTCTCCGTCACCCAAAAGGCCGAAATGCGCAACCACAGGATCCCCCAGAGGACCCTGCACCGTGTGTTGCAAAAGCCGGCCGCCCGTGGCATCCACCAGCGACTGCACCGTGCCTTCGCCGCCGTCTGCCATGGGAACGGCAATGCAATCATCGTCGGGAAACACGCGTTTCCACCCGCGGATCATCGCTTCTGCCGCCACCTTTGCCGTCATCGACTCCTTGAACGAATCCGGCGCAAATACAATTTTTCTCATAGGCTAAAACGTCGGTCCGATCCGGTAAACCCCGAACTCTCTGTGCCCGAGTCGTTCGGCCGAAGTCAGCTCACCTCCCGCTACATCCAGTATCCGCCGGTAGATCTCTTCTCCGACTTCATCCACGGTTTTTTCTCCCGTCACGATCGTTCCGGCATCAATATCCAGATTATCCGCCATCCTTTTATAGGTATCGGGATTCCCCGTGATTTTGATGACCGGAGCGATTGCGCTCCCTGTAGGCGTGCCCCGTCCGGTAGAAAACAGAACGATCTGCGCCCCGCCCGCCAGCATACCGGTAATGGAGTCGATATCTTCCCCGGGTGTGTCCATAAAATACAGACCGGGTTGTTCGGCCGGCAAAGCTTCCGAATAACGCAAAACCCCTTCAAACGGTAAATGCCCCGCCTTAAACATACAACCCAGTGACTTTTCTTCGATCGTGGTCAGCCCGCCTTCGATATTGCCCGGTGTCGGCTGGGAACCCCGCAGGTCTTCCCCCATAGCGATGGCCCGCTTTTCCACATCCTCTACCATTTGCAGGAAATGCGCGCGCTGGGCGGGGTCAGCAAAGCGGTCTTTCAGAATATGCTCTGCCCCGATGACTTCTGTGGTTTCACTTAAAATAGCCGAACCGCCCGCGGCTACCACGCGTTCTGCTGCGGCACCGATCGCGGGATTGGCTGCAATCCCCGATGTGGGGTCCGAACCGCCGCATTCGAGTCCGATAATCAGAGAAGAAACGGGAATATCCGTCTTTTCCTGATCACGGATCTGTGCCTCCAATTGCAAAAGTTTCTGTTTGCCTTCTTCTTCCGCTTTCACAGAACCCCCTTCGTCCTGGAAATCACCACATCCACGGGCTTTTTGCTCCCGCGGATCTCTTCGGCGATCTGTGCGGCCTGTATGCCTTCACAACCCAGTCCGATAACCAGTACAGCCCCGACATTGGGGTTTTTCCCGAAGCCGACCAGGGTCCGTACGGTTTGGCGGAAGTCCTCGCCCATCTGGCAGCAACCGTGCTGATGCGCAATGGCAACGGCAAGATCCGACGCGGTGGCAACGCGCACCGCTACTTCCGAGGCACATACCGAGCAGGGAATCACCAAAAGATGATTGCGCACCCCGTAAGTACCGTTTTCCCGTTGGTAGCCTTTTACCGTAGCCAAATTCATTTGCGGTCCCCCCTGCCTCTGCGGCTTTCCATATTGTGCACATGTACATGACAGCCCGACGAAATATCCGCCGTTGCCGTGCCGATCACCTCGCCGTACTTGTATACATCTTCTCCCTGACGGATCGGACGCAAAGCGATTTTGTGATACACCGGCACATCTTGCGCTGCCTCGACTTCACAAAATCCGGTTTGCAGACAATCCCCTGGATAAACATCGGCCAGGCATGTAGCCACATTGTCTTTTTCCGTATATTGTGTCCCTTTTTTCATCAGATTCCCCCTTTACCTGTCTTTTTGTCGTAAATAAATTATAAAGCTGTAATGAATTAAAGTCAATGAATACGTTTTACGTAATACGTCACAAAAAAAGCACGCAATGCGAATGGGCATTCCGTGCTTTACGTATTTTACAGTGGATAGGAAGAGCGTTTGCGCCGAGTTCTTAAACGAGTTCTTAAAAACCGTTTATTTGCGTCTGATGCGTGCTTGCACCAGATCCAGCATTTGCCGCGCTTCTTCCACGCGCAGCAAAAGAATCAGTACACCGTAAACCCCGGCTGAAATCACAATGGAAAGCAAAAGCCGCAGATTATCCCCGATACTCCCGGCCATAAAGCGATAAAACGCATAGCCTGCCAGCCCCATAAGTACACTGGCCACCAGTATTTTTACCGTACTGCCGATCAGTCGGGTTAAGGACAAACCGCGCAGGCGGACGCGCAATACATAAAACAGCAGGACGGCACCCAGTATGGTTGCAATGGTTGTACCCAGCGCCAAGCCGTTCAGGCCGATAAAAAAGGACAATGCCACACTGAAAGTGATATTCAGTATGACCGTGATAACTGCATTGACCGCCGGTGTGCGTGTATCACGCAAAGAATAAAACATGCGGGCCAGCACTTCGCGGATAGACATTCCCAGCAGGCTCGGTGCATAAAAGGTCAGTGCGCTGCCGGTCAGAACTACAGCTTCCGGCCCGAATTTCCCTCTCCCGAACAGCAGATTTACAATCGGAGTGGAAAAAATCATCAGCCCGGTGACCGCCGGAAAAACCAGCAGATTCATCATCGACATCGACTGCCTGAACGTGTCTTTCATTTCCGTAATTTTCCTTTGATTGGCCAGCCGGCTCAATGTCGGATAAATGGCCGTTGTAATCGAAATAATCACAATGCCCGATACAAAACCCACCATGCGATTGGCAAAGGTCAGTATCGTAACACCGCCTTCCTCCATGATAATGGAAGCCAGGCTATTGTCGACAATCCGGTTGATATCCTGTACGGCTACGCCCACGATAATCGGCAGGGCCAGCATCACGATAGCGCGCACATGTTTATCGGAGAAATCCAGCACCGCCGAATGGGTATAGCCGCTCTTTTTCGCGGCGGCGGGAAACGCAATATACTGAATGATCTGTGCAGCTACCCCGCCGATGGCCAGATAGCGCAGATTATGAAAACGAGCGGAAAGAATGATCGCCCCGATCGTAAAAAAGTTCATAATAAAACCGGTCGACGCCGGTACGACAAAACTCCCGTGCTGATTCAAATAGCCCCGAAACACCGAAGATGTCCCGATCGCAAAAACGGAAAACATCATGAATCGGGTGAAATAAACCGTATACTGCAATCGTTCCCCTGTATATCCTGCGGCAAAAATGTGCACGATGGGTTCGGTAAATACCAGACCGATCACACACACGATCAAAGCAATGATCAATAGAATATTTGTCAAATTCGCGGTAAAGCGGTGTGCCTTCTCCCGCCCTTCTTCCGATTCAATACGGGTAAACATGGGAATATAGCCGGTTGTAACCCCGTTACTGACAAAATTGAACAAGACACCGGGAATCGTAAAAGCAATCAGAAAGGCATCCGTAATCGCACCGGTCCCATAAAAATATCCCAGGGACATTTCCCGGGCAAAACCCATCACTTTGGATAAAATTGTAATAACCATCAGCACTATGGCGGTCTTCTTCATACTACCTCCGCATCCGAAGTATCGGACAACGCTTATTCTACCACATTCCCCCTCCGTTTACCCCCTTTTCACCAAATTGCAGAAAAAAAACCGGGTGATACAATGCGTATCACCCGGCTGGAAGCAAACAGACTTCGGGAAACTATGCGGTTTTTTCGCAGGCTTTCACCACCTGGTTCAAAAGCAGCGTCGTCGTCATCGAGCCGACCCCGCCCGGCACCGGCGTGATGGCCTTTACCGTTTCAGCCAGATTGTCATAATCGGCATCGCCGGCAATCTTTCCGTCATCGGCCATGGAAACCCCTACGTCGATAATCACGGAGTTTTCATTGAAATACTCGGCACCAAAGCTCTTGGCGCGCCCGGCCGCCAGCACAACCACATCGGCCGCACGGGTCAGCTCCGGCAGATTCTCCGTCTTGCTGTGGCAGATCATGGGACTTGCGTGTTCCGAAAGCATCATCATTGCAAGCGGACGGCCCAGCACCATGGAACGGTTAATGATAACCACGCGTTTCCCTTTCAAGGGAATCGCATAATGCTTCAGGATCTCCATCGCAGAGCGTGGCGTCGCCGGTTCCATCCCGCTCGCATCCGAAGCAAATACCTTCGCCAGATTATACGGATGCATACAGTCCACATCCTTTTCAGGAGCAATGGCTTCCTGCAGCTGTTTTTCATCAATATGCTTGGGCAGCGGACGGAACATCAGAATCCCGTGTACCGAAGCATCGTCGTTCAGTTCCTGCATGGCTGCCATCAAACCATCCGTGTCGATATCCTCATCCTTCTCCACAACGACGGTTTCAATGCCCAGATTCGCGCAATTTTTCAGTATGCCCTTCTCATAGGACAAATCATTCGGGTTTGCACCCACGCGCAACACGGCCAGCTTCGGGGTCTTGTCTTTTTCCTTGAGCGCTTCCACACGCTTCTTGATATTCTCCTTCAGTTCCTCGGCAACGGGTTTCCCTCGTAAAATCTCGGTCATGAAAAGCCTCCTCCATATAATGTCTTTGTCTATAAGTATAACAAATACCAATCAATAACCCAAATAATCCGCAAGTAGAACCCATCAAACAAACCGCCCCGTAGTGGCAAGCCCTGTCCCGGCCTGCGCCAAACGTCCCCCAAACTACGTGAAGGGGGTCGAAAAACCGTTTACTCCTTACAC
>JAAYQA010000021.1 GCA_012519495.1 Tissierellia bacterium | reverse complement strand
GGAATCAAAAACCGATTTTTTCAGTCAGATTTATAAAAACATGCGTAAATTAGGACCTTATGTACTGGCAAAGCCGTGGATCCTTAGTGGAGTGCTTTTTGTATCGGTTTTGCTATTGCTTAAAAAAGCGAGCGATCGGATCATATGGACCGGTTTATTTGCAGGCGCTCTCGCGCTGTTCATTCCGTTTAATTCCACGGATTTGTTTACTCTGGGGATGGATCTCCATCCGTTTCGTACGATCATGGGCTTTTCTTTCGTCTATTTTTCCATCGCCCTGTTTTTATTGCTGCGCGTGCGGCCGTTATTGCCGAAAAAATCCCGGATTCCGCTTGTTATGACTTTGGCAGCGTGGGTGGGGCTGTATTTGCCCCTGGTGGTTGTAGACCCGATCGGGCCGAGAAATTTTTATGCGAGCACGATGGCGCTGGTGGGTATTGTGCTGATTCTTTGTAAGCAAATGCGTCTATCGCGGGTTCGGCTTACGGTTTATCTGGGCTGGACCCTCATGCTTGGCCTGCTCTTGTGGCGAGGCGGTCACCATTTTTTCTATCAACGCGTGTTTATCGAGAAAGACCGGATTATACGCCAAGCCATGGAGGAAAAACAGGAATCCGTCACGATTCCCGCTTATCCTTTACCGGACTATGTGCACGGCGACGATACACGAGGCCTGCGTTTTCTGTACTACTATAAAGAACGGGGCGATCTTGCGTTTATCGTAGAAGGATCCGAAACAGAAGAATAAAAAATGCCGAACCGGTACAATGCCGGTTCGGCGTTTTTGTATCATCGATCCTTATTCTTCCCATTCCGTGTCTTCATAGGACGCATCGTCCTCATCGTACTCTTCTTCGTATTCTTCCTCGTACACCGGTTCTTCGTACTCTTCTTCATACACGGGCTCTTCGTAATATTCGGTATATTCCGTGTCTTCTTCGTAATACTCTTCTTCGTAGTAGTCGTCGGTGAATTCGTATTCGTAGTCCGGGTCGTTGAACAAGTCGTAAGCGGGGTCCAGTTCGTAGACGTTTTCGATCTTGTAGTCCGCCAGATAGGTGTCGATGATGCGCTGGGTTTCTGTGCGGTCGTATTCGTAGTAGTAAATATTGTTGATAACGGAGTCGCCGCCCGGCACATAGGTCCGGCTGACATTGTCGGCGGAAAAGCGGCCTGCAATGGGAATCAGCTCCGCCAATTTGCTTAAGCTGAGATTCGTCTGCACTTCCTCGTAGTATACATCCAGCAGTTGCGGCAGACGAGGGATATTCCGGGCGCTCAGGAGTTCCTTGATCGTTTGCACGATGAGCTTTTGCTGCATATTTAAACGGCCGATGTCGCCGTCTTCGTAACCGGCGCGAAACTGTGCCAGATGCAGGGCTTTTTCACCGTCCAGCCGCTGGAAGCCTTCTTCCACCAATATGTAATGGGAGCCGGAGAACACATCCATCGGTACGTCGATCTCGATACCGCCGATCGCGTCCACAATATGTTTTACGGCGTCGTAGTTAAAGAGCACATAATAGTCGAGGTCGATCCCCAAAAACTGGCGGATGGTGCGCATGGTGAGGGTCATGCCCCCGAAGGCGTGCGCGTGATTGATTTTGTCGTTGCCGTGTTCTTCGTCGATAAAGACGCGGGTGTCCCGCGGGATGGAGATCAGGTGAATGTCACCCGTGCCGAGATTGGCGTGTACAAGGATGAGCGTGTCGGTGCGGGCCCAGTATTGTTCCTCGGCTTTGTCTACGCCCACCACAAGAAACAGAAGTTCGCCTTCTACAGTGGGTTCTATTACATTGTCTTCACCTAAGTCCCGGTCCAGTATGACCTCTTCTTCCTGTTTGGGGGGCACTTTGGGGAGCATCTGATTGGATGCGGCGAAAATGCCGGTAAACAGCAAGAGGGACACAAAGAAGGTGATCAGACCCGCTTTTCTCATGTGTACCGTCCTCTCTGCGATGGGTGGATTTATTGTACAAGGAAATTATACCATAAGCGGTGCGTCTGAAAACCCCCGGGTTTCCCAAGTATGCGCAACTAATGCTATAATAAGGGGTACGAGGAAAGACAATGCATGCATAAGGAAGGACATATATATGATCAATGTAATTGGACTGGGTTATATCGGCCTGCCGACCGCGCTGATGTTTGCCAAAAGCGGTCTGGATGTGGTCGGCACCGATCTGAACGCGGACTTGGTGCAGACGCTGCAAAAAGGGGCGCTGACCTTTGAGGAAGACGGGCTGGATAATCTGTTTGCGGACGCTTTGGCCAAGGGCATCCGCTTCAGCACAGAATACCAGAAGGCGGACACCTATCTGATCGCCGTGCCCACGCCGTATATCCGGGAAACCAAAAAGCTGGACCAAAAGTATCTGGTGGCGGCATTGCACAAGGTGCTGGATGTCTGCGAAAAGGGTGCGGTCCTGATTATCGAATCGACCGTATCGCCCGGTACGATCAACAAATACATTCGCCCGGAGATCGAAAAAAGAGGCCTCACCATCGGCACCGATGTGCATTTGGTGCATGCACCGGAACGCATTATCCCCGGCAATATGATTTATGAGCTGGAGCACAATTCGCGTACAATCGGTTGCGATGAACCGGCGATCGGGGAGCAGGTCAAGGCCATGTATGCCACGTTTTGCCAAGGCGAGATCGTCGTTACGGATATCCGCTCGGCGGAGATGTCCAAAGTGGTGGAGAACACCTACCGCGATGTAAACATTGCATTTGCCAACGAACTGGCCCGGATCTGCCGCGCCGACGGGATGGATGTATACGAGATCATCCGGATTGCCAACAAGCATCCGCGCGTAAACATCCTGCAGCCGGGGCCGGGGGTCGGCGGACACTGTATTTCCGTGGACCCGTGGTTTTTGGTGGGCGACTATCCGGATCTGACCAATATTATCCTGACCGCCCGCAAAACCAATGACGCCATGCCCGGGCACGTGCTGGCCCGCATGCGGGAGATTATGCGCGAACACGGGATCACCGACCTGAAAAAAGTCGGCCTGTACGGTCTGGCCTACAAGGAAAATGTCGACGACACAAGAGAAAGCCCCACCATGCAGCTTTTGGCGCGTTTGGACGAACATCTGTCATTCGGCGTAAAGGTGTATGACCCGCATGTGACCAAAAACATCGTGCCCAATCAGTATCAGGACTTTGACGCATTTTTGCAGGATACGGAGCTGGTTGTGATTATGGTGGCGCACGATCATATAAAAGAAAACCTGGACCGGCTGCAGGGCATGCAGGTCCTGGATACGAAAAATATTTGCGGAGACGATGCCTACAAGCTGTAAGAAGGGAGCGCTGCATTGAAAAAGAAGGTAATGGTTGTTTTCGGCACCCGGCCCGAGGCAATCAAAATGTGTCCCCTGGTAAAAGAACTGAAAAGCAGACCCGGGATCGACACCAAAGTCTGTGTGAGCGGACAGCACCGGGAAATGCTGGATCAGGTATTGCAGGTTTTTCACGTGGTGCCGGATTATGACCTGCACATTATGAAGGACAAGCAGACGCTTTTTGATGTAACGATCAATATCCTGGACAGAATGCGGCATGTGCTGGAAGAAGAAAAACCCGATCTTGTCTTGGTACACGGGGACACTTCCACAACTTTTGTCACGGCATTGGCCTGCTTTTATCTGCAGATTCCCGTAGGTCATGTGGAAGCGGGACTGCGCACGTATGATCTGCAGGCGCCGTATCCGGAAGAATTCAATCGCCAGGGCGTGGGCATACTGGCTGCACAGCATTTTGCCCCCACAGAAAAAGCAAAAGACAATCTGCTCCGCGAAGGAAAAGACCCCGAGCGGATCCACGTGACGGGAAACACGGTGATCGATGCCTTGCAAACCACCGTGCAAAAAGACTACACGCATCCGCATCTGGACTGGGCCAGAAACAGCCGGCTGATTCTGATAACCGCACACCGGCGGGAGAATTTGGGAGAACCCATGCGCCAGATGTTTCAGGCGATCCGCCGCGTGATCGACGAATTCCCGGACACCAAAGCGATCTATCCCATCCACATGAACCCTGCCGTGCGCGAAACCGCCGACGAATTCTTGGGCGACTGCGACCGCATCCGGCTGATCGAGCCGTTGGAAGTCCTGGACTTTCACAATTTCATGGCGGCATCGTATTTCATACTGACAGACAGCGGCGGCATACAGGAAGAAGCGCCCAGCCTGGGAAAACCGGTGCTGGTCATGCGCGACACAACCGAACGCCCCGAAGGCATTGCAGCCGGTACGCTGAAACTGGTCGGCACCGATGCAAACGTCATATACGAAAACTGCCGGCTCCTTTTGGAAGACCGCACAGCCTACGATGCCATGAGCCATGCCAACAATCCCTACGGGGACGGCTTTGCCAGCAAGCGCATCGCAGATATTATTGAACAAGGATAAAATACGCAACAAAGGACATTCTATGGACGATAAAACCCCCGGCAAACGAATCTGCATTATCCGCAATGCCGAAAGCAAAACCAATGCGTCGATGATTCGCATGATGGATGCGCTCCTGGAAAGCGGCTACAGCTGCAGCTTGCTGACGCGCACCCGCTACACCGACAAAAACGGCATCACGGAAAAAACCCATCTACACAAAAACACAGCCGTACCCAATGCGGAAATTGCCCTGAAACAGGAAGACGGCCGCGGCCTGGGAAATATTTTCCAGCTTCTAAGGTATCAGTGGACGGTATTTATCTGGCTGCTGAAAAACCACGCGCAATTTGACTGCATGCATGCGTTTGACCTGGACGCGGGGCTCCCCGTGCGGTTTGCGGCAGCATTGCGCAAAAAAAAGTATGTGTATCATATTGCCGACTTTTACGTAGACAGCCGGGGCGGCATACCGGGGCCTTTGCGCAGTGTGATCAAGCACATGGAATTCGGCGTGATCCATCACGCGGAAGCCACCATTGTATGCACGGAAGAACGAAAAAAACAGATTGCCGGAAGCCGTCCCAAAGAGCTTATCGTTATACACAATACGCCGAGCCTGTCGCCGGACGAAATTGCAGACACCGCCCCCTTTGCAGACAATACAAACGACTACGCGCTGGTTTGCGGCTATGTAGGGGATCTGGCCGAGCGGCGCTTCGGAAAAATCGTGCTGGATACGTTTAAAAAAAGACCCGAATACGCTCTCAATCTGGCCGGTATGGGCCAGCTGGCAGAAGCCGCAAAAGCAGCAGCCGACGCGTATCCCAATATTCATTATTATGGTAAAATCGACTACGGAAAGGCGCTCGCGCTGTATCGGCACTGTGATATCATGTATGCGATTTATGACCCGTCCATCCCGAATCATCGTTATTCGGCGCCCAATAAGGTGTACGAGGCCATGATGCTGAAAAAACCGATTCTTGTAGCCAAAGGAACCGGGGTGGATGCGC
Organism: Tissierellia bacterium; assembly: GCA_012519495.1. Lineage (GTDB taxonomy): Bacteria > Bacillota > Clostridia > Tissierellales > Peptoniphilaceae > JAAYQA01. Next base: position 6,606 of record JAAYQA010000021.1, on the reverse strand, counting down.
TGGTGGAAAAAGAAGGCATCGGCCTGGCGATCGACTACAACGGCGCGGCTTTGGAACAGGCGCTGGATGCACTGCATGCGAATCCCGCATTGCGCGCGGACATGAGCCGGCGCGCAGGCAAGGCCTTTGCCGCATACTCGTGGGACGAAATGAAAAAACGCCTCATACATCTGTATGAAAAAATCATGCCCTAAAGGATGTACACTATGAAATCAGATTTGTTTCGCCAATGGGAACTGAAACAATTCAGCAAAACACGCTTTTTTATCCTTACGATCGTGTTTCGTTTGCTGATGGATTTTTCCTATGTAACCTATATTTCCCAAATCTGGGATTATATGGGCTTTTTTCTGGTACCCAATGGCGTAAAAATTCTGGTTTCGTATCTGTTTCTGATCCTCTTTACTCTGTTTTTGTCGCAGTACCGGCAGGAGAAGTTTTCGCATTTTCTCCTGATACTTTTGTTTTATTCTGTGTATTTGCCGATTGGTAGCATCTACGGCCTGCAGGATATGTCCACCACCTTTTTTGCCATTGCCACCCTGTCTTTTGTGCTGCTTACGTACTTTCTCATCGTTCTTACCACAGACAAAGAACCGAAGATCGTCCCGCCGGAAACCCGGTTTACCTCCCGCCTGATGCCCCTTTTGCATCTTTTGTCCATCTATGTATTTCTGGCCATGACCTTGCAGAATACGGACAATATCAACCCCATGATCCTGTTTGATCTGGATGCGGTGTACGCCGTGCGCGAACGCGTGTCCTACGGCTTGGGGATGAGCTATTTCTTCGGCTGGCAAACCAAAGTCATCAATCCGTTTTTAATCGGCGTCTACTATCACAATAAGAACCGGAAAATGCTTGTTTTGTATCTGGCGCTGCAGCTTTGGCTGTATCTGGTGACCGGACACAAACAGGTATTGTTTCTGATCTTTGTGGTGTTTGTCATCATGCGCTTTTCCAAATGGCTAAAAGACCTGCCCGGCCTGATGGCGTGGGGCTTTACGGGCCTGATGCTTCTTTCCAATATCGAACTGGCTTTTCGGACGCGCAGCTTCGTGATCGACTATTTTATCCGTCGGGTGCTCTTTTTGCCTGCCCTGATCAGCAATTATTATTACAACTTTTTCAGCGAACACGGCTTCCAGTACTGGAGCTATTCCATTGTGGGGCGAATCCTGCAGATGCCCAAGGACTTTCCCGTTGAACCGCCGTATCTGATCGGACAGCTGTTTTTCGGAAATCCCAAAACCAATGCCGTAAACAGCTATCTCGGTACCGACTATATGAATGGCGGCGTGTTTGGCGTATTGTTTGCCACCGTACTCATCATTATTACCTTCCGGCTGATCGACCGCTATGCGGAGCGGATTGGGCGGGATATAGTGCTCATTACCCTTATAGGGCCTGTGTATACGTTGTGGAATACAGGGATTCTCACTGCGTTTTTAACCGGCGGACTGTTTTTCACACTCGTCGTGCTGGAGTCTGCCCGGGTGGACACAAAAGAACCGCGCCGATTGAGAAACCGCGCCTGGGAGCAGTATCATGCCTGAACCGGTATTGGACGGCCGCCCGATCGGCGAAGTGTTGGAAAAAAAACGCGCCACCCTGTTTTTCAAACGCGCATTTGATCTGTTTGCATCCGGCTTCGGCCTTTTGCTTTTGGCGCCGCTGTTTCTTTTTGTAGCCATCCGGATCCGGACGGATTCGCCGGGGCCGGTGTTTTTCCGGCAAAGCCGCATGGGAAGAAAAACAAAACCCTTCCGCATCTACAAATTCCGCACCATGGTACAGGATGCGGAAAGCCGTGGCCGCCAGATCACCGTCGGGGAAGATGCCCGCGTAACCCGATCCGGCGCGTTTTTGCGAAAATACAAGATCGACGAACTGCCGCAACTGATCAATGTGTTTCTGGGCGATATGAGCCTGGTTGGACCGCGGCCCGAGGTGCCGAAGTATCTGCCGTATTATTCCGCAGAAGACCTTTCCACCCTGTGGATCCGCCCGGGGATTACCGCGCCGTCATCGGTGCATTTCCGAAACGAAAGCGAACTGCTCGCACAGGCAGAAGATCCGGACACCGCCTACACAGAAGACATTCTCCCCCGAAAAAACGCGCTCAACAAAGACTATGTCAGACACCTGTCCTTCTGGACCGACATCCGCACCATTTTTCAGACACTGGGTGCCTTGTAAAGCAGGTTACAAAAACTATGGAAAAACATGTATCCGTCGTGGTTCCCATCCGAAACGAAAGCCGGTATATAGAAGACTTTCTGCATTCGCTGGAACAGCAGACGTATCCGAAAGAAAAAATGGAATGGATTTTGGTGGACGGGATGTCGGAAGACAGAACCGTGCACATTTTGCACGCCTACGACGAAAAACATCCCGGGCTGCTTCGCGTGCTGGAAAACCCCGACCGCACCGTCCCTTATGCCATGAACACCGGTATCCGGGCAGCCAAGGGGCGCTATATCATCCGGCTGGATGCCCACAGTCGCTATGCCCCCGACTATATTGAAAAATGCGTGCTGCATTTGGAACGCAGCGGGGCCGACAATGTGGGCGGCGTGGCGGAAACTGTCAGCCGTACAAAAACCGGCCGCACCATTGCCAAAGTGCTGAGCTCCCGCTTTGGCGTGGGGGATTCGGAGTTTCGCACCGCCGGCCGCGGCGGCTATGTAGACACCGTGCCCTTTGGCGCCTTCCCCCGCGAACTGTTTGACCGCATCGGCTATTACGACGAACGGCTGACCCGGAATCAGGACAACGAGCTGAACTTCCGGATCCGCAAAAACGGCGGGAAAATCCTTTTGTCCCCGGATATCCGCTTTCAGTATTTTGGCAGAGACACCGTACATAGCCTACTGAAAATGGCACGGCAAAACGGCTACTGGAACGTCATCACCATGCAGCTGATGCCCGGCTCCATGGGAATCCGGCATTTTATCCCTTTATTGTTTGTGGTGTCTCTTTTGGTATTGCCGGTGCTGGGTTTTGTGCATCCGCTGTTTCATTGGCTACTGTTGGCGGAAGGGGTGGCCTATATGGCGCTAAACGCTCTTTTTTCCGCCCGTGCAGCGGAATCGGCCGGGGAGTTTTTCTTCCTGCTTGCCTTGTTCCCGCTGTTTCACATCAACTACGGTGCAGGCTCTTTGCGCGGCGTGTGGCGGGTCTATATAACGCGAGACGCCCTGTCCGCGTAAAAATGCCCATGCATGCGGCGTTTCGTGTGGTATACTGGGACGAATGGACAAACAACAACGAATAGAAAGACGAATTCGGAGGATATACTATGGATATGGAACAATTCTTACTGGTGGAAATCTGGCAGGGGCTGAAAAGGCATTATAAAAAGCTGCTCACGTGGTCATTGGCTTTTGCGGTTCTGGCAGCAGTGTTAAGCTTTGTGGTATTAAAGCCGGACTACAAGTCCCGCGCCACCTTTATTGTAAGCCGCCCGGCCAGCTACGAAAGCGGCGATCAGCCCGTGGAATACAATAACGACATACAGATGTACCAGCAGCTGGTGCGCACCTATGCCGAGATCCTGAAGTCGGAAACCGTGCTGAACCAGGTGAAAGAAAATCTCGGTCTGGACCTCATCACACAGGAACTGGCCGACAAAATGACCGTGCGTATCGAAAACAATTCCAATCTCGTCAGCCTGACGGTCATGGATGAAGACGCCGAACAGGCAGCAGCCATTGCCAACGAAACCACCCGCGTGTTTCAGACCGTGGTACAAGAAACCATGGAAGAAGACAATGTAACCATCTTCGACGAAGCCCGGCCGGCCGATGAATCGCTGGGTTCGGGTGTGGTGCGAAACACGATTATGGGAGCCATGTTCGGTTTCCTTGCGGCGCTTCTTGTTGCCATATTCAAAGAATTCACGTACCCGTCGGTGCGTTCCGCACAGGACTTCAGCCGCAGCTTTTCGGTTCCTGTGATCGGCACGATTCCGAAATACTAAACCGGGAGAGATACCATGTCAGAAATGAAAGATTATTACGAAAGCATCAGCCCGGTAGCGGAATCGTTTCGGGCGCTGCGCACAAAAATCAAGCGCAGCTTTTTGGAAAACGGCTGGAAAACCCTGCTGATCACCGCGGCCGGCCCCGGAGAAGGCGCCACCTCGGTCAGCCTGGACCTGGCGCGCAGTTTTCAGAAAAACGGCGACAAAGTGCTGTTGGTCGACGCCAATCTGCGTCTGCCGGCCCTGGGCGAACAGCTGGACGCCCGGGGAGAGGGATTGTCGGATATTCTGGCCCGCGGCGCCATGCCGACCGAGCGCATTGTAACTCCAACGGAAGAACCGGACCTGCTGCCGGCAGGCAAAGCCCCGGAAAACCCCGCGGAAATGCTGGGTTCAAAAAATATGCAGCAACTGTTGGAAGCCTTAAAAGAACAATACGAGATTATCCTGATCGACACGCCACCGGCGGCGGTTGTAGCCGACGCAGCTATTTTGAGCGCACAAACAGACGCCGTGCTCTTGGTCGTAGAAGACGGCGCAGCCAACAAGCGCCAGGTCAAAAAGGCCATCGATGCGATCGAACAGGCCGGGGGCCATCTCATCGGGGCGGTTATGAACAAAACCTCTCCCCGGGATATGCGATAGCATCCGAACAGCCAACTTTTCGGTCCATACATGCTATACTAAAGAGATAAGAATGGTAGAAAGCGGGGACTCAAATTGACCCATAAAAGAAATCATACCTTGCGGGGCATCGTGTCGTCCGTTGGATTCAGACTGCTGGATATACTGCTGATCTGGGGGATCATGATCTTCTCCGTCCGCTTTATTTATCCGGAGACCTATATGCACGCCAGAGAACTCCTGTTTTTAAGCGGCGTTGCCTACACGATTGCCTATCTGCTTTTTGCACAGATTTTTAAAATATTCCGGCGCTCCTGGGAGATCGCTTCAATTAACGACCTCGTTTATCTCCTGCTCACCATCGGGTTGTCGGTGGTTGTGGTACTGGCAGCGCAAATGTTCTACATGCGCTTTTTCAGCAAGCGTTTCACCTTTTTGGTGCTGGTGCTGTCTGTTCTTGTACTGGGCGGGCTGAAACTCGGCTACCGCATCTTTGATACGCTGAAAATCAGCTCCGGCCGCAATCAGGGGGACCGGGCGCTGATCGTGGGCGCAGGACGAGCAGGCACGCTCCTTCTGGACCGCATCCACAAAAGCGACGCCCTGCGTCTGAAACCCGTCGGCTTTATCGACCTCACAGGCGAACACACCGACCGCATGATCCTTGGCCTGCCCATACTCGGCTTGCTGGATGATGTGGGCCGTATCACACAAAAACACAAAATCAAACGCATTATCATCGCCGACGACACAGACAGCTACAAACAACGCCAGGAGATCTTCAAAAAATGCCATGTGCCGGGCGTCGAGATCAACGTGCTGCCTGTTTTTGACGATATCATCACCGGTGACCTGAAAATCAGCACCGTAAGAAAGGTCAATGTAGAAGACCTCTTAGGACGCGACCGCGTCGACCTGGACATGCAACAGGGCGAAAGCAGTCTGGGCGGAAAAACCATACTTATCACAGGAGCCGGCGGTTCCATCGGGTCGGAAATTTCCCGCCAGCTGTTGAAATACCGCCCCGCGCGGCTCATACTCATGGGCCACGGGGAAAACTCCATCTACCAGATCCACCGCGAACAACGAAAAAACACCTACGGCGTAGAAATGATCCCCGTAATACGGGACATTAAAGATCTGGCCAATTGCGAAGAAATTTTCGCCAAATACCGACCGGAAATTGTCTACCACGCCGCCGCACACAAACATGTACCGCTGATGGAAGCCAATCCCAAAGAAGCCATTCGGAACAATGTGTTCGGCACAAAAAACATCGCCGAACTGGCCGACAAATACGGCGTGGAACGCTTTGTCATGCTCTCCACCGACAAAGCCGTCAACCCCACAAGCGTTATGGGTGCCACCAAACGCATCGCGGAAGAAATCATCCGGGAGATCAACAAAACCTCCAAAACCCGCTTTGTGGCCGTGCGCTTCGGAAACGTCATCGGGTCCCGGGGGTCGGTCATCCCGTTGTTCCAGGAACAAATTGAAAAAGGCGGCCCCATCACCCTCACCGACAAGCGCATGACCCGCTACTTTATGGCCATACCCGAAGCCGCATCCCTTGTTATCCAGGCGGGAGAAATCCAGGGAGAAGGAGAGATCTTTGTGCTCGACATGGGCGACAAAGTCTGCATCTACGACCTTGCCAAAGACATGGTGCGACTGGCCGGCTTTAAAGAAGGCGACATCCCCATCCTGGAAGTCGGTATCCGTGAAGGCGAAAAGATCACCGAAGAATACATCACCGACAAAGAACACATCACCGGAAAAGTCATGGACAAAATCTTCGTCGGCCGCGCCGCCGCCATCAACCCGGCCGAGCTGCAGGCCTATCTGCAGACCATCCTCACACAAACCGACGAAGAAGCCACACAGCGCACCGTGCACTTTGCCAACAATATATAACCGTACCAACCCGTAGCAGTGATTTACAACTCGTTGAAAGAGTAGCGGCGATTTGTGTGATCGCTGAACCAGTAGCGGCGATT
>JAAYQA010000108.1 GCA_012519495.1 Tissierellia bacterium | reverse complement strand
CTCATAAATATAGAAAAATAAAAGTGGGATAGGAAACAGATATGCTTCCTACCCCAACATTTGACAAAGAGCCCTATTATACGCAGGGGTTTTCGCTATACGTGGATTTTCTTTCCGACCGGGGCAATATACACGACGAATTCCTCGTCGGGATCCACCTGTAAAAATGCATTGGCAGCGGTTTGATTGTAGGCGCCGATCGCGCAGGTGCCGCAGTCGATCGCGGTAGCCGCCAGATACAGATTCTGGCATACATGCCCGGCATCTACGGCAATGACTTTGTATGAAGCGTCGGCATAACGCCATTCGGTGCGATAGGGAAGGGTTGTCCATAAGAAGGTAACGGCGGCCTGTCCGGCAAAAGGTTGTTCGAGACAGGCATGGTTTAAAGCGGATTCCATATTCTCTACGGTGTGTTCAAAAACGAGGGCGTGTTCAATCGGCAGATACCGGTATACGCCCGGCTCCAGACCCTGTACGCGAAACACGGCAAGATAGGTTTCCAGGCTCTGACGATTCCCGGCAGAAGGGGCATTTCTGAGCACCGTTCCGGCTCCGGTGGTTTGGCGGACTCCCTGGGTCGCCCATAACAGATAGGAGAGTTCTTCCAAAAGCAAAGCGGTATTACGGTATTTTCGTACGCTTTTTCGCGCCGCAATCAGAGCGGACAAAGGGAGGTCTTTTTCTACGCCGTGCCAGTCGGGTAAAGAGATTGGTTTTTGCCCCTCTTTGGGTGCTTTTTGCACCGGCGGCATCGGGAGTCCCAAACTCTGATCGGTCCGGGAAAAATCGGTCTGCTGCCGTACATGATCGGTAAGAAAATCGCGGTCTTTCTGATAATTCATCATAGCCTCCTTACAAAAAAACCCCCGCGCCGATCCAAGCGCGGGGGTGTGGTCCCTTGTTGTTATTTGTGCAGAATCGGGGATACGCGCTTATACAGAAGCATCGTAGCAAAACCGACAATCATGCCCTTGACAAGATTAAACGGCAATACGGCAAACAGCATCATGCTTTCATAGCCGCCGACCCATCCGTTTAATTCTGCCGCCATATTCACCAGGACTTCGATTTTCAAACCGAAAGCCGCCGCATACAGCGGGAATACGACAAAGTAGTTGCTGGCCGTGGCCACAATGCTCATGACCAGTATACCCGCAATGGTGCCGAGAATCGCGGTGCGGAACGATTTATTCCGATGATAAATCCAGCTGGCGATCATGACAAAAGCGGAACCGACGATAAAGTTGGACAATTCGCCGACAAATTGCGTTTGCGAACCCTGAATGATCGAATGCAAAATATTCTTCAGCAAAACGATCAGCATGCCGGGGATGGGCCCCATGGCAAATGCGCCGATCAGAGAGGGCACATCGGACAGATCGACCTGCATGAAGGGCGGTGCAAACGGCAGCGGTACCTGGAAGAACATAAGAACAAAGGCGATCGCCGACAGGATACCGATTTTTGCCACGGTGTGCGTGGTCAGCAAGGGTTGGGAATGAAGCTTGTGTTCCATAAGTCTATACCTCCT
>JAAYQA010000020.1 GCA_012519495.1 Tissierellia bacterium | reverse complement strand
TATACGGGAAGTCAGTTGTGCTTCGTTTTTTGTCAGATAGTTTTCATATTTTCCCGGCGCGAGCGCTTTTCCATAGGTAAGCGCCTTGTAGTATTTTTCGATCTCATTATTGCGCATGGCTTCGTTTAAAACTTTGAGCGATTCGTAATTCTTTGCCCCGATAATGAGTCCTCCGGTATTGCGGTCCAGTCGGTTTACGATGGCCGGTGTAAAGCTCTCGTTCATACGAGGTACATACTCACAGGTACGCATAAGGCGCCGGATCATACCGTCGACAAGATTCTTTCCGTATTCCTGTCCGTGTGCAGCGTGGGAGAGCTGCCCGGGTGGTTTGTAAAGAATCAGAAGATCTTTGTTTTCATATACGATCTCCGGCTCGTAGCGATCTCCTTTTTGATCCGGAAGGGCCTTCTTCCGAAAGTCTGCCTGTGCATACAGAACGATTTCATCTTTTGTATAGACCCGGTCGGAAGCCTGTATATGCCGGCCGTTTTTCCGTACTTTCTTGGTGCGAAACCATTTTTGCACAACTGCTTTGGGAACATCCAGCAGTTTGTGCAAATAGCGGTCCGCCCGCTGGTCATTGGATTCTTCTGTAATGAATAGCTTCAGCATGATGGCCTCCGTTGTTGAAGAAGCGTAACATTTCCGTTATGATAAAAGGGAATCGACAGGAAAGGACGTGAAACAATGCGACGCATTGCGACATTTTTCTTAGACACCTTATACGATATATTCGGATTGTTTTTTATACTGCTAATTTTGGCGATTATGGCCGGAACCTTGTTCTGGCGCTTATCGGTTCTTTTTTCTTTATAATCAGCCTTCATATTCCGGCATGTCCAGGAGGGGCTCCATTTCCAGGCGTCTCTCCCGGCTCATCAGATCCGCAATACAGGCCATAACCGGCTTTTGTTCGAACAGCAGCTGTCCGATTTCATTGGTAATCGGCAGTTCGATATGCAGCTTTTGTGCAAGCGCACGGGCGGATTTTGTCGTCATTACACCCTCTACTACCATCCCAACCTCTTTTAGTGTTTCTTCCAGGGTCTTCCCCTGTCCTAAAAGCAAACCGGCCCGGTGGTTTCTGCTGTGTACCGAAGTTGCGGTAACGATCAGATCCCCCATACCGGTCAAGCCGGAAAACGTAGCCTGTTTTGCTCCCAGGGCGATCCCGATTTTTGTCATTTCATACAGACCTCTTGTCAGCATAGCTGCCCGGGTATTATCTCCTGCCCCCATGCCATCAAGGATACCGATACCCAAGGCCAACACGTTTTTCAATGCACCGCCTAATTCGACGCCGCATAGATCGGGATTGGTATAAACACGTAAAACTTCATTCATAAACAGATCCTGCACAAAAAGCGCCGTATTTCTGTCGCGGGCGGATGCAACAATCACCGAGGGCATTTCGCGGATAACCTCTTCCGCATGCGTCGGACCGGAAAGAGTGGCATAGCGCTGCTCCGGCAGGATTTGCGAAACGACCTGTTCCATCCGAAGCAATGTGCCGACTTCAATTCCTTTGGATACATTGATCATCACTGCATCTTTGGGAATGTGTACGGCTAAAGGCATTAGCAGCGAGCGCATCGACTGGGAAGGAACCGCCAGAACAACGACATCTGCTCCTTGTACGGCTTCGATGGGATTAGACGTGGCGCAGAGTTTTTCACATAAAGGGATGTCCGGCATGAACCGGGCTCTTTTTTCGTTTTGCATAGACGAACAGACAGCGGCATCTCTTGCATATAAAACAACCGAATAGGCTTTTTTACATAAATGATTGGCCAGTGTTGTGCCCCAGCTTCCACTGCCCAGCACGGCAATTTTCATTCTTTTCTCCTCTTCCAGCTGAAATTCTTTTCTTCTCCCCTAAGGAGTCTTTGTATATTGCTCTTGTGACGCAGCAGTAAAAGTGCGCCCAAAAAGGCAATGACAAATACAAGCATCTGGTCTTTATGCATAAACCAGGTTACAAAAGGTGCTGCAAATGCAGCCATGACCGATCCGGCAGATACCTTTTTTGTCGCCACAACCACAAGAATAAACACTCCCAGTAAAACCAGGATAAGCAAAGGGGAGAAAAACAGGACGACGCCCGCCGACGTAGCGACTCCTTTGCCGCCGCGAAAACGCAAATGGAAAGGAAAGTTATGGCCGAACACGACAAACACTGCCGCCACATAAGCGCCGAATTCCGGTGCCAGTACACTGCCAATCCATACGGCAAGCACCCCTTTTGCCGCGTCGATCAGAAGTGTCGCAATACCGGCTTTCACACCCAGCGTACGAAAAGCATTGGTCGTCCCTGGATTTCCGCTTCCCTCTGCACGGATATCCGCATGATAAAACCAGCGACCTACAAAATAGCCCGCTGTAATACAACCGATCAAATAACTGATAAAGCCAATGAATACATAAATCATGAGCCTTTTGCCCGCACTTCCATACGCAAGGGCACTCCTTCAAATCCGAAACGGTTGCGCACCTGATTCTCCAGATAGCGCAAATAGGAAAAATGCATAAGATCCGCCTTATTAACAAACAGGACAAAGGTAGGCGGAGCGACACCGGCTTGTGTCATATAGTAAATCTTCAGGCGTTCTCCCTTGTCGGTAGGCGGCGGATTATAAAGGATCGCATCGTTTACAATTTCATTTAGGACACCGGTCGAGATGCGCATCTGATAATTGTTATACACCGTCTGAATCAAGGGAAAAAGCCGCTGGATCCGCTGTCCGGTCCGGACCGAGACAAAAAGGATCGGCGCATAGGATAAAAAGGGCAGCTCTTCGCGGATCTCCTTTTCAAATTTCCGGGCTGTTTGAGTATCTTTTTCAATCAGATCCCATTTATTGACGAGTATGATCATTCCCTTACCCTGATCATGGGCATATCCGGCAATCTTGCTGTCCTGTTCCGTGACGCCTTCTTTTGCGTCGATCATGATCACGCAGATATCCGACCGGTCGACCGATCGCAGTGTACGGATCACACTATAACGTTCCAGCTTTTCGTCGATATATCGCTTTCTTCGCAAACCGGCCGTGTCGATGAGTATATACGGTTCGTCCTCATACCAGACTTTCGAGTCAATGGAATCGCGCGTGGTTCCGGCAATGTCGGTTACGATCATACGCTCTTCGCCCAGAAGACGATTCACAATCGATGATTTTCCGACATTGGGCTTTCCGATAAAAGCAATCCTGACAATATCTTCTAGCAGTCCTGTATCCGCCTCCGCGGGTATTTCACAGAAGATGGCATCCAGGAGATCCCCCAGCCCAAAACCCTGTTCCGCTGAAACAATATGCAAAGGCTCAAAACCGAGCGTATAGAATTCGTATACATCGGTCGGTGTTTTATGAGAATCAATTTTATTGACCACGAGGAGAACCGGTTTCTTGCTGACACGCAGCATTTGCGCAATTTCTTCATCCTGTCCGGTTACGCCGTCTTTTCCGTCCACGACAAACAAAATCAGATCGGCGGTTTCAATGGCAATCTCCACCTGCTTTTTAATTTCGACCGCCATCGACTGATCGGTCCCTATTTCCAGACCCCCTGTGTCGATCAGCGTAAAGTACCGGTTTTGCCATTCGACTTCCTGATACAGGCGGTCCCGGGTAACCCCTGGTGTGTCTTCTGTGATCGCAACTCTTTGGCGCACCAGTTTATTGAAAAGTGTCGACTTACCGACATTGGGCCGGCCAACAACGGCTACTGCGGCTCTGTTCATACGATTGTCCCCTTTGTTAATGCGCGTACGAAGGCCTCCCCTTCCACGGGAAGACTCTGCACGTTTTGTTTGAGTTCGCGTGCCAGATCACCCACGCGCATATCATCTAAAAAAATATCGCTGCCGGATCGCAGCATGCTCTCCGGTATCCATATTGTATCGTACTTGGCGGCTACAGGAAACTGTGCAAGAATATCGCCTCCTGTCAAGAGGCCGGATACCGTGACACCTTCACCGAAAAACACATTTTTAACGGGAATGACATCTGCCTGCAATCCCGGATACACCTCTTGTACTTCTTTCACAAGTTCCCGCAAATACGGTGCTGCCAATGTGCCGGTTACGAGCGCTGCTGCAGGCAAGTGGCCGGTTATTTGCTTGGATCCCTGCAAGGCGATACGGGTTTCCTCGATCAGATTCGACAACAAACCGACACCGTTTTCGATCTGCGGGTACCCTTCGTATGCATCCGGTGCAGGAAGCGGGTGATCCGCCAAGGCATAAAACTCATCCGATAAAAACAAAAACCGAGTATCCAAAGTATCCAGACATTCTTTTTGCATCTGATGGGCCTGTTCAATGACTTTTCGGGCGCTTTCTTTTGTATAGGGGTTGAGTGCTTCCAAGCCGTCGCGATATTTTGTCAGACCGACCGGAACGATCGCGACCGATTCCAAAACCGGATGAAAGGCCATCAGATCCTGTATCGTATCTGTCAGCGCTTCTTGATCGTTAATACCGGGGATGAGAACAATTTGCGCATGCATGGGCAATTGTGCCTCGTAGAACCGCTGCACCTGCTGCATCAGTTTTGCTGCGTTCTTGTTTTTCAGCATACGCACGCGCAAAAACGGATTCGTCGTGTGTACGCTGATCTTAATCGGTGCGAGCCGGTATGCAATGATACGGTCGATCTCTGCATCTGACAGATTGGTTAAGGTAATGAAATTCCCCTGTAAAAAAGAAAGGCGCGAATCATCGTCTTTGAAGTAGAGCGTTTCCCGCATTCCCTTCGGGAGCTGGTCGATAAAACAAAAAATACAACCGTTGCGGCAGCTTTTTGCGTCCTGGATGAGCGGATTGGAAAAAAAGAGTCCAAGATCTTCATCATATTCTTTTTCTATCTCAATTAGAAACCGTTCGTCACCGGATTCCACTTCGATTTCCAGAAATTCATCGGTGATCAGATATTTGTAGTCGATAATATCGATCACAGAATGGCCGTTTACCGCTACGAGGATGTCGCCCGGCTGCAGTCCGATTTCCTCTGCGATGCTGCCTTTTTCCACGCCGGTGATTCGATTCGGTATATAGTCTTTCATACTGCTTCCCCTATTCTTAAGAAAAAAGAAGAGCGCACGAAAGCGCTCTTCTTTCACGCAAGATGTTATTCTTGAAAGATCGGGAATTTATCTACCAAGTCCAATACTTTTTGTTTGGTTTCTTCCGGTGGAACACTCTTTTTCAGTGTGTCGATAATCATCTGTCCGATCTCTTCCATCTCCGCTTCATTCATGCCCCGTGTCGTGAGCGCAGCGGTTCCTACACGTACTCCGCTGGTGACAAACGGGCTTTGTGTTTCTTTCGGGATGGTGTTCTTATTCGTTGTAATATTGACTTCGGTCAACAATGCTTCTGCTTCTTTTCCCGTAAGACCCAGTGTGGTCACATCCAGAAGCAGCAAATGATTGTCGGTACCACCGGAGACCAGTCGGATACCGCCCTCTTCCAGTTTTTTGGCCAGCGCTTTCGCGTTCTTCTTAACCCGTACGATATAGTCTTTGAATGACGGTTCGAGCGCTTCTTTAAAGCACACGGCTTTAGAGGCAATCACATGCATCAGAGGACCGCCTTGCAGACCCGGAAATACCGCTTTGTCTATTTGTTTGGCATACTTTTCTTTGCAGAGGATGGCGCCGCCACGAGGGCCACGCAGTGTCTTATGGGTGGTGGTGGTAACAAAGTCGGCATAGGGCACCGGATTCTCATGTTCCCCAACCGCAACCAATCCGGCAATATGGGCCATGTCGACCATAAAATAAGCTCCGACTTCATCGGCAATTTCACGGAATTTCTGAAAATGAATCTCCCGCGGATAGGCGGACGCGCCGGCTATAATCATTTTCGGCTTGTGTTCCAGTGCTTTCTGTCTGACATCTTCATAGTCGATCTGCTCGTTTTCATCGACACCGTAGGCCACAAAATGAAAGAACAAACCGGAAATATTCACAGGCGATCCATGGGTCAGATGCCCACCTTCGGTCAGATTCATGCCCAATACAGTGTCACCCGGCTCAAGCGTTGCCAGATAAACCGCCATATTCGCATTAGATCCCGAATGGGGCTGTACATTCGCATGGTCGGCACCAAACAGTTTGCACATGCGATCGCGCGCCAGATCCTCCACGACATCCACATGTTCGCATCCGCCATAGTAGCGCTTTCCGGGATATCCTTCGGCATATTTGTTGGTAAAGACCGATCCCATGGCTTCGCGCACCGCTTTGGATACAAAGTTTTCCGATGCAATCAATTCCAGATGCTCGTGCTGCCTTTTGTTCTCCAGTTCTAGCATTTCAAATACTTCAGGGTCAAACTCCTCAACATGTTTCAAACTCATTCTGTTCCTCCTCTGCAATTTATGATGCCTCTATTACTCGTGCAATTTCCATTCGGGTTGCATTTTTGTCACCAAAGCGTCTGTCTAAAAAGCGCAGTGCCACAACCGACAAAAAGAAAAATGCCATGCCCGTAAAGAAACTGAACAATTCGTATTGATCGGACCGACTGCGAAAGTACAGATACCCTGCAATCGTTCCGGTTAAAAAGAAGACGAGCGGGATAATATAGAGTAACAGTGTCAGGCGCAATACACGCCCGGTCTGTGCTACAATTTCCACCCGGTCCCCTACTTTCGCATCCACGGAGTTCATAAGCTCGATGAAATGCTCCTGTTTTTCACAACTGGCACAGGATTTGCAATTTCCGCCGCATCCGGATGCCCTGAGAAGCATTACGCGTGCGATGCCGGACTCCGTTTCGACTACGATTCCGGATTTTCGCATGATGCACTCCTTTCTGTTGAATCATTCGTTATTTCCTCGAATGTACAACTTATACCCAATTCCTGCAATTGTTCCTCCGATACTTTACCGGGGGCTTCCGTCATCAGGCAGGTTGCCGACTGCGTTTTCGGGAATGCAATGACATCGCGGATATTGTCCGTGTCGGTCAGCTCCATGACAAGCCGGTCGAGCCCGAAAGCAATGCCTGCATGCGGCGGGGCGCCAAAGGTAAAGGCTTCTGTCATAAAGCCGAATTTTTGCTGTACTTCTTCTTCACGGAGTCCCAAAACACGAAACATGCGTTCCTGCAGTTCTCTGTCGTGGATCCGTACCGATCCGCCTCCGGCTTCTTCTCCGTTGATTACGATATCATAAGCCAAAGCACGGACCGAGGCAGGGTCTGACTCCATTTTTTCAATATCATCCGGATGCGGATGTGTAAAGGGATGGTGTTTTGCATAAAAACGACCGTCTTCTTTGTCATATTCAAACAACGGAAATTCCGTCACCCAGAGCGCTTCGGTCTTGCTCGCATCAATCCGATCCAGATCCCGGGCTACCTGTAGACGCAACTGACCCAGGGCAATGGCCGATACTTCCTCTTCATCCGCCACAATCAAAAGCAGATCGCCGTTTTGTACGCCGGTTTTATCCTGTATCTTTTTCAGATCACCTTCTGTCAGGAATTTTGCCACCGGGGATTGGACCTCTTCCGCCCATTTCATCCAGACAAGGCCCTTTGCCCCATAGGTTTTTGCCTTCTCTGTGAGTTTGTCGAGCGCTTTTCTCGAATAATGAGCCGCTCCGTCTTCTACGCGCAAAGCCCGTACACATTCCGCTTCTGCAAACACGCGGAAGCCGGACTCAGCTACTTCTTCGGTAATTGTCTGCAATTCCATGGCAAAGCGCAGATCCGGTTTATCGGTTCCGAATCGGTTCATCGCTTCTTCGTAGCGCAGCACAGGAAACGGATCCGGCAAATCGATCTCTTTCACTTCTTTAAACAAGGTGCGTGTGAGGCCTTCTGCCAGCTCCATTACTTCTTTTTCTTCCGCAAAGCTCATTTCAATGTCGATCTGGGTGAACTCCGGCTGCCGGTTTGCACGCAGGTCCTCATCCCGGAAGCACTTCGCCAGCTGATAATAACGATCCAATCCGGATACCATCAAAAGCTGTTTAAACAATTGCGGCGACTGTGGCAAAGCGTAGAAGGCACCGGGATTGACACGGGACGGCACGAGATAGTCCCGCGCACCCTCCGGCGTCGGTTTCGTGAGCATCGGTGTTTCCACTTCCGTAAAACGATGCGTATCCAGATAATCCCGGGTGATCCTGCAGATTTTTGCGCGGGTACGCAGTCGTTTTTGCAGACTGCCTTTTCGCAAGTCCAGATACCGATAGCGCAAACGCAAGGACTCCTGTGCATTGTCATCATCCTGAATATAGATGGGAGGCGTTTCCGATACATTCAGTATCTGCAGTTCCTGCAGAAGGATTTCAATTTCTCCCGTAGGCATCTCTTTGTTGGGAGCTTCCCGACGGGCCACTTGTCCTTTTGCCATAACAACATATTCGCGTCCCAGACTCTTTGCTGTTTTATAGATTTCCTGATCGTCGCGTACAACCGCCTGTACGATCCCTGTTGTGTCGCGCAAATCCAAAAACAACAGACTGCCCAGGTCTCTTTCTCTCTGTACCCAACCTGCCACAACCACTTCTCGATCTATATCGGTTTCACGCAATTCTCCGCAGTAGTCGGTTCGTTTCCATCGTAGACGTTCCATTGTATCCTCCTGTCTCCTTTTAGCCATAAAAAAATCCCTGCTGTTATGCAGGGACGACATGGCCGCGGTACCACCCTTCTTAGGCCTGTGTCGGCCTCTCTCATCTGATAACGCAGAGTCTGCGAAAAAGCTCCGGACTGTCACACGAATTCATCGTTGTCACCTCACACCGGCCGGTGACTCTCTTGATACGAACCGAACTCGCCTCGTCTTTCCTTGCTTTTCTCCATTATACAATTGGCGGATTCCTGTGTCAAACAATCCCCTGCCGGGAATGGAAAAATCTGCGCGGTTCGAGTATACTATCATTGTACGCTCGATACGATAGGAGGAATGGCTCATGTATCTGTCTTTTAGTGCCATACGAGAAGCTCTGGAACATCCGGATATTCGCATTCACGAGCATTTTAACGCGCGTTTTTCCAAATTAGATTATCTTAATCCGAGCCAGGAGCTTAAAAACGATATATTATACTTATGTACAATCACCGAATTCAGTCTGCATAATCACCGCATAGAGAATCAGTCCTTTGTAATTATTGACGACCTGGGATTACATGACAAAATCAATATTTCCACCGATGTAAACAGCATCATCCTAACAAACAAGCAAACCCAGTTTACGCATCTGCAGACCTTAAACGGACTGTTTGCCAAGATCAGCACCGCTTTTATTGAATTGCAGCAAATCCTTTTGGAAGAACAGGAGACCGATGCCTTCTGGCATCGCGCCATGGAATTTTTACGCACCGGTCTAACGGTAGAACAAAACGGTTTGGTTCTTTTTCCAAAACAGCAAAAAGAAAGACCGGCGGCCGCATTGATCCAAAGCGAGGTAAAAATTACCGTAGCGGATATCGAATTCGGTATTCTCATTCACAGCAAAGAAGAACTAAGCCTATTGCAAAAGGAAATTCTTGTATCGCTTGAACCGCTTTTTTTCCAGATACTGAAACGATACACTGCCAGTTTTGAACCGATGGAAAAGAAGATGAGTAAAATCATCCTGAATCTTCTGCAATCACAAACACCGGTCATCCGGCCGTTGGAAGATACGGTTTGGGAAGATCGAAACGAATTCCAGATGTATCTGGTCGATCTGCCGGAAAAGCAGGAAGAACTTACAAAAGCCCTGTCGGATATCGACCCGGTTTCGGTTTTATCGATTCCTGTACAGGATACGCTCTTGATTCTCTATGCAGTTGATCCATTGAATGAAAGCACAAAAGCCATTGAAGACCGGCTCGTAAAGGACAAAAGAATCGGCTCCTGCAGTTATCGGTTTACACAAATTGAAGAGCTGCAAAACGTATGGAAAGCCCTGCATCTGCATCTGCAAATTCTACGAAGAAAAGAAACGCCGGGCTTGTTCCCGATCGGGGATGCCGTGATAGAGGTCCTCACGGAGGACTACCGCTCCTACGCCAGCGTGTATCCTTTTATCCACGATATGATATGGGCCATGCTTGCTTCCGACGACAAAGAGTCGAGCGATCTTTTGGACACCCTGTATATCTATCTTCTCAACGAACGGAGTTATCTGAAAACTTCCAAAGAAATGGACCTGCACAGAAACTCCATTGTTTACCGTATCAATAAGATCACCGGACGCTATGACGTGGACCTTGAAGACCCTGCCATCCGGCAGAATCTCCTGCTCTCCTATCGCCTGCTGAATCTGCATGCTTAAACAAAAACGGACTTTGCTAGGAGTCCGTTGAGTCTGGAGACATAATTGTTTTTGTAGAGCCTGCCGCAGTTTGCCTCCGAAAAACGGTTAAAAGAGAAAAAGGGCTTCTTTGCAGCCGGCATTCGGAGTGAGCGGCAGAGTCTGTGGGCTAAGGCGGAAATTGCGCCACAGCCGCGTTCTTGTGGCAGGCTTTTGCCACTGTCGCGGCTGTAATTTCCGCCGTGCCCTGACAGGCTCTCGCGAACAGAGCTGTCAGCGGAGGAGATCCCTTTTTCGACCCTTACACTTCATTCGTTTCTCTACAGGCTTAAACGGACTCCGCCGGGAGTCCGTTTTCTTATACATAGATCAGATTAACACTTTGGATAAAAAGCTCTGCGTTCGTTCTTCCACCGGATTGGCAAAAAACACTTCCGGTGTGTTTTGTTCTATGATTTTTCCTTCATCCATAAAAAGAATGCGTGTTCCCACTTCTTTCGCAAAGCCCATTTCATGGGTTACCAATACCATGGTCATGCCCTGATCCGCCAGTTCTTTAATGACATCCAGCACCTCCCCGACCATTTCCGGGTCCAATGCAGAGGTCGGTTCATCAAAGAGCATAACCTTGGGATGCATCATCAAAGCACGCATGATGGCAATTCGCTGTTTCTGTCCGCCGGACAGACGCGAAGGATACGTATGCGCCTTGTCCGGCAAGCGGATGCGCTCCAGCATAGCCATCCCCTCTTCCCGGGCTTCCTTTACGGGCAGAAGTTTGCTTTGCACCGGTGCCAGAGTCAGATTTTCCAATACGGTTAAATTGGGAAACAGATTAAATAACTGAAAGACCATTCCCATTTGCCGGCGGATCTGATTGATATCGGTTCCTTTTTCCGTAATAACCGTACCGTCAAATTGGATCGTTCCGGATGTGGGCCTCTCCAGCAGGTTCAGACAACGTAAGAAAGTGGACTTTCCCGAGCCGGACGGTCCGATCACAACGACCTTTTCGCCTTCTCCGATCGTCTCTGAAATATTGTCAAGCACCTTATGCGAACCGAAAAACTTGGTAAGCTGATTAACCTCGATCACTGAGAGACAACCTCCTTTCCAGCCTGCTAAGCAACAGGGACAATAGCATAACCATGGCCAGATAAATCACGGCCGCTCCCAAAAGCGGCATGAAAGCGGAATAGGTCGTGCCGCGAATAATCTCGGCGCCGCGTGTAATATCGGTCAATCCGATGAAACCGGCAATGGATGTTTCTTTTAGGAGCGTGATCAGTTCATTACCGAGTGCAGGCAATATATTTTTGATGGCCTGCGGAATAATAACAAAACGCATCACCGTAAAATAATCCAGACCGAGGGACCGTCCGGCTTCCATCTGTCCGGAATCGATCGACATAATACCGCCCCGTATACTCTCTGCCACATACGCGGCCGAATTCAGGCCGAAACACAGGACGGCTGCCAAGAGTTTATTGGTCGATGCGCCGAAGATAATATAGTACATGATCAGTAATTGGACCACTACCGGCGTGCCTCGTATAACCGTCAGATAAACTTTTGTAAGGGTGTTCAGGACAATCAGCAGAAGTGCACCCGCGGAATCCCGCCGGTTCGGCTTGAGCTGATCGTGCATGGAACGGATTACAGCAAATATTGTACCCAGCAAGGTCCCGATGAGCAGGGCAAGAACCGTCACCAGCAAGGTCGTTCGCAAACCGATCCACATAAACATCCAACGGTCATCTTTAATAAAATTCAGAATAAATTGTGCTTTTAATGTTTCAAACATCCGTTTCTCCCGGTTCTATAGGAAAAGGACAGTTGCCTGTCCTTTCTTTAGGGTTGAATGTACTTATCTATAATTGTCTGCACGGTTCCGTCTTCAATCAGTTCCTTTAAGGCGGCATCCACCTGATCCCGCAGTGCATCGTTCTCCTTTGCAAAGGCGATGGCATAGTCTTCTTCCGCGTATTCCGTGTCCAGAATCTTCAGGCCTTCATTTACCCGTACATATTCCTTTGCCGGTGCATTGTCGATAACAACCGCATCTACTTTGCCTTGTGTCAGGGCCATAATGGCATCGGCTCCTTTATTGTAGCGGTCGACGCTTTCTTCTCCGTACTCGTCTGTAATGTAAATATCACCGGTAGTGGACAATTGCACACCGATCATTTTGCCTTCCAAATCCGCGGGTTCCGCGATATCGGAATCTTCTTTTACGATGATGGATTGAATACCGGTTGCATAGCTGGTGGAGAAATCGACACTCTCCAGGCGGTCTTCTGTGACCGACATACCGGCCATGCCGATATCCGCTTTGCCCGTGGTTACCGCATTGATGATGGCACCAAACTCCATATCGTCGATGCGAAGTGTCTTGCCGAGTTTCTCGGCAATTTTTGCCGCTACTTCCGCGTCGATCCCGACGATTTCGCCCCCTTCATAAAACTCATAAGGCGGGAAAGTGGCATTTGTCGCCATCACCAATACATCACTTGCATCGTCATTGCTTGTATCGGCATTGTCCTCTGTTCCGGTTTCTGTTGCGACAGCCTCTGTTATTTCTTCTTCTGCTGTGCAGGCAGTGGCCAATAGCAACAGTCCGAGTATGAACAACCAAAATCTGAATTTTTTCATGGGATACTCCTCTCTGACTTATTTGACTATTGTACACCTATTACATTTGACATGCAAGCACATTAGCGTAGGAAAGGATTGCGCTGTAACTCCTGCTCCATAGTCGTTTGCACACCGTGTCCGGGATATACCGATAGCGTAGGATCCAGTGTTTTTAAGCGTTCCAGGCTTGTCTGCATTTTTGTCGGGTCGGATGTGGCCAAATCGGTTCGTCCGATCGATCCCAAAAAAAGCGTATCGCCGGATAGCATTGCCTGCTCGATAATAAAGCATACCGACCCCTCGGTATGACCCGGTGTGTGAATCACCTGAATGCCGGATAAATACGGCAGGGTCTCTTCGGAAAATACCTGATCCGGTCGGATCGAATAGGGACCGTGAAACATCGACTTGCTCAGATTCAGATTCGGATCTTTTAGCAGTTCGACTTCGTCTTTATGGGCAAGGATCGGAACCGACAGGGTATCTTTCAGCTCCTGTGCGGCGCCGATATGGTCACCGTGTCCGTGCGTAAGCAGGATTGCCTTCACATCGGCTTCTTGTTCCCGGATTTTTTTCAAAAGAAAAGGCGCATCGCCGGCGGGGTCGATCAGCACGGCTTCACGCGTCGTATCGTCCATCACCAAATAGCAATTCGCCTGATAAATTCCTGCAGGGATACGTTGTACTTGCATAATTCCTCCTAAAATTCCTTTCGTGAATCAATTAATATGGTTACCGGGCCGTCATTAAGGAGACTTACCTGCATATGCGCACCGAATCGGCCCTCTTTTACCTGTAGTCCTTTGTCTTCCAATTGTTTTTTGACCATCGCAATAAACGGCGGTGCCTTATCGCCGCCGGCAGCACGGATAAAACTCGGACGCCGTCCTTTTCGTACATCGCCGTATAAAGTAAACTGGGATACCAGCAGGATCTCCCCTTCTGTATCCAAAATGGAGCGGTTCAGTTTATCGTCTTCATCTTCAAAGACACGCAGTCCGGCAATCTTATTCGCTATATACTCGGCATCGGTTGCCGTATCTTCGTTTTCCACACCCAAAAGGACTAAAAACCCGGGGCCGATCCGGCTAATGACTTCTTCCTTTACCGTGACACCAGCATTTTGTACTCTTTGTATAACAGCTCGCATATTATCCTTTCTGTTTTACCCGATACACATCTATCGTAGAGCGGATGGTTTTCAGGGTTTCAATTAAGCGCGTCAGCGATTCGGAATTACGCACCGACAAGGTTACATTGATATAGGACAAATTGTCTTTTGTGACGCGGGAGCTCATCCCGCTGACATTCAGCTTGGCCTCGGATATACGACGGGTGATTTCCGATAAAAGCCCTGTGCGGTCCATGGCCATAATCTGGATTTCCACTTTATAGGTATCCGACTCCCGATTGGTCCAGAACACTTCCACGCAGCGCTCCGGATCGGCACCCTCCAAAGAAGGACAGTCTTTTCTGTGTACGGACACTCCGCGGCCTTTTGTTATATAGCCGGTGATATCGTCACCCGGTACCGGTGTGCAGCATTTGGCAAAGCGCACCTGCACATTGTCTACCCCTTTGATTGCAACGCCCTGGCCGGATGCTTTGCCCTGTTCCCGGACAATTTCTTCCGGTAAGGGGCCCTCGTCGTCCTTGTGGTGCTCGGCATAGAGGTCGCGCAGGCGGGAAACAACCTGGTTTACCGTAACACTGCCGTATCCGGTTGCGGCAAACAAATCGTCAATCGCATTAAAACCGAGTTTTCCGCCTACCTGAAGGAGCCAGTCATCCTTCAGAATTTCCGGGTATTTATAGCCTAAGCGTTTTACTTCTTTTTCTATGGACTCTCGCCCGCGTACGATATTGATATCGCGGTCTTCTTTTTTGAAAAACTGGCGGATTTTGTTTTTTGCCTGTGTGCTTTTGACAATATTCAGCCAGTCGCGGCTCGGACCGGAAGATCCGGAGGAGGTGATAATCTCCACAATATTGCCGTTGCGCAAGGTCGTGGTTAACGGAACAATCCGACCGTCGATCCGCGCGCCGACACAATTGTTACCAACCGCCGTGTGTACGCGGTAAGCGAAGTCGATCGGTGTAGATCCTTTCGGTAAATTGATTACATCTCCTTGCGGGGTAAAGATATATACTTCATCGCTGAAAAAGTCGCCTTTCAGCGTCTCCATAAACTCTTTCGGATCTTTCAGTTCCTTTTGCCATTCCATCAATTGGCGCAGCCACGTGAGCTTGTCGTCAAAATTATTGTGGGAGCCGCGCTGTTCTTTATACTTCCAATGCGCCGCAATCCCGTATTCTGCCGTCTTGTGCATATCCCAGGTGCGTATCTGCACCTCAAAGGTCTCCCCTTCCGGCCCGATGACTGTGGTATGCAGAGACTGATACATATTGGGTTTTGGCATGGCAATATAGTCTTTGAAACGATTAGGCAGCGGCTTCCACAGCGTATGCACAACACCGAGTACGCCGTAACAATCCTTAATCGAATCGACAATGACGCGGATCGCCGTGAGGTCAAAGATCTGTTCAAAGGTTTTGTCTTGCTGATACATCTTCTTGTAGATGCTGTATAAGCTTTTCGGGCGGCCTGTAATGTCTCCGGTAATATCCACATCGCCGAGTTTAGCATGCAATAAATGGATGACTTCGTTGATATAGGCTTCCCGATCTTCGCGTTTTTTCTCGATCCGCTTGGCCAGATCATAATAGATCTCCGGCTCCAGATAGCGAAGGCTCAGATCTTCCAGTTCCCATTTTATGGTATTGATCCCGAGTCGATGGGCCAAGGGTGCATAGATTTCCAGCGTTTCCACGGCTTTATTGTAGCGCTGCTTTTCGGACATATATTCCAGCGTGCGCATATTGTGCAGGCGGTCGCAAAGTTTAATAATGATAATGCGAATATCATTGGACATCGCCATAATCATTTTGCGGATATTTTCTGCCTGATTTTCCTGTTTGGACTTGAATTTTATCTTTTTTAATTTGGTTACGCCGTCTACAAGAACCGCCACATCCGGCCCGAAGCGTTCTGCAACATATTCGTAGCTGTAATCGGTGTCTTCCAGCACATCGTGTAAAAGACCGGCTATAATCGTATCTTCGTCCATGTTCAGGTCCGCAAGTAAAAGGGCGACATGGGTTGGATGAATGCTATAGGGTTCTCCTGAAGCACGCATTTGTCCCTTGTGTGCGTCCGTTTGAAATTGGCACGCATCACGGACGCGTGCCTCATTGAAATCTGGATGATAGGATCGGATTTTTTCAATGATTAAATCGATCATGGAATACCCCTTCGCATAGATTATAGCAATTATATATCAAACACGGGCCGGAATTCAAATCAGCGGATATCTTCTATTACCAATTGCAAAAAACGCGCCCCGGCGTATTCGTTCATTTGCGGTGTATACGCAATACTTACCATAAGTCCTTCGCCTTGTTCTTGAAAAGCGGATTCGAAGCGCCGGCCGAATTTTGTATACATTTTTTTCAGTGTCTCTTCGGCACCGCGAAACTGGATCCCCGTGTATTCCCTGCTGCCCCGCCTAAAGCGGAAACGGAGGGTATTTCTGTTTTTGCCGATTACTTTGACCCCGGCCAGTTCGACCTGATTGGAAGCAAATACCGGTTTGGGATTCCCCTTTCCATATGGTTCCAGGCGCTCTATCTCACGGGCAAGGGCAGGATCCACATAGCGCAGGTCGATCGGAAAGTCGATCCGCAGATTTCTCTCCAGGTCGTTTTCCTCGGGCTTCCAGTTTTCCGATAGTTTTGCCCGGAATCGCTCCAAATCATCTGTATGCAGGCGCAAGCCCGCCGCCATGGCGTGCCCGCCGTATTGCTGCAGCACATCGTCCACCTCCTGCAGATGGGCAATCATATTATAGGACGAAATGGAACGTCCCGACCCCTTCAGCATCTCTTCCTCACTGGACGCTGCCAATACAATGGCGGGTCGGTAATACGCGTCCCGCAATTTGCCGGCTACAATCCCCAGCAGACTTTCATGGCAGTCGGTTTTCAGTACCAGTATATCCGGCAAAGGATCCGGTATCTGTTCTCTGACATGCTCCAGTGCCGTTTCGGTCAGTTCCTGCCTTTGGACATTCAAGCGACGCAATTGTTGGGCCAGTTGCTTTGCACGGATCGCATCACTTGCCAAAAGAAGCGAAACGCCGTCTTCTGCATTGCCGAGCCGGCCGGCTGCGTTAATCGTCGGTCCGATGACAAAACCCAGGGTGTAAACATCCAATGCGCCGCTGATTTTTGCCTCTTCCTGCAGCGCGCGTATACCCGGTGAGGGTCTGGTATTTAAAACCTGCAGCCCTTTTACCACGAGCATGCGGTTTTCTCCGACCAGATCCATCACATCACAAACCGTTCCCATCGCCGCATACCCATACAGGATCGAAGGGAAATCGGCCGTTTTCCTTTTTTCCCATAAAGCTTCACAGAGTTTTAAGGCAACCCCCGCTCCGGCCAGCGGCTTAAAAGGATACTTGTCTTCTTTTCGGTGCGGATTGATCAACGCATAGGTTGTAGGCAAGGTTTCTTGCAGTTGGTGGTGGTCTGTGACGATGAGGTCTATGCCCTGATCATACGCGGCCTCCGCTGCTTCAAATGCCGCCACGCCATTGTCGCAGGTTAAAAGAAGCCCGATGCCGTCGTTCTTCGCTTCCTGTACATGCTTCGGTGCAATCCCATATCCGTCCTGTACCCGGTCCGGTATACGAAAATCAACCGATGCGCCCAATCTTTGTAAAGCGATCATCAAAATCGCGGTTGCAGCAATCCCGTCCTGGTCATAGTCACCGATAATCCGGATTGTTTCGCTGCCTTCAATCGCTTCGTGTATGCGAGTCACCGCTTTATCCATGTCCTGCAATAAGAAGGGATCGGGTCTTTTTGCCGCTAACGGATGCAAAAAATCTTCCATTTCCCGCGGGGTTTTTCTGCCTCGCAAATACAGGAGCCGGGTCATGAAATGAGACAGTCCCGTTTGTTTGATCAGTCCCGACAGATCCGGCACATCGGGCAGGATCCACTTACTCAAAGGACTCGGCCGCGTGCAGGCCTAAGGCGAGTTCGGTACGTTTTTTTTGCATCTCGCATCCGTTTTCGTAGGGCTTCATCAGATCCTGATTGTTAAACCAGGCATTGGCATGGCATCCGCCGCTGCAGAAATTCTGATTCCAGCAGGCGCGGCAGGCTTCCTTCTGATCCACATTGGCCTGTTTGAACGTTTCGATTAAGGCCGGATTGTTGATTCCTTCCTCTAAATTCCCGATGATAAATTCCTTCTCTCCGACAAACTGATGACAGGGAAAAATATCACCGTTCGGCGTAATGGAAACATACTCCACACCGGCTCCGCATCCCATCCGTTTTTTCGCCAAGCAGGGACCGTCGGTCAGATCCACCATAAAGTGAAAAAACTGTAGCGCGGGATTCTCGCGTTTTCTTTGGAGAAATTCCTTGGCAAGCCGTTCATAGCTTTGTTTGATTGCTTCCAAATCGTCTTTTTGGATCGCATAATCGAGCGATTCATCGGTAACTACCGGTTCCATTGAGACGGATGTAAAGCCTTCATCAAAAAAGTGCAGTACATCTTTATCAAAGTCCAGATTATAGCCCGTAAATGTACCGCGGATAAAGCTGTCTTTATTCCCGCGGGAAGCAAGCAGTTTTTTAAACTTCGGCAGTACGGTGTCGTAAGAACCTTTCTGATTTCTTGTTGGTCGCATACGGTCATGTACTTCTTTCCGTCCGTCCAGGCTCATTACCACATTGCTCATATGCTCGTTAATAAAGTCAATTTTGTCATCATCCAATGCGACGCCATTGGTGGTAATCGTAAAACGAATGTTTTTGTTATGTTTTTTATTCAGCGCCTCGCCGTACAGGGTGAGTTCTTTAACGACAGAAAAGTTCAGCAACGGTTCGCCGCCGAAAAAATCCACCTCCAGATTTCTTCGGTTCCCGCTGTTTTGTACCAGAAAATCCAGCGCTTTTTTTCCGGTTTCTGCTGACATAAGTTCCCGATTGCCTTTAAAATCCCCCTGTGAGGCAAAGCAGTACCGGCATCGGAGGTCACAATCGTGTGCAACATGCAGACACAGGGCTTTAATAACCGGTTCAGGTCTTGCAAGCGGTTCGTGTTCTCTGTCGGAAGCGGACAGGATTCCTTCGTCGATCAGCGTTTGTATTTCCTGCAGGGCGTCCTGTAGGGTTTTTTCATCATACCGCGCTTTTAAGGCTTCTATTTTTTCCTGTTCATTGCTCTCTTTTTGCTGCATCAGATCATACACGACCGAATCAATCTGCAGTATGGCTTCGGTACACGGATCGTAGAGCATTTTTTGTCCCAGTGCTTCAAAGGTGTGATAGGCCAAGTGTTTCTCCTTCTATAGATTAAAAAAGCAGTGGGCGAACCCACCGCTTCTTACCGATCATTTTCGCATTTTTGATTGCCTACCGTGCAAGAGGTCTTGCAGGCGGATTGGCAGGATGTCTGGCATTCGCCGCACGCGTCATGTGCCTTCGTGTCCCGGATCGCGGGTTTTTTCAGGATACGTATGTGTTTCATAGGTCCTCCTTCGTTATGTAAAAAGGGATTAAATCCCTCTGTCTTCCGTCGTAGAATCTTCTTCTGTGACGGTTTCATCCGCATCGTGAACCGGTTCAACGGGTTCATCGACCACCGGATCGGTTGCCGGTCGGTTTGTTGCATCATCGGCACTGCCGATGGCCCATTTGGATAATTCCATTTGGGTTTTGCGGCTACCGGTTTCGATCGTCAGATACTCGTCACCCAGTTTGACAATTTTCCCTCGGATGCCTCCGATCGTGGTGACACGGTCCCCCACGCGAAGTGCATCTCGCATCGCATTGATCTCTTTTTCCCGTTTCTTTTGCGGACGCACCGCGAAGAAATAGAAAAAAGCAATCACCACTATCATCATAATAAAAGGATACATGGATCCTAATTGCTCTGCTGGCATATCATCCCTCCTTGTTTTATCTATTATACACTAATCCTGCAAGGAATATCCATAGGACCGGTAGAAATCTTCCCGCAGTGCGAGGAAATCATCCTTTTCAATGGCTTCCCGGATCCTTTCCATTAAGCGGAGAAGAAAATGCAGATTATGCACCGTCGTTAATCGGGGCCCCAATATCTCATTTACGTTGAACAGATGCCGGATATAGGCGCGGCTGTAGTTTCTGCAGGTATAGCAGTCACAGGCGGGATCCAGCGGGCGGTCATCGGTCCGGTATTTGGCGTTGCGGATCACCAAACGTCCGTTTTTTGTAAAAACCGTCCCGTTGCGGGCAATGCGTGTCGGCAGGACACAGTCTGCCATATCAATCCCGTACCGAACGGCTTCAAACAGATAGTCCGGCGTGCCGACACCCATCAGATAGCGCGGCTTGTCCTGTGGCAGGAAGTCTGTTGTGTAGTCCAAGATATCGGTCATCAGATCCAACGGTTCGCCTACGCTCAAACCTCCGACGGCATAGCCCGGAAAGTTCAGTGCAAGCAAGCCCTCCGCCGAGCGGGCGCGCAGATCTTTATACATACCGCCTTGTACAATACCGAACAGCGCCTGGTCCTTTTTATCCTGATGCGCTTCCACACAGCGCGCAGCCCAGCGTGTGGTCCGTTCCATCGACTGTTCGATATATTCGCGACTGGCCGGATACGGAGCGCATTCATCAAACGCCATGATAATATCCGAACCCAGTATATGCTGTATGCGGATGGATTCTTCCGGTCCGATGAAATGCCTGGACCCGTCAATATGCGAACGGAATGTGACACCTTCTTCGGTGATTTTTCGCATTTGTGAGAGGCTGAACACCTGGAAACCGCCGCTGTCTGTCAGGATCGGCCGATCCCAGTGCATAAAGCGGTGCAATCCGCCCATCTCTTCCATGATCTCCATCCCCGGCCGCAAATAGAGGTGATACGTATTGGACAGTATGATTTCTGCGCCGATCGACTTGAGTTCCTCCGGCGTCATGGTTTTTACGGTAGCGCGGGTGCCTACCGGCATAAAGACCGGGGTTTGGATGCTCCCGTGTTTTGTCTCGATCGTACCGGTGCGGGCTTTTGTGTGCTTTTCGGTTTTATGCAGCGTAAATTTCATCGGTCCTCCTAAATAAGCAGCATGCAGTCGCCAAAACTGAAAAACCGGTATCCGTTCCGGTCTGCTTCGGCATACGCCTGCAGAATGGCTTCTCTGCTTGAAAAAGCACTGACCAGCATAAGCAATGTCGATTTTGGCAAGTGAAAGTTGGTTAATAAGGCATCTGTAACACCAAAACGAAAGCCCGGTCTGACAAAAAGCTCCGACCAGCCGCTATACGTTTGCGGTGTGTTCGTCAGGAGCCGGGCACCTACCGTCTCTAAGACCCGCAGGCTCGTTGTCCCGATCGTAACCACTCGGCCGCCCCGATTTTTGGCTGCCTGGATCGCCTGAACGGTTTGTTCGGGTAAGGTATACCATTCCGCATGCATATGGTGCGATTCGATTTCTTCGGTTTGTACCGGACGAAAGGTTCCCAGGCCGACATGCAAGGTTAGAGGAGCCACAGGGATGCCCTTTTCTTTTAAGTGAAGGAATGTTTCTTCCGTAAAATGCAGACCTGCGGTCGGCGCGGCAGCAGATCCGTCATGTTTGGCATAGACGGTCTGATACCGGTTGCGATCTCGCAGCTTCTCGTGTATATAGGGCGGTAAGGGCATTTCACCCAGTGCATCCAGCACTTCCTCCCAGATCCCTTCATAGAAAAAACGGACAATGCGGTTTCCGTCATGGGTTACCGCTATGATCTCAGCCTGCAATCGGTCGCCAAAAAACAAATGGCTGCCTACCCGGATTTTCTTTCCCGGTCGGCCGATACACTCCCATGTGTCATCCGGCAGCCGTTTCAATAAGAGCAGTTCAATTTTTTCTTCTTTTCCTTGTCTGTGTCCGTACAGTCGCGCCGGCATGACGCGGGTATCGTTAATGACAACCACGTCCTTTTCGGTGAGAAAGGAAGGAAACGAAGTGAAGACCGTGTGTTGTATCTGCCCGCTGTTCCGGTCCATAACAAGCATTTTCGCCGCATCTCGCTTTTCGGGCGGATGCTGTGCAATTTTATTTTCATCTAAAGGATAATCAAAATCCTGTGTCGTCAGTTTATTCTTCATATGCATATCCCAGATGCGTATACGCCTCTTTTGTCGCCATACGACCTCTTGCGGTACGCCCTAAAAAACCGATCTGCAAAAGATACGGCTCATACATATCTTCAATCGTGACCCGCTCTTCACCAACGGCCGCACAGATGGTGTCAATCCCAACGGGGCCGCCGTGAAACTGTCGGATAATGGCATGCAAAATGCGCCGATCGAGGCTGTCCAGCCCCAGCGGGTCGATCTCCAGCAGGTCCAGCCCCAAACGGGCCACTTCTTCATCGATATAACCCTCGCCGCGTACCATGGCATAGTCGCGCACGCGTTTTAAGAGGCGATTGGCAATCCGCGGAGTACCCCGGCTTCGGCGGGCTATTTCCACCGCACCTTCGTGATCGATCTCCATCTGCAGAATTCCGGCCGATCGCTTGATAATCTGTGTCAGATCCGCATCGGTGTATAATTCCAGATTCAGCAGGACACCAAAACGATCACGCAAGGGAGAGGTCAACAGCCCGGTACGCGTCGTTGCACCTATGAGGGTAAAATGTTCCAGATCGATACGTAAAGAACGGGCAGAAGGCCCTTTTCCTACGATAATATCCAGCGCATAATCCTCCATGGCAGGATAGAGTATTTCTTCCACCGTGCGATTAATCCGGTGGATCTCGTCAATGAACAGCACATCGTCCTGACTGAGATTGGTCAGTATGCTTGCCAGATCACTGGGACGTTCAATCGCAGGCCCCGAGGTTACCCGGATATTAACGCCCATTTCATTGGCAATAATATGCGCCATTGTGGTTTTTCCCAGACCGGGCGGACCGTGCAAAAGAACATGATCCAGCGCTTCTTTTCGCATCTTGGCGGCTTCAATAAAGATGCCCAGTTTCTCCTTGGCACCTTCCTGGCCGATATATTCATGCATCCAGCGCGGACGCAGCTTGTTTTCATGATCCTGATCTTCCTGATGATAATTGGCGCCTACAATGCGGCCGTTTTGCTCGTCCAAACGTTCCTCCTAAGATAGTTGCCTGAGGCTTTCTTTAATAATTTCTTCTATCGTCATTTGTCCTAAATTCATGGCATGCAGTATTTCTTCCACATCGCGGCGCACAAAACCCAGATTCTGCAGCGCTTCCAAAGCAATGGCCGCATTGTCGTTTTCTCTTTTTTCCGGCACGGGTTTTGTCTTAACAGACACATAGGCATCCAGTTTATCGGCCAGTTCGAGGATCAAACGGCCGGCGGTTTTCTTTCCGATGCCGGGGATTGTCACAAGAAATTCCGTATCTTCCGTATGAACGGCCATACTTAAATCCTCTACCGGACAGGTAGACAGAATCGTCATGGCATTTTTCGGACCGATGGTGGACACCGTAGTTAACATTTCAAACACATCGAGTGTTTCTTCTTCCAAAAATCCGTATAGCCAGATACCGTCTTCCCGCATAACGAAGCTGATGTAAAAGAACCGTTCCTCCTGCAGTTTGATCTGATCTTTGTCCAAGGCGGTGATATAGAGTCTGTACCCTATGCCGTTATTTTCCAATGTGATGGTGTTTTCGCGTATCGCGGCAACGGTGCCGCGTATGAAATCATACATGCATCTGCCTCTATTTCATCATAAATTGTTTTTTAAAACGATGACTCATGGCATGCGTAAAGGCAATGCCTATGGCGTCTGCCGCATCGTCGGGTTGGGGAATCTCTTTTAAACGGAAGAGCATGCGGATATTCTCCTGCATCTGCTTTTTATCCGCGCGACCGTAGCCGGTCACCGCTTGCTTGATCTGCATCGGAGTATACTCGTAGAGATCCAAACCCTGTAAACGGCCGGCCAGAATAATTGCACCGCGCGCCTGCCCCACTAAAATGGCACTCGTTACATTTTTACAGAAAAAAAGCTCCTCTACAGCCATTTCATCCGGCTTGAATTCCGTGATGATTTCTTCGACCGAGCGATATATCAGTTCCAGTCGTTCGGGAAGTTGCATACTCGGCGTTGTCCGGATGCAGCCATATTCCAAAAGTTTACAATTCTGCCGGACGGCTTCCACAACGGCGTAACCAACGGTTGCAAGCCCCGGATCGATTCCGATAATTCGCATGTTCCCCTCCGACCCTATTGTAACATAAGGAAAGCATCCAACGAACTCTTGTTCGTTTGCCTTTTGCAATTCTATCCGGCAATGCCTATAATGTGAACAGAAAGGCGGTACACATGAAACGAGTCGTTTTGGGTATGAGTGGCGGGGTCGACAGCTCGGTATCGGCAGGTCTTTTAAAAGAGCAGGGCTACGAGGTTGTCGGACTGTTTATGAAAAACTGGGATGAAGAAAATGCCGACGGCATTTGCACGGCGGCAGAAGACGCATTGGATGCCCGCCTGGTGGCTGATGCCTTACAGATCCCTTTTTATACCGTGAATTTTGAAAAAGAATATCTGGATCGGGTTTTCTCGTATTTTCTGCGCGAATATCAAAGGGGACGCACGCCCAATCCCGATATTTTGTGCAATCGGGAGATCAAGTTTAATGCTTTCCTGCACTATGCCCTCCAGCTGGAAGCCGACTATATCGCCATGGGCCATTATGCGGATCAAAGAACCCGAGACGGACGGACTGAGCTTCTCCGCGGGGCGGATACCTCCAAAGACCAAAGCTATTTTCTTTGCCGCATCAAAGAAGAAGCACTCTCGCGCTGTCTGTTTCCGATCGGTTCCATGCAAAAAGAAGAAGTACGCGCCTGGGCAAAAGAGCATAAGCTCGTCACGGCAAATAAAAAAGACTCCACCGGGATATGTTTTATCGGTGAAAGAGATTTCAATGCGTTTCTGGATCAGCATCTGGAGACAAGACCCGGCGAAATACACGATGAAAAAGGCGCCGTGGTCGGGCACCATACCGGGCTTATGCACTATACCCTCGGACAACGTAAAGGCATGGGAATCGGCGGTGTGGGAAGCGGTGAACCCTGGTTTGTCAGCGGCAAGAACACACAAAACAATGTATTATATGCCGTGCAGGGTGAAGCCCATCCGGCCCTGTTCAGCCGTGGTCTGTATGCCCGAGAGATGGTTTGGATCGGCGAAGAAAAAGAGACGGTGTTCACATGCACCGCCAAAGTACGGTATCGGCAGGAAGATGTTCCCGCTGTCGTAACGCAAATGGGCCACGGAGAGATCCGGGTGGACTTTCCCGATACGGTACGGGCCGCCACCCCCGGCCAGACGATTGCCCTTTATGATAAGGAACGCTGCCTCGGCGGAGCGGTTATCGACCGACTCGTTCCCGTAGATGCGCACTATGCGTATATGAATCCGGTATTTGAAGCAAACCCCGCATTATAATGCGGGGTTTGCTTTTATCGGATTCGCTCCCTATGGGAATAAACGGTATAGTCCTCTTTCATTGCCCGGCCGATCAGGGTGATCCCGTACTCCTGTGCAAACTGCAGCGCCAAATCGGTAGGGATGCTGAGAGATGCCAGGACCGGCACACGCGCATAAATGGCCTTTACAACCATATCGCTGGATATCCGTCCGGTGCTTAAGATGGCTGCTTCCGGCAGTAGGACACCGGCCTGCAGAGCTTCTCCTGTCACCTTGTCGTGGGCGTTATGACGACCGATGTCTTCGGCTAAGGCGAAATAGGATCCGGACAAGAGCGCTGCAGTATGCATGCCCCCGGTTTTCTGATACAGTGTATTGTCACGCAGCATGCGAAGAAAACCGCTTCGGATTTTCTGCATGGAAAATTGCACACGGCTCGTATTTTTCGGCAAATCGGCAGGAAGCGCACGGGAGGCGGCGCCGCATCCCGAAGCAATCAACGGCACAAAGGTGTCCGGCGTATAATCGATACCGTTGCCTTCTATCATCAGGCGCGCATCCTCCTCACAGGCATAAAGCGTTTCTATCTGTGATACTTCCCGGATCATACCCGCGTTATATAAAAAACCGATAGCTAAAGCCCGAAGTTTCTCCGGGCTTGCCATTAAGGTAACCGCTTTTTGTCCGTTTACAAATAGGGTTACCGCTTTTTCCTGCGGCAAAGCGTAAGGCATCTGCCGTCCTCCTTTATCGGGTTCGCCATATAAGACGAACAAAGCGTAACTACGGTATCAAGACATCGGCTGTTTTATAGCGGGGCAGATATTCATCGATCAATGCCTGCAGCGCTTCTTCATACAAAAAATAGTAGCTGATCCCGTCCAACTCCCCCGCTTCTCCCGGCAGGGTTGCCGCCGTCAGATTACTCCGCGCGGTAAATACGGCAGGTGTCATGGCCGCTATCGTGAACGGAGAGAGATTCGTATCGGAATACTTATGCGCCGCGGCGAGAATGGTCGGCAAGTGGATGAGGTTCTTAGGCGATAAAATCTGCGGGAGCATGGCTTTTAAAAAGGTCTGTTGTGAGGATACACGACCCAAATCACCGTCTGAAAAGCCTTTTCTGTAGCGGATATACTCCAATGTCTGCATCCCGTCGAGGATTTGCACACCTGTATCCAGCCCTAAATCGGAGGCTTGCGGTTCTTCTACCTCATAAGAGATCCCCCCGATGATATCGACAATCTCGATTACCGCATCCATATCCATCTTCACATAATAGTCTACATCGATACCGAGCAGTTCCCGTACGGCTTGCAAGGTAAGCTGCATGCCCCCAAACGCGTGCGCATGATTGATTTTGTCGGGACTGTCGCCGATATAAGCGTAGCTGTCCCGCGGGATGGATAATAACTGCGTGGTACCATCCAACCAGTTCACTTTTATCAGTATCAGGGTATCGGTACGGGTCCCTTCCGAACCGTCTTCGTCGACACCGGCAAGCAGAAAAAGCAGTTCCGTCTTATTGGGACGGCTGCCATCGTTTCCTTCTGCCAGATCTGCCGGGTTAACGTGCTCTTTGGGTACCGGGCCGCCCTGTTCTCTTCCGTAGGTATCGTAACGCAGTTGCGCCACTTCCTGTCTGTGTTGTTCTGCAACAAACCACCAGATGCCGTATGCAATACCGGCTATAAGTAAAAATAAGATGAGTCGTTTTAAGAATCGCATTGTGTCACTCCTTTGCACTTGCTGAGTATAACACAAAACCGGTAGTTCCGATCAACAAAATCGTTACAAAATACTTGCAGATTCTTATCATCCGTCCACTGTCCGGGTTCGTTGTTACCAGGGATAGATATTTGCTATATCCTTGGCTCGTATGGGAAACGGTGCCGGATACATCGGCATGGTTTGAAACTTAAACCGGCTTGCACGATGCATGCGGTCAATCTTTTCTTTGACTTCCCTGTCGTCGATATGCCCGGTGCGGATATACCGATTCAATGCTGCGTAGGTAAAACCGAGCTTTTCTTCGTCCGATACGCCCGTGAGCCCGTCCTCGGGCACTTTTACCAGGAAATGCTCCGGTATTTGCAGCAATCGGCCAAGGGAAATTACCTCATCCGTCGTAAAACCGCCAAGGGGCGCAAAGGCACCGGCTGCATCGCCATATACAGTAGAATAGCCGACCCAGTCTTCCGAGAGATTCCCCGTATTAATCACACGGGAACCCGGTATGGATTGAGACAGCGCATAAAGTACCGTCATGCGAACGCGGGCCGGTAAATTGATCCGCGTATCGTTCGATAATTCCGTATAGCTGTCGTCCGCATCCGGTTCAAGCACCTGCAGAAAGGCAGACGTCATCGGGGCGATATTGACGGTCTTGCAACGTATGCCCAAATGCGTGCAGATACCTTGTGCAAAGTCGATATCGTGTTGCGTACCGTCGGGCATGCTGACACCCAAAACATGTTCCGCACCCAATGCCCGGACCATAAGCGCTGCCGTAACCGAGCTGTCTTTCCCACCCGACACGCCGACAATCGCAGAGCTACCCCCGGACTGTGCCATGCGATCGCGAATCCAGTCGCATACCAAAGGCAGCAAGGTTTGTAATTCATCCGTGTTGGTCATTTGGCTCCTCTTTCTGTTCATCCTCTTGCAAGCTCTCCTTTGTAACGCTTCATTTTCTTAAAGCTGTATAGGTTGGTATAGCCTTGCTTTTTCAAAAGATCCATCACGATATCGGAACGTAAACCGGAAGAACAGTAAAAAACATACTTCCCGTTTTTGTCCGGAAACCGCCGGGAGAAATTCTTCTCTGCTTCTTCCGCACGCATATGGACCGCGCCCGGAATATGCCCGGCCTGATACTCTTCTTTGCGGCGCACATCGACCAAGACGGCGCCGTTTGCCAGAAGGTCATCCATTTCTTCCGG
>JAAYQA010000107.1 GCA_012519495.1 Tissierellia bacterium | reverse complement strand
TGGGTCCAAATACAATACTTTCACGAAAGGGTAATCCATATCTAAATACTATATTAAAGTATTTAGATATGGATTACCCTTTCGTGAAAGTATTGTATTTGGACCCACAGAACAGCAGCCCTATCAAATGCATCCGGAAGGAAATCCTGATGTATCTACATGGGATACAAGAAAAGTAAAAAATATGGCGTCGATGTTTGAATATCGGACCGAGGCCAATCCGGATGTTTCCGCCTGGAGAGTGCCGAATTTGGAAATTGCCGATACGATGTTTAGGGAGACAAGTGTAGCAAACCCATATTTTCAACAATGGAGGCCGTATAAATTAAAGAGAATAACGGGCATGTTCTACAACGCACATGGTATTGAAACATTGGATTTACGCAGTTTTGGTACCGCAAAGCAATCGATATCTGCCTACTACGCCTTTGTAGGGATGAAAAACCTGAAATTGTTAATCCTGCCGGGGAACCTGGAAAATGCCAGTGTAGGAGAAATTGGTGCAAAAAAATATTATGTCAACAATTTCGATGGCGAAGTGCATACGGTTTCCGGAGATGAGATCACCACTTTAGCCGACAATACGCCGGCGATCGTATACACGGATGCGGCCATAGAAGAGGGCCTGATTGATAATCTAGTGACGGTGCGCTTTGAAGTACCGGAAGAATACAAGACCCAACCGTCTATGCAGATTATGGAGAAAGATGCAAAAGTTATCGAACCGGAATTACCGGAATGGCCTGATCCGGAAGAAAAACATTTATATTCTGTGGTAGATTATTGGGTCGATAAATCCACCGGTGAAAAATGGGATTTCAGTAAACCGGTCGGTCAGAATCGTATACTGAAGCCTGTATGGAAACAAATGGAGAGGTTGTATCTAATCACCATTGATGACGGCGCTGGAAATATCGTAAACGGTTACTATAAAAAAGGCGACGAAATCTCGGTAAGGGCCAAAACACCGGATGATAAATCGTTTGATCGTTGGTTATGCATTTGGGACAGTGGTTTCGTGGACGATCGCACAGGTGACTTCGAAGAGCGTTATAATCCTAGAACGACCTATACTGTTCAGAATTATAACGCTAAGCTGGCTCCAAGATTCAAAGACAAAGTATACAAGCTTGTGGTTCATGGCGGAGTGTACTATGAGGAAAACTCCCCGTATATTACCGAGGAGTTTAAAGAAGGAGAAGAAGTCGTAATTGATGTGTTTGAGCTACAGCGTCATCGATTTACCAAATGGGTCGGGCTGCAAAATATGAGCAAATTGGAAGGGTTTGACCCTGCATATAACCAAAAACAAAAAATAAAAATGCCTCCACATGATGTTGCCATGTATGCTTTGTACACTTTAGGCACGATCGAATTCGAGGGCGTGCCGGATTTGGAGATTACCCTGTATTCTATAAGCCATCCCGATGGAAAGGCGGAGGCAGGGGATCAGGTAGTTGTCAACTATAATGGTACGATACCCGAAGGCAAGACTTTCGGAATGGAGGTAAACGGTGTCTGGTATCCCACCGGAAACTTCGTTATGCCTAATGAGGAAACCGTAACGGTGAAACCGGCACTAAAAGATATCAATAATGAAAAGCACAATGTAACGGTAGACTTTGATAACGGCGGAGATACAACGGCATACTATGAGCTTTTAGGTTTGGCTCCGCAAGGCAGTATGTCTCCTGATAATCGGATCTACTCCAATAAAGAAGGTGCAGAGCCCGGATCCGGAAAAGAATACGGAAATCGGAACCTGCAGGATACCTTATTTTACAATAACGATGCGTTTTATATAAAAGAATATACCTTAAACGGTGCAAAGGATCTGCCAGGCTTAACAATGCCTTATGAAGATCTTGCAATAAAGATTGTACTGGCACCCAAGCAGAAGATCACGGTCATCGGAGGCAGGCTTGACAGTTTGGTGATCGAAGGAAATGTGCATGAAACACTGCTTACACCGGGACAACACTATCTGAGTGCCCTGGATCCGGCGGTCGGAATGGAATTTGCCGGCTGGAACGTCCTCCAGGGAAACGTCACGCTGAATGATCCGGAATCTGACGCGACATTTTTTGTGATGCCGGATGAAGAAGTAAAAATAGAAGCGCAGTGGAAACCCCGGGACGGCAACAAAAAAATGGTCAAAATTGCATTCAAGGCGGGAGAAACACCGATCTATGAAACCGGTCCGATCGAATTGTACGAAAAACAAAATTATACCGATCAGGATCTGAGTCGGATCGGTTCCTTACCGGAGCTGTATGTACCGGTTACACCGAATCGCGAAACGAGGATCGATGCACAAACAGATACCATCACCGTTCCGGTGCAGGATGCGCCGCAGGAAGTGAGCTATCAGCTGATGGTTCGGGATGGAGATAAAACAAGTGTGACTCAGAAAAAAGAGGGGGATGAAGTTTTTCTGCTAGCAGACGGCGAGCGTCCCTTTATCAAATGGGAAGGAACCGTTGCGCCCGACAAACCGGAAGAACGCAACAGCCATTTCATTATGCCAGCTAAAGATGTAGAGATGT
Organism: Tissierellia bacterium; assembly: GCA_012519495.1. Classification (GTDB taxonomy): domain Bacteria; phylum Bacillota; class Clostridia; order Tissierellales; family Peptoniphilaceae; genus JAAYQA01. The sequence goes on along the minus strand of JAAYQA010000107.1, from coordinate 444 downwards.
CCGCAAAGTATCAGGGCGGCTATCAGATCCGTTTTGAAGGTGTACCGGCAGATGTAGGTGCATATTTGAGCAAGACTTGGGCAGAGGCAGGGGAAGAGGTCCTGTTAATCCTGGATCCCAACACGCTGGGTTCACGCACCTTCCTGCAGTGGACCACGACCCCGTCGATTACCTTTGCTCATGGAGAACTGACAGCAGGATTCACCATGCCCGCATCCGATGTTGTAGTCAAGATACGGTTTAGCGGCGGTACACAACCACCGGTAATACTAACTGATCCGGAAGAACCGAATGATCCGGTAGAGCCGGGAGGAACAACAGGCATCACCACCGAGCGCATCTACGGAGACAACCGCATAGACACCGCCATCGCCTTGTCCAAAGCAAACTTCACAAAGGCCGACACCGTCGTCATTGCCCGGGCAGACGACTACCCCGATGCCC
>JAAYQA010000106.1 GCA_012519495.1 Tissierellia bacterium | reverse complement strand
ACGATTTTCCAGGTATAAAAACCAAAGCGCCCGGGATGAAATCGTGCCGGGCGCTTGGCTTACCCGAAATTGTTAAAAAATAAATATAAAATTGGAACCGTAAGGAGGCGCACAATGGACCAAACAAAAGGACGCGTGGTACCGTATAAGGTGATTAACTATGCCGGCGCGTTTATAGCGTTGCTGATCGGCTCGGGTTTTGCCACCGGACAGGAGCTTTTGCAATATTTTGCCTCATGGGGCTACTGGGGTATGGCCGGCGTTGCGCTGGTTTTTGTCCTGATGGCGTATGTCGGCATCAGCTTTGTTTCGGCGGGGTATCATCAGCGTTTTGAAAACCCGAACGATATTTACAAATACTATTGCGGGAAGTGGCTGGGCACTTTCTATGACTACTTTTCCGTATTTTTCCTCTTTTTATCCTACACGGTGATGGTGGCCGGTGCAGGGGCTACCTTCCAGCAGCACTATAATCTGCACCCCTACATTGGCAGTCTGATCCTGATGGTACTGGCTATGGCAACGGTAATCTTCGGCCTGGGCCGCATTGTGGATGTGATCGGAAACATAGGACCCGTCATTGTCGTTATGGCGATTGTCGTCGGAATCATTACGATATCCATGACCTGGCAACAGGCACAGGGCGTGTCGGAACTTGCAAGAGAATACGTAGCATCCGGTGAGGTATTAACCGCCTCGACCAGCTGGTGGCTTGCGGCAGGATCCTATGTGGGCTTTTGTATGCTCTGGCTGGCTGCTTTTCTCGCACAGATCGGCAAGCGGGCCAACAGCGATGCAGAAGGAAAATTAGGGGCATTCTTCGGCGCATTCGGTTTTTCCCTGGCTACGCTTTTAATGTCTCTGGCGATTCTGTTTAATATCACTTTGGTGAAAGGCTCGCAGATTCCGTCGCTGCTATTGGCCGGCCAGATCCATCCGCTTTTGGCAACGGTGTTTTCCATTATCATCTTTGCGGGCATTTACACAACCTCCGTACCCTTGCTGTGGACGGTTGTGGCACGCTTTGCCAAAGAGAAGACACCGCGCTTCCGCTGGCTTACTCTGGCTCTGGGCATTGTCGGCGGATTCATCGGCGTTGTACTCGATTTTGATGTACTGGTGAATTATGTTTATGTTCTGAACGGTTATGTGGGTATACTTCTGCTTGTGATCATGATTGCCCGAAGTATACAATGGAAGAGAATTTAGTCATATGACGGGTTAAATATGCAACAAGGCGTGGCAGCACGCCTTGTTGGCATGTGAAAAAAGGAAGGAGTGTGATCTTTTTGGCGCGACTCGACAATCGCTTCTGGGACCGGCTGATTTTTCACGGTATTTCCGAAAAATCCAAAGCCGCCATTGAAGCCATGGATAAATCGGAGATGTCTTATCACGCCAATGAACGAATCCTGGCAGAAGGAGAACCGATTGATGCGATCTGTGTGATTCTGAGCGGGGTATTAAAGTCCACCGAATATACCATGGAAGGAAAGGAACTGAATTCCTCTTACTTTTTTGAAGGGAAAGTGATTCCCGGGGGCGATGCATTCCCCTTTTACTTAGTGTACGGCGGCGAAAAAACCTATTTCTTCAGCACCTATTGCCTGAAAAAAGCCACGGTTGTGTGGCTGCCGGTAAAAACCCTGTTTCCGATTATCGAAAAAGATCCGGTGTTTTTGCATAATATTCTTGTATTTGTATCGCAATACAGTAGGTACAGCCGGGCGCTGTTGCGATGCGTGCAGTACCGGAAAGTAACCGAACGCCTCGCGTTCTGGCTGACCCATGTGAACGACCCCGGTCATCCGATCCCGATCCCGAATTCGCAGGAAGTATTGGCCGATATGCTGCATGTGAACCGAAGCAGCCTGAACCAGGCCCTGGGAGAGATGGACGATGCCGGGCTGATTATGCTGGAAGGACGTACCATCCTCGTGCGCGATGAGAATAAGCTGCGGGATAGCTTATAACGGATAAAGAATTGTTTTTAGGGAATAACATTGCATTGTTATTGAAATCAGGCAAACGCTTTAACTTGCTCTCACACTGTGATATAATGAAAGCGTAATCAATAGATGCATACGTTAGGAGGCGACGCATGAAGAGATTGCTAAGACGCACAGCGCTTCTGCTGATACTCGTACTCATACTGGCAGCATGCGGGCAGTCCCCCGCCACGCAAGCCCCGGAGACGACCGAAGCACAAGCAGAAACAGAAAACGACAATGCCGTTATATCGACAGCGGACATGCCAAAAGGCATTGTGGAAGCCGCCGCCTGGAAAGAAGCGTATCCTGCGGTAGTCAGCACATTTGAACGCAATGCGGAAGAGGTAAAAACGACCTACGGCGGTTCGGAACCGTACGATTATCTGGAAGCCTATCCGTATCTGCGCACCTTTTACAAAGGCTATGTGTTTGAAGTCCAGTACAATCGGGCCCGAGGCCATGTGAATGCGCTGGAAGATGTTGTAGAAACGGGCCGGCCCAAAAAAGGAGCCAGTTGCCTGGCCTGTAAGGTGTCGGAGTTCAACGAAATGGTCAACGAAGACCCGAGCCTGCACGCCGCAAATTTTGTAGAATTTGTAGACGAACATATTACGGTGGGATTCACCTGTTTTGACTGTCACGGAGAAACCCCCGGCGTGGTACATACCAATCGCCTGCATTTGAATCAGGCACTGGAAAGAAATGCCGAGATCGAACTGACAACGCAGCAAACGAGCTGTGCACAGTGCCACGTGGAATACTACATGACAACGGAAGAAAACGCCACAACCCTTCCCTGGGATCAGGGGATGGGCTGCGAAGAAGCGTATAATTATTACCAGGAGATCGGCTTCCACGACTGGGAACACCCCGGTACGGGCGCCAAGCTCTTAAAGGCACAGCATCCGGAAACCGAAACCTTTGACGGCAGTTTTCATCAGGGTGTCGGAGCGGACTGCACTACCTGCCACATGCCGCAGATGGAAGTGGAAGGCGAGACGATCCGCACGCATCACTGGACATCGCCCCTGCTCACGGTGGAACAAAGCTGCCTGCCGTGCCACTCCGGGCAAACCGCGGAACAAATGGTAGCCATGGCGGAAGCCACACAAAAACCTGTTGTGGAGCGCACCAAAGAAATCGCTTTGGAACTGGAAGAGTATGTCAATAAGCTGACCGAAGCGGTGGAAGCGGATACGCTGGAGGCGGAAGAACTGGAACAATTGCAGAATATTCACCGGGAAGCACAGTTTTTCTGGGATTATGTATTTGTGGAAAACGGGGAAGGCTTCCACCATGACGATAAGCAAATGGGATATCTGGACCATGCCGAGAAACTGGTGCAAAGAGGCCTGGATCAGCTGAACTAAAAAGAATATGGTACAGATCGGGTGATTCCCCCGGGGATCACCCGATTTTTACGAGGAGGGGAACGGATGAAACGAGGCATCCGTGCCATAGCGTCCATGCGCTTTGCCATAGCGATCCTGCTGCTGCTCGGGATCGGCTCAGCCATCGGTACGCTGTTGCCGCAAAATGAAGCGGCGGCGTTTTACCTACAGCAATACGGCAACACATGGGGCACGATCATTTATCAAACGGGGATTTCGCATGTGTTTACGACGGTTTGGTTTGCGATCCTGGCGGTTTTGCTTTGTATCAGCCTGCTGTTTTGCGTGATTTTTCGGGCCGGACGGATTCTACAGGGGATACAAGCGCAGGGCTTTAAGGCGTATCTGGCTCTTTTTGGCAGCTGGCTGTTGCATGCAGGCATACTTCTTACGATTTTCTTTTTTGTACTGGGAAACGCAACGGCTTTTGAAGATACGGTTCGCAATGTGCCGGGCACGGTGACCAAGGTGGAAGGAACGCATCTGTCGGTTGCGGTCGATGATTTTACGATGGATGTGCGTGATGACGGCACCGTGGATCATTACACGACGGCGGCGCGCATTCTGGACGACAGCGGCGTGCGCGCGGAGGGGAATATTCAGGTGAATCATCCGCTCACCGTCGACGGCTATCAGTTTTCGCAAAACGCCACAGGCTATGCAGTGACGGCCTATATCGACAAAGACGACGAACCGATCGGGCATGCGCCGCTGTTTCTGGGCGAATATGTAACGGCGGACGAGGACGGAATCGTCCTGACACTTTTGAATATTTATCCGGATTATATCGAGACAGCGGAGGGCCCCGCCACCCGCTCGCTGGAGATGAACCGTCCCTATGTGCTGTACCGGGTGTATTACAATGGGCAGGATTTGGGCGTACGATTACAGGCGGTGCATCAACCGGTGCACGTGGGTGCGTACCGTTTCCTTTTCACCGACCCGGCGATGTCCACGGTATTGGCCGTCAGAAAAGATGCATGGGCCAAATGGACGGGATTCGGGGCGGGACTGTTGTTTTTAGGCACCGTACTGGTATTTTTTGCACCGCAGAACGCACAGAAAGAAACGGAAGCAGAGGAATAAAATGCACGAGACCTATATACGAATCGAAAACATAACCTTTACGATCGCATTGCTTTTGTATTTGCTGGCCATGGTATTATATTTTATAACCATTGTGGCAAAAAAATCGCTGGCAAAGCCGGCACGCTATGCCGTTTGGCTGGGGTTTTTTCTGCATACGGCAGCGATCGTTGTACGAGGCATTGGCGCAGGCCGTGCCCCTTTGTCAAATCAGTATGAATTTGCTACGGCGTTTGCCTGGGGCATAGCGCTTTTCTTTTTGCTATTTGAAAGAAAATACCGTTTTGATGCCATGGGGGCTTTTGTTACGCCGCTGCTTTTTCTGATCATGGGCTATGCATCCATGCTGAGCCGGGAAGTCAGGGAACTGATGCCGGCTTTGCAGAGCGGCTGGCTGGTGATTCACGTCAGCATGGCGATCATCGGCTACGGTGCTTTTGCTGTGGCCTGCGGCGTGTCGCTGATGTTTCTTGCCAAGAGTTATTCGCAGCGGGCACGCGATGCGGGCTTGCCGGAATTGGAACAGTTGGACCGGGTCAGCTACCGCGCCGTGCAGTTCGGGTATCTCTTTTTGACGCTTACAATCATTACCGGTGCCATCTGGGCGCAGTATGCGTGGGGCAGATACTGGGCGTGGGACCCGAAAGAGACCTGGTCGCTTGTCACCTGGATCATTTACACGATCTATCTGCATGTCAGACGGAAAAACCGCCTCACCGACACCGGCGCGGCGTGGTATGCGGTGATCGGGTTTGTCTGCGTCATCTTTACGTATATCGGGGTAAATACGCTCCTGCCGTCATTGCACAGTTATGTATAATAAGAGCAAAAGAACTGTCTGCGGACGGTTCTTTTTATTTGCACAGGCTTTTTTACCGGGCGTGTGCGGTTTGCGGGTATATACGTTGAGAGGTGAGTACAATGGCGAGCAAAAAGCTGCGCAGTATACGAAATCATGTGTTTCGTTATGCGCGGGCCTTGGATGTGGCCCGCTGGAACTATCATTTTGAAGACGGATCGGAAAGAGAGGTTCTGAAAGCGCTGGCTGTTTACAAAAATGCGGACGGTGGATACGGCCACGGTATCGAACCCGATAATCAGAATCCGCATTCCACACCGATGGGCGCTTGGGCCGCCGTGCGGGTGTTGCGGGAGTTGCAGTTCCCGGAGATAGCAGATAATCTGATGGAAGATCTACGCAATTATCTTCTGCACACCGACGCATTCGACGGCACAAGATGGCAAAGGACCGTGCCGAGCAACAACGACTGGCCGCGGGCACCCTGGTGGGAACACAATCCGGACGAGGCGCCTACGGTGAACCCGACGGCAGAGCTGGCAGGGTTTTTGCTGCGTACCGCAAAATGCGGGACACGCGCATACACAAGCGGTGAACACATTCTTTCACAGATCTTGCCGGATCTGAAGGTGGAGGAACTGGAAGCGCACGAACTGGTGAATGTGGTGGCGCTTTTGGAAGATGTGCAGGCAGTCGGAAGAGAAGACCTGCTGCCGGAAGGTTTTCCGGAGCGGGTAGCCGAGCAGGTGCACAAAACCATCGAACAAAACACCGATGCCTATACCGAGACGGCGTATATCATCAGCCCCAAATTTTATATCCATGGAAAACAGAGTCCGTATTATGAAAATAATAAAGATATTTGCACGTTTTATGCAAAATATCTGGAGGACAGTGTCGGTCCGGACGGAGCCTGGGGACTGACATGGAACTGGGGCGCACAGGAGATGCCGTTTCATGCCCGCCGCGACTGGCAGGGCAGTCTGATTGTAGACAATATGCTGTTTTTGCAGGGAATGAAAGAGTAAGAAAAAGATGCGGCTGAGGCTGCATCTCAGACTGAAGACAAAGGTGGAAGTTCCTGCGAGAACTTCCACCTTTATTCGTGGGAATCAAGCGAGATAAATAGCTAAATATAGCCATTTGCGGTATAATAGAAGCAACAAATCCCCCCTTGGAGGT
>JAAYQA010000019.1 GCA_012519495.1 Tissierellia bacterium | reverse complement strand
TGGGGGATCCGGGCGTATTCCAGCGCGATCTCCTGATCCAGCACAACCGAATCCGCAAAATACTTTTCGTTCAGCGCGTAATACATCCCGCGCAACTCCTCATCGGTCAGTGTGCCGTTGTCTTCCACGCGGCGGTGCGTCTGATGCTCAAACTCCGCAAACATCGTCTGACGAAATACCGTTGACTTAAAGCTGTTTAAGAGATGGTCCACCAGCCGGAGGCGCTCGGCATCGGAATCGGCGCGTTTTTTCAGATAATCCAGCAGGAGCAGTTCGTTGAAGGTGGAGGCCACTTCCGCCACAAAAATGGTATAGCCGTGGTCTTCAAAGGTGTTATTGTCGCGGGCAAACTTGCTGTGCACGGAGTGGCCCATTTCGTGCGCCAGGGTAAACGCGGAATCCAGATTGTCCGTAAAGTTCAAAAGAATATACGGCACCGAATCGTAGCTGCCGCCGGAATAGGCGCCGGACTGTTTGCCGTCTTTCGGGTAGACGTCGATCCAGCGGTCGCGGAAGGCTTCTTTTACGACATTACTGTATTCTTCACCCAGAGGCGCCACCGCTTCCAAGAGCCAGCCCTGTGCGGTTTCGTAGGCTACTTTGGCATCCTGTCCCGTATCCACCGGCAGATACACATCGTACATATGCAGCGGATCCAAACCCTGAGCGCGGCCTTTGATACGGTAGTATTCCTGCAGCGCAGGCAGGCTTTCGCTGACTGCTTCCACGAGTGCATCGTAGACCTGTTCATCTACATCGTCTTCAAACAACGCTGCCTGACGCGCGCCGGAAAAGTTTCTGAGCTGTGCCTTTCTTACATTGGCCACCACATTGCCGTACATATCGGCCGCCAGGGTGTTCTTCACTTTGTCGTAGGTGTCGTAGTATTTGGTGAAGGCTTCTTTTCTTATGGCCGGGTCTTGCGATTCCAAAAGCGAGATATAGTTCGACTGGGTAAGCGGCGTGCCGTCTTCCATGTCCGGAAAGCGCATGTCGGCGAAGGAAAGCATGAAAAAGGCGTTCTGAAACTGCCCCCCGACTTCATCCAAAGAGGAGAGGATCCGCTCTTCTTCGGTGCTTAAGGTGTGATCCTTGTACCGGCGAATGCGGTCGATCGTGATCCGGAAACGCGCCATGTCGGGCTTTTGCAAAAGCTCTTCCACTTCTTCTTCCGTTAAGGACAATAGCAGCGGACGGACAAAGGCCGTAGCGGCAGTAAAGCGGGCTTCCATCCCGTCGGACTCCTGTTGCATGCGCTGGGCGGAAGGGTCTTTTGTGTTTACATCCCGGCTCATCATGGTGTAGCCGTAATACGAAGAAAACAGGCGTTGCAGATCAAATACTGCAGGAAGAATCTCCGGCAGCGCATCCTTCCCGCCCCCTGCGAGCGTGTGCAGTGCGGCCAGTTGTGATTCAATGTTTTCTTTTGCTTCCAGCCGTGCGGCATCGTTTGCATAGATCTTGCTGAGGTCCCAATTGTGTTGTGTCATAGTCGTCCTTTCTGTTGGCGGTTCGCCGATGCATTTGTGTTATACTGTGATTATACCAGTCCTGTAAAGGAGATATACCCATGAAAAGCATTCGAATCATCGGTTTGCTGGCATTGATTTTTCTTCTGGCTGCCTGCAATCAAACAAAGGAAACCACAGAAGAGACCGCGCCCGCAACCGAAGCCGCTACGGAAGCAACAACTGAAGACACAAGCGAAACGGAAGTGCAAGTAGAAAAAGGCGAAGTGGATATTGACGCGCTGCTGGCGGAAGGCAAACCCGTTATGCTGCAGTTCAGCCAGGACGGCTGCCCGCCCTGCGAACAAATGCTGCCGCTGCTTTTGCAGGTGCAGGAAGAATACGCCGACCGCGTGATCGTTCGCTATGTGGACGTGCATGCCAATTTAGCCCTCGCCCAGGAATATCTGATCCGCATGACCCCGACACAGATCTTCATCGACGCGGATGGCGCCTATTATGAACCGGAGAATCTGAGCGGCGTGGAATTTGTCGATCTGGAAGACGGAACCCGCGTTGTGCGCCATGTCGGTATGATACCGGAGGATTTATTGCGAACGTATCTGGACGATCTGGCTGCCGGGGAATAAGCAGAGATACCCCTCGTTCGACAAGAGCCCGCTGGTTGCTAAGCAGGGCTCTTTTTATGTTTTTTTGCCTGACTAAAAATTCTTTTCCGGTGTGTTTATGCATTTATCCCGGCACAAACGCACGCAATTTACCGCGATCTATACGAAAATCGAATAGAACACTGCAACATCATACATTTGTTGTACTTTGCGCACAAAAATCTGTGCTTTTCCCGCTTGCATATTCTCCGGCTACCGCGTATGATAGTATACATATTGTGGTTTTATTCCATTAAACAACTATATGTAGTATGTATAGCGACAATAAAATTATTGCGGAGGATTGTATGAGAGTTGAAAAACGAAACGGAGCATTTGTCGATTTCGAAGCGGACAAGATCAAGCAGGCCATAGAAAAGGCCATGGCGGAAGTGCCGGGCGGCATGGATGAAGAGATCTCGCAGAAAATTGCGGAAGAAGCCGAGGCGCGCTTTTCCGACCGGGACACGGTATCCATAGAAGAGATCCAGGACTTTGTAGAAATTCAGCTGATGCGCTACACGCCGGAAGTGGCCAAGCGCTATATATTGTATCGGGTGGAACGCGCCAAGCTCAGAGAACACGGCTGGGACATGACCGATCTGCAGCGCGATATCTACGAGAAAAAGTATAAATACGATGCGGAAACATTCGATGAATTCCTGACCCGTGTCAGCGGAGGCAACGAATATATCAAAAAAGCAATCCGCGACAAGCGCTTTATGCCCGCGGGACGGATTCTCGCCGGGCGCGGCCTGGACAAGATCGGCCGCAAAATCACCCTCTCCAACTGCTATGTGATGCCGCAGGTGGAAGACAGTATCGAAGACATCTTCGACACGGCCAAGTATCTGGCGCGCACGTATTCCTTCGGCGGCGGTTGCGGTCTGACGCTTTCGCGCCTGCGCCCCAAAGGAGCCCGAGTCAATAACGCGGCCGCCACAACCACCGGTGCGGTATCCTTTATGGACCTGTTCTCCCTGGTAACGGGCTTGATCGGCATGCGTGGCCGACGCGGCGCCCTGATGCTGAATTTAGACGTATCCCACCCCGATATTGAAGAATTTGTCGATGTAAAAACCGATCTGTCCAAAGTCACCTATGCAAATATCTCCGTGAATATCAACGATGCATTCATGCGCGCGGTGGAAAACGACGAAGAATACGAATTGTATTTCAAAGTAGAAGCCTCCGGCGAAGAAGTCAGAAAACCTGTCCGGGCCAAAGAACTGTTCCGTAAACTGGCCCGCAACAACTGGCGCATGGCAGAACCCGGCATCCTGTACCAGGACAAAATCAACGCCTGGCATCTTATGTCGGAAGACCCCAAATTCGCCTACGCCGGCGTCAATCCCTGTGCGGAAGAACCCCTGCCGGCCTTTGGCAGCTGCAATCTGAGCTCCATCAATTTAGGGGAATTTGTGCAGCGTCCCTTTACCGACGAAGCCAGGTTGGACGAAGAGCGCCTGCGCCGCATGGTGAGAGAAGGCGTCGTCTATCTGAATGAAATACTCGACGAGAATATGAAACTGCATCCGCTGCCCCAGCAGCGGGATATGTCCAAACGCCTTAGGCAAATCGGCCTGGGTCTCATGGGTGCGGCCGACATGTTTATCAAAATGGGCATCCGCTACGGATCCGATGAATCGGTCGAACTGATCCATTATATCGGGCATCTTCTGGTCAACGAAGCGCTGAAAGAATCGGCAAGACTGGCAGAAAAAGACGGTCCCTTCCCGGATTACGATGCCGAGGCGGTATTGCGATCGCCCTTCCTGATAGAAAACGCAGACCCCGACACCCTGGAACTCGTGAAAAAACACGGCCTCAGAAACAGCCAGCTGCTGACGATTGCCCCCACCGGTTCCATATCCACCCTGATCGGCTGCTCCAACGGCCTGGAACCCCTGTTCCAGATCGCCTACACCCGGAAGTCTGAATCGCTGCATATGGACGAAACCTTCTACAAAGTCTTTACGCCCATCGTGCGCGAATATATGGAAGTCAATCATATCGACGAAGAAGAGGACCTGCCGGATTACTTTGTCACCACGTCCAATCTGAACTACAAAGACCGGATCGACGTACAGGCAGCCTGGCAGCAGCATATCGATGCAAGCATCTCGTCGACTGTAAATGTGCCCAATGAATTCACCATTGGCGAAGTAGAAGACTTATACACCTACGCCTGGAAAAAAGGATTAAAAGGCATCACCATTTACCGCGACGGCTGCGAACGGTCGGGGATCCTTATCACCGACAAACAGAAAAAAGAAGACCGTCTCACAAAGATCGACCGCCTGCAGGAAGAAATCAAAGTGCTGGCGGAAGAAGAGCTGGAAGAAAATCCGGATGTCTGCCCGATGTGCGGCGGAGAAATGATGCACTCCGGCGGCTGCGAAGAATGCCAGGTGTGCGGCTTCAGCCCCTGTGCGGTATAGGAGTGAGACGGAAGAACGAAATGAATGACAATGCATATGAAAGGCGACTTGTTTCGTAAAGAAACCGGTCGCCTTTCAGTGAGATCCCTCGGTTTATCTAATATGTTCCGGTTCAACAATTTCAGACTTCAGAATATACAAACGATTGTAATGCCCGATCGGATCCCAGTCAAACTTAGACTGCACGATCTGCGTCAGACCGATCTCGGCACTCAGGATACCGGGCTTCTTGAACAGGGGTGCGCCATGTGTTCGCCGTAGAGGTCGATGGTGCCGCCGCGGCACATGGCCTCGGGCTCAATTATCAGATCTTCATAGTACGCCAAATTCGTCGGATACATGCATCTTTCCGCGAACGGATTACTCACGATCACAAAGCAGAGGGGACTATTCATTGGTCGACCGGGTGATTGCATTTAATATCGAGTACAAAAAGGACTGGAACGGATTCTGGTAGCTACCATCGACACGGCACGAGCCGGCGCAAAAACGGATGGTATGGCTGGTCTTTTTTGGATTCTACTATTAGCGGTTATTTCCTGGCTTCTTTTTTCCCGTCAAAAGTATCGTTAGATAAGATAAGAATACACAATCTTCGATATTGCGTTACAGAGGCTCTCGTTGTATGGGAGAATCCGCGCAAGAAAGTATCGTTAGATGGATCAAATATTGCCGGCTTTATAAAAGTGGGTGATGCTATGTTGGCACAAGGAATGTAGACTAAGGATGGTGAGAGTTTTTTGAGCGCCTGTAAAAAGGCGCTCTTTTGTTGTGGAGAGGGCAATTGTGCAAAGGGTATGATATAATATTTCCGATTCTAATTATTCTTTATATCTAACTTTTTACACTCTACATTTTAAGGGGACTTTATGACAAAATCACTGGAAAGTATGAAGCTCACGGAATTGAGAGAAATCGGCAAGGAACTGGGCATTAAATCTCTTACGGCTTTGCGCAAGCAGGCATTGATCGACCGTATTTTAGCGATTCGGAAAGAACAGGAAAGCGCGGTGGAATTTGCGGACGTTGTGCAGGAGGAGGAAAAGGAAACCGAATCCGTGGAAGTAGAAGAAGAAACGGAGCCGCAATCCGAAGAAACAGGAGACACGGAAGAACCAAAAAAACGCAGTGAACGCAAAGAACACCGGCGTCCGGAAGCCACGCGCGAGCACGATGGCAAGGTGGATGTGCACGGGGTTTTGGATCTGCATCCGGACGGCTACGGCTTTTTGCGCAGCGATCATTACTATTCCGGTGAGAATGATACGTATGTGCCGCCGCAGCAGGTGCGCCGTTTTCGTTTAAAAACCGGAGATTATATCGAAGGAATTACCCGCGAAAAAACAAACGAGAAATTCAACGCACTGATTTATGTCAAAACCGTCAACGGCGATACGCCGGAAAATCTGCGGCAGCGGCCGGATTTCGACGACTTCACCCCGATCTATCCCGATAAACGCATTACCCTGGAACACGACAAACATATTCTTGCTTCCCGTCTGGTGGATCTGATCGCCCCGATCGGCAGAGGGCAACGGGGCCTTCTGGTATCGCCGCCCAAAGCGGGCAAAACCACATTGCTCAAACAAATCGCCAACGCCATCAGCGTCAATCATCCGGATATTGAAATCATTGTTTTGTTGATCGACGAGCGCCCGGAAGAGGTCACAGACATTCGCCGTTCGGTACAGGGCGATGTAATTGCCTCCACCTTTGACGAGCTTCCCCAGAATCATGTGCGCATATCAGAGATCGTTTTAGAACGTGCCAAACGCCTGGTGGAACACGGAAAAGATGTCGTCATTCTTTTGGATTCCATTACGCGGCTGACACGCGCCTACAATCTCGTGCAGCCGGCGTCGGGAAAAATCCTCTCCGGCGGGATCGACCCGTCCGCGTTTCATAAGCCGAAGCGTTTTTTCGGGGCAGCCAGAAATATCGAACACGGCGGCAGCCTCACGATTATTGCCACGGCGCTGGTGGATACCGGCTCGCGCATGGACGATGTCATTTACGAAGAGTTTAAGGGCACGGGCAATATGGAGCTGCATCTGGATCGCGACCTCGCAAATCTCAGGATCTACCCCGCCATCGACATTGTCGCATCGGGCACACGACGCGAAGAGAGCCTGTTGTCGGATGCCGAGCTCAACGCCATGGTGCTCATCCGAAGATTGCTGCAAAGAGACAACGACAATTCGCTTTTGGAAAAAATGTATGACTCCCTGCGCCGCTCCGACACGAACAGCCAGTTCATTCAGCAGATGATCCGGGAGGGAAACGGAGCCTAAAAGGGCGGGATTTTGTAGGACAGGTCTTTGTTACACTTCGCGCAGTGTTGAAAAACACGCGCAGGCGTGGTATTATTAAATAGTTTACAGCAAGACTCATCGTTTGAATCGAGGTGAAAGTGATGCAAAAAGAAATTCATCCGGAATATAAGGAAGCAACGGTAACCTGCGCATGCGGGAACACCTTTACGACGGCCTCCACAAAAGACGAAATCAAAGTGGAAGTTTGTTCGGAATGCCATCCCTTCTACACGGGAAAACAAAAGTTTATGGAACGCGGCGGACGCGTAGAGAAGTTCAAGAAAAAGTACAATCTGGACTAAGGTGGAAGGTTAAAGCACAATCGTTTGCTTTAGCCTTTTTCATTCTCTGGGAGAAAATAGCAATGAAGCAGGAAATCAAAAAAACAACCATCGGCGGACAAGCCCTGATCGAAGGGATCCTGATGCGGGGGCCGGACAAAGTGGCCATTGTTTGTCGTACGCCCCGGGGGATTGAGATAAAAGACGAACCCGTTTTCACGGGTAAGAAACCGGCCTGGCAAACCTGGCCGATTGTTCGCGGCGTGGTTACGCTGATAGAGTCCATGAAAATGGGCATGAGTGCGCTGATGTATTCGGCGGAAATTGTGGAATTTGAAGAAGAAGACGGCCCGACGTGGCTGGAGAAGCATCTGCCCGCAGGGATCCGGAAATGGTATCTCGCGCGGCAAAAAACGATCGACCAATGGGCCAGCATTCTGTTTTCGCTTTTGGCGGCGCTGGTTCTGTTTTTTCTGGTGCCCACACTTCTCACGGGACTGATCGGGCGGTTTATCACGCATCCGTTTTTACTGAATCTGACCGAAGGGCTGATCCGCATCGGCATTTTTCTTGCCTATGTGATCCTGATCGCCCGGATGCCGGAAATTCACCGCGTCTTCGGCTATCACGGGGCGGAACACAAAACGATCCACTGCTATGAACACGGTGACGAACTGACCGTAGCCAATGTAAGACAATACCCGATCGAGCACCCGCGCTGCGGAACCAGCTTTCTTTTTAATGTGATGCTGATCTCGATTATTGTACTGAGCTTTTTCGGCTGGCCCAATCCATGGCTGCGCATGGGCGTGCGTCTGCTTACGCTGCCGGTCATTGCGGGACTGGCCTATGAGGTCAACCGGGCGGTCGGCCGTTCGGACGGGAAGATCGCACAGCTGGTATCCATGCCCGGCATGTGGCTGCAGGGTACGGCCACCGTACGCGAGCCGGAAGACGATCAGATCGAAATAGCGATTATTGCCCTGCAGCAGGTAATTCCCGAAAAAGAAGGCAGCGATCTATGGTAATCGGCGATTTGCTCAGACTCTGGGACAAACGGGAGTCGGTGCATATTCTGTCCCATTATTTGATGCAGACAAGAGGCTATGTGTACGCGCATGCCGATGAACCCGTGGCGCGTAAAGTGGAAGAACTGTTTCGCCGCGCCATCACGCTGCGAAAAGAAGGCTATCCCCTGCAGTATATTCTGGGCACCTGGGATTTTTACACGATCGAACTGCGCGTGCAGGAAGGCGTGCTGATCCCGCGCAAAGAAACGGAGCTGCTGGTGGATACCGCCCTTCGCTATGCACACGAACAGGGTTGGATCGCCCCTACGGTACTGGATGTGGGCTTCGGCACGGGCGCTATCGCCCTAGCCATGCAAAAGCATTTGCCGGCGGCCCATGTTACCGGCACCGACATATCCCGCTGCGCGCTGCAGATTGCCAAAGAAAACGCCCGGCATCTGGGCTTGGAGCGGGTGCGGTTTCTGGAAGGCGATCTGTTTTCTTCGGTGGAAGGAGAAGGGTTTGATATCATACTGTCCAATCCGCCGTATCTGTCGCAAAAAGACAGGGAACGCATGCAAAAAGAGCTTTCGTTTGAACCCGAGATGGCGCTGTTTGCAGGGCCGGAAGGGCTGGATATCTACCGCCGTCTGATCCCGCAGGCGTACGGGCATTTGCATGAAACCGGGCTTTTGCTGCTGGAGATCGGCGAAACCCAGGCGGAAGAAGTCTGCCGTCTGCTCCGAGAGGCCGGTTTTTCCTGTGTGTGTGTACAAAAAGACCTGGCAGGACACGATCGGATGATCACCGCAAAAAAAGGAGGCGAACCGTGCTGATTTACTGGGAACTATTCAAAACCTTTTTAACCATCGGGCTGTTCAGTTTCGGCGGCGGTTTCGCCATGCTGCCCTTGATCCGGCAGGAAGTGGCCATACAGCACGGCTGGATGACCGAAACGCAGTTTATCGACATGCTGGCCATTTCCGAAATGACACCGGGACCGATCGCCGTCAACACGGCGACCTTTGTCGGGCACGGCCAGGCCGGTATCTTAGGCGGCCTGGCGGCAACCTTTGCCGTTGTGCTGCCGTCTTTTGTAGTGGTATCCATACTCTATCATTTTGTAAAACGCTTCCGTCAGAATCAGGCGGTCGACACCTTTTTCAAAGGTTTGCGCGTGGTGGTCATCGGTTTGATCGCGGCGGGTTTTGTGTCGGTTCTTTTTGATTCCGTGCAGGACATCCGCGCAGGTCTGATCGCGGTTTTTACGTTTTATATTGTAACTTATAAGAAGGCCCATCCCGTATTGGCTATTGTGATTGCCGCGGTGCTTAGCCTTGTTTTGTATTGGGGGTAGGCTATGCTTTGGCAATTATTCAAAACATTTTTTCTAATCGGCGCTTTTACTTTCGGCGGCGGTGTGGCCATGATCCCCATTATAGAAAAAGAAGTGGTGGACAATCACAAATGGCTGAGCCAGGAAGAGTTTCTGGACGCATTGGCCATCAGCCAGAGTTCCCCCGGCGTTTTGGCCGCGAATATGAGCACCTATATCGGACACCGGCTCATGGGCTTTCCCGGCGCAGTCGTCAGTTGCCTGGGGGCGGTCTTGCCGTCTTTTCTGATTATTACGGTCATTGCCACTTTCTTTATGAACTTTCGCGATCATCCGGTGGCGGAAAAGCTCTTTATGGGCATACGCCCGGCCGTTGCGGGTTTGATCGGGTCGGCGGTGTTTGTTATGACCCGCCGCATGCAAATGAATCTGATCAAAGCGCTGACGATTATCGGCGTGGCCATACTGGTCGGCTGGTTCGGCATGAACCCGATTCTCTTTCTGATTGGCGGTGGCGTGGTGTCTGTGCTCTATGATAAAATGAAACCGAACAAAACGGAAAAGAAAAGCGAGTAGGATGATAGCATGCTGGAAAAACTAAAAGGAATCGAAAAAAACTTTCTGGATCTGGAACAAAAACTGATGGATCCCAATGTAACCTCCGATATCGAAGCGTATCAGCGGATTGCCAAAGAGCACGCCGACCTGACCCCGATCGTAGAATTGTACCGTTCCATGCTGCAAAACCAGAAAATTCTGGACGAAGATAAAGAAATGCTCGAAATATCCGAAGACGACGAAATGAGCGAACTCATGCGCGCGGAAATTCAGTCGCGGGAAGAGACGATCGCAGCACAGGAAGAAGAAATGAAAATGCTCCTTCTGCCGACCGATCCCAACGATCATAAAAACGTTATCGTGGAAATCCGGGCCGGAGCCGGCGGCGACGAAGCCGGTCTTTTTGCGGGCGATCTGTACCGCATGTACGTCCGCTATGCGGAACGCCACAACTGGAATATCGACGTCATGAGCATGAGCGAACAGGGCATCGGCGGGGTAAAGGAAGCCATTTTTATGGTACAGGGAAAAGGCGCCTATTCCAAACTGAAATACGAATCGGGCGTGCACCGTGTGCAACGGGTTCCGCAAACGGAATCCTCCGGTCGGATCCATACCTCTACAGCCACGGTCGCCGTCTTGCCGGAAGCGGAAGATGTCGACATCGACATCAATCCCAACGACATCCGGGTCGATGTATATCGCAGTTCGGGGCATGGCGGGCAGTCGGTCAACACAACCGACTCCGCGGTGCGCATCACCTATCTGCCCACGGGCATGGTGGTAACCTGCCAGGATGAAAAGTCGCAGCACAAAAACAAAGACAAAGCCATGAAGATTCTGCAGTCGCGTCTGTACGACGAGATGCTGGCTGAACAGAACAAGGAAATATCGGCCGACCGGCGGGCGCAGGTAGGCACGGGCGACCGTTCCGAACGCATCCGCACCTACAATTTTCCGCAGGGCCGCGTGACAGATCACCGGATCAACCGCACCGTGCATCAGCTGGAAGATTTTCTGGACGGCAATCTGGAAGAAATGATCGACGCATTAACCACCAGCGACCGCACCATGAAGCTGGCACAGGTAGAATAAGGAGCCGACATGAAGATTGTACTGGTCTCGGGGATCGCCTGGGCCATGGCGCAGCTGATCAAGCTGCTGCTGGAATGGGTGCGAACCAAAAAACTGAACTTGTACGCGATGTTCGCTTCCGGCGGCATGCCGAGTTCCCACACTTCTTTTGTGGTGTCCATGGCAACACAGGTGGGCCTGGTGGAAGGGTTCGGCTCCACATACTTTGCTCTGGCCACCTGTTTCTGCCTTATCGTGATGTATGATGCGGCCGGAGTCCGGCACGCCGTGGGTTTGCAGGCGCGCATGATCAATCTTCTGGTGGACCAATACAATGAACAACGAGAAGTGGACGTCAACCGGGTGAAAGAGATTCTCGGTCATACGCCCGTACAGGTTTTTGCGGGTATTATACTGGGTATTGTCGTGGGCTATCTGGGCCACGCAAACTTTTATTAGGAGGACCCATGTTCCAAAGCCTGGCAAAACGATTTGTGAAAGGATATCCCCAAACCGACGATCCCGCCGTCCAACAGCGGCTGATTTTCTTCTCGTCGGTATTGGGGATTGTTTTGAATATTTTGCTTGTGGGCATCAAAATTCTCATCGGCACCTGGGTGGGATCTCTGGCGGTTATTTCCGACGGAATCAACAATTTGATGGACAGTGCGGGCGCGGTCGTGGCAGCACTGGGCTCGTACTTGAGCGCCCGCCCCGAAGATGAGGAGCATCCGTTCGGACACGGCCGCTACGAATATCTGGCGAGCTTTATCATCTCCTTTTTTATTATGTATGTCGGGGTGGAACTGTTCAGACGGGGCATTGCGCTGACCCGCGCGCCGCAGCCGATGGAAGTGTCACCGGTGGCCGTTTTTGCCATGCTTTTGTCGATCCTCGTCAAAGCGTGGATGGTCGTTTACAATAAATACATCGACAAAACTATTCAGTCGACCCTGAACGAGGGGATTGCAAAGGATTCCTTCAACGATATACTGGCGACCGGCGGCGTGCTTGTCAGCTTGCTGATCTATGCGTTTGCCGACAGAAATCTGGACGGACCCGCAGGGCTTGTCATCGCCGTGATCGTTTTGAAAGCCGGCTGGGATCTCATGCGGGATACCACCAACAATCTGCTCGGGCAGGAACCGGACGATGCCCTCGTACAACAGATCGAAACCCTCCTTCTGGACGGCAAATACGTAAAGGGCTATCACGATCTGATTGTACACGACTACGGCCGGGGGAAACTACTGGCATCGGTACACGTAGAGATCCCGCGCAATATCGGGATTGTAGAGATTCATGACGAGATCGACGCATTGGAAAACCGCGTCCGCGAAAAAACCCATGTAGAACTGGTGATTCATATGGACCCCAATTACGAATATAAAATGGAAACCAAAATACAAAAAGGCGAGGACGCGCTGAACGAAGCGGCCCGGCTTTTGCAGGAAGGAAAGCTGGTTGCCTTTCCCACAGAAACCGTCTACGGCCTGGGGGCCAACGGATTGGATGAAACGGCCGTAGCGGAGATTTTTGCTGCAAAAAACCGCCCGAAAGACAATCCCCTGATCCTGCATATTGCCGAAAAAGAACAGCTGCATGCACTGGCTGCCTCCGTACCGGACGTGGCCGAAAAGCTGATGGACGCCTTCTGGCCGGGCCCCTTAACGCTGATTTTTCCCGCGACAGAAGAGATCCCTGCCGTGGTAACCGGCGGCGGGGATACCGTGGCGGTACGCATGCCGTCGCATCCGATTGCACAGGAGATCATCCGGCGAGCCGACCGCCCGATCGCTGCCCCCTCGGCCAATACATCCGGAGCACCCTCCCCGACCGATGCGCGGGCCGTGTTTTCCGACCTGGCCGGGCGTATCCCGCTGATTGTTGACGGCGGGGAAACGGGCATCGGACTCGAGTCGACCGTCCTGGATATTACGGTACAGCCGCCGGCACTCTTGCGGCCGGGCTTTGTCACACCGGAAGATATAGAAGGCGTCATCGGGCCGATCCGGGCGGAAAAGCCCGCAGCGGACGATACAACGGCACCCCGCTCACCGGGACAGAAGTATCGCCATTATGCGCCGGAAGCAGAGCTGATACTATATGAAGAACTGCCCGCCATGCGAAAAGAAGTGAAAGCCTTGCGGGAGAAGGGAAAGCAGGTCGTCGTATTGGCCTTTGAAGAGGATGCGGTACAGGGGGACTACACCCTGGGCAGCCGCGCCGATCTGTCGGGCATGGCGCATGCGCTTTTCCGGCATTTGCGCCGGGCGGACGAAGCGCAGGCCGACCGTATTTATGCACCGGTCGTGCCGGCAAAAGGCTGGGGGCTTGCCATTATGAACCGGCTGGAAAAAGCCAGGAGCAGAGTATGAGAGTCTTGTTTGTCTGCACGGGAAACACCTGCCGCAGCCCCATGGCGATGGCCGTTGCAAAGAAAATGCATCCGGACTGGGACGTAAAAAGTGCGGGGCTTTTTGCCGCAGAAGGCCAGGGACCTGCCATCCATGCACATCTGGCTTTGTCCGATGAAGGCATCCTTCTGGATCACAGCGCCACACAACTCACCCTTGCCTTGCTCGCCTGGGCAGACCGGGTTTATACCATGGACGCCTATCAGAAAGAAAAGGTGCTCCAGATGGATCCCGCCGCGGCCGTACAAACCCTGTGTGAAAACGCCGTTTCCGATCCGTTCGGCGGTTCACTGGATGAATACAAAAAAACACTACAGCAGATCACAGCATGCATAAGGAGGATACAGGTATGAAAATCGGACTCGCCGCAGACCATGCGGGCTACGAAAGCAAGAAAAAGATCCGGGAAGTACTGGAAGAAAAAGGTTACGAAGTGATCGATTACGGCACCGACACAAACGACAGCGTCGACTATCCCGACTTTGCCAAGGCGTTGGCCAAAGGCATACAAAACGGGGAAGTCGAGCGCGGGATCGCTTTGTGCGGAACGGGCATCGGAATTTCCATTTCGCTGAACCGGCACAAAAACATCCGTGCCGCGCTTTGCCAGACGGAGTTTGAAGCCCGGGCAGCCCGCCAGCACAACAATGCCAATGTATTGTGCATGGGGGCACGCGTGCTGGGTGAAGGCGTTATGTTTTCTCTCATCGACGCGTATCTGTCCACGGAATTTGAAGGAGGGCGCCATCAGCGGCGTGTAGAAAAAATTGAGTGCTGAGAAAGGAGACACCATGACCACCGTGCATGTAATGGACCACCCGTTGATCCAGCATAAACTCACAATCATCCGCAACAAAGACACCGGCCCCAAAGAATTCCGGGAAATGGTACAGGAAATCTCTACCCTGCTGGCCTATGAAGTCACCCGCGATCTGGAGATGGAAGAACTGGAAGTGGAAACGCCCCTCATGACGACCACGGGCAAAGTCATCGCCGGCAAAAAAATCGGGCTGGTGCCGATCCTGCGCGCGGGGCTCGGTATGGTTGAAGGCATGCTCAGCCTGATCCCTGCGGCCAAAGTCGGGCATATCGGTTTGTATCGCGACCCGGAAACCCTGGAACCGGTGGAATACTACTGCAAGCTGCCGGAAGACATCGGTCACAGAGACATTCTCGTATTGGACCCCATGCTTGCCACCGGCGGTTCCGCTGCGGCAGCCATCACCTTTTTGAAAGAACGCGGCTGCAAAAACATTAAACTCGTCTGTATCATCTCCGCCCCGGAAGGGATCCGCCGCGTAAAACAGGAGCATCCGGACGTGCCGATCTTTGTGGCAGCCGTCGATGACGGCCTGAACGACCACGCCTATATCTACCCCGGCCTGGGCGACGCCGGTGACCGGCTCTTTGGAACCAAGTGATTTTTCGTTCTTTGTAGCCCCGAGCGCGAATCGTTTGCTCTGTGCTATAATAGAACTATCTAAGGCAAGTCAGGAGGACCATGCATGAAGGCATACAAAACAGAAGACATTCGAAACCTCGCGCTAATCGGCCACTCGGGGAGCGGAAAAACCAATTTAACGGAAGCCATGCTCTATGTAACCGGCGTCACGAAACGCCAGGGCAAAGTATCCGACAAAAACACGGTTTCCGACTTCACCAAAGAAGAAATGGAGCACGGAAACTCCATATCCACATCGCTGATTCCCATCGAGTGGCGTGACCGCAAATTCAATCTGATCGACACCCCCGGCTATTTCGACTTTGTCGGAGAAATAAACGGAGCATTGCGTGCGGCGGAATCCGCGCTTTTGGTCGTGGACGCGACATCCGGTATCGAAGTCGGTACCGAAAAAACCTGGAAATACTGCGAACAGATTGATCTTCCGCGCATTATCTTTGTCAATAAAATCGACGACGAACACGTATCATTCAAAAAGGTTGTCGAAGAAATAAAAGAACGCTTTGGCCAGAAGGTCATTCCCTTTACGATTCCGATCGGCGAAGGAACCGAGTTCAAAGGGGTCACCGACGTGATTTTCCAAAAAGGCTATCATTACGAAAACGGCCGTCCGTCGCCGGCAGAGTTGAGCCACGATCAGCAGCTGGCCACCGAGCGCCTGTTTGAAGTGATCGCCGAAGTTGTGGCGGAATCCGACGAAGCGTTGATGGAAAAATACTTCGAAGGCGAAAAATACACGCGCGAAGAATTGCTGCGCGGGGTGAGTGCCGCCGTTTTGGAAGGCCGTGCAGTGCCGCTTCTGGTCGGCTCGGCAGAAAAGAGCATCGGGATCGACCTGCTGCTCCGCGTGATCGGCAACTATATGCCGGCCCCGAATGATCCGCGTGCCCATGCGGGCTTCCGCTACGAATCCGGGGAAGAGCGCGCCGCCGTATCGGTGGATGAACCGTTCTCGGCTGTGGTGTTCAAAACCCTGACAGACCCCTTCGTAGGAAAACTCTCCATGTTTAAAGCGATGTCCGGCAGCCTGAAAAAGGGCGACGACATCTACAATGTCAGCAAAGATGTGACAGAAAAAGCCGGCAATCTCCTGATGCTGCGCGGCAAACAGCAGATCGAAGTGCCGGAAGTCGTAGCCGGCGACATCGGCGTGCTGTCCCGCCTGCAACATACGCAAACCGCCGACACCCTGTCCGACAAAGACCATCCGGTTTTGTATAAGCGCATCAAATATCCCGAACCCACTTTGTCCATCGCCGTTGAACCCAAGGCAAAAGGCGACGAAGAAAAGATCGGCACCTCCCTGCAACGTCTGATTGAAGAAGACCCGAGCTTCAGCATCCAGAGAAATCCGGAAACGAAGCAGCTGGTCATCTCCGGGCAGGGCAATGTACAGATCGCCGTCATTCTGGAAAAACTGAAAAACCAGTTCGGCGTGGAAGTGGAACAGATCCCGTTGCGTATCGCATACCGCGAAACCATCAAGGGAAGTTCGTCCGTACAGGGACGCCACAAGAAGCAATCCGGTGGAGCAGGGCAGTACGGCGATGTTCACATGCGTTTTGAACCCACCGAAGAAGAATTCGTATTTGAAGAAGAAGTCTTCGGCGGCGCAGTACCCCGCAACTTCTTCCCGGCGGTAGAAAAAGGCATACGCGAAGCCTTGGAAAAAGGACCGCTGGCAGGCTATCCGGTTGTAAATCTGAAAGCCGTATTGTTCGACGGATCGTATCACGCGGTCGACTCCAACGAAATGGCCTTCAAACTGGCGGCACAGCTTGCGTTCAGAAAAGGTATGGAAGAAGCCAATCCGATTCTGCTGGAACCCATCAACAAGGTCGAAGTCCTCGTACCCGAAGACTACATGGGCGATGTTATGGGCGATATGAACAAGCGCCGCGGCCGCATCCTCGGGATGGAACCGCAGGAAGACGGCAGCCAGCTGATTATTGCCGAAGCACCGCATGCGGAACTGTTTGAATACGCGATCGATCTGCGTTCCATGACGCAGGCGCGCGGCAGTTTCAAAATGGAATTTGCCCGCTACGAAGAAGTCCCCGGCAATATTGCCGAAAAAATCATTGCCGAAGCCAATAAAGAAGACTAAATGCAAAAAAGCCGGAACAGCCTCTTGTTCCGGCTTTTTGATACAATAAGGGGGAAAGGGGAGATGGGCATGGAACAAATTGATGTGTTTGACCGTGAGGATCGGCCGACCGGTCGTACGGCGACAAAAAAGACGCCGCTGTCACCGGACGAATACCGCCGCATAACGGAACTGTGGGTCAGAACCCCGGATGGCAGGTATCTCATTCAACAAAGGTCCGCCAATAAGCACTATTATCCCCTCATGTGGTACTGCACCGTATCCGGTTCGCAAAATGCGGGGGAGAGCCCTATGGACACCGCCCTCCGCGAAGCAAAAGAAGAGCTGGGCTTTCATCTGCAACCCCAAAAGGCGCATTTTTATCAGCGCATTACAGACGACGGCATCCATTTTCATGTGTATCTGTTTTTGCAGGAGGTGGATACAGAAGCGCTCGTCCTGGAGCCGATGGAAGTGGCGGCGGTGGATCTGGCTACCGACGAGGTCATCTTTCAGATGATCGACGAAGGCCGTTTTATATCTTTGCCGTATTATGCGGACTTTTTTGCCTGGGCAGAGAGAATCGCTTCAGATTGACAATAATGTGATGCGTTTGGTATACTATAGACAGATAAAAGGGCTGACGGAGCGTCAGCCTTTCTTATCCCGAGTTTAGTAAAAGAAAGTCTAAGTCAACGGAGGTGAAGGAATGGCAGGACTAACCAATGAGATTGAACGCTGGATCCACCAGCTGCTCCGAGAAACAGAAAACGGCATTGTGGAAATCGGGCGCAATGAGCTTGCCCAGCATTTTGGCTGCGCTCCTTCCCAGATCAACTATGTACTGACCACACGATTCACACCCTACAAAGGGTATACAATAGAAAGTCGTCGCGGCGGCGCAGGCTATATCCGAATTGTAAAAGTAACCATGGATTCGGAAGACATCCTGAAAGATATTGTCCAGAACACCATCGGCGACCAAATCACAAAAGACAGAGCCCTTCACATTATCAACCGGCTTGTGAAGGACAAAATATGCACCAAAAACGAAGCGATGATCATGCTGCAGGCGTTGGAAGACACCAGCCTGGGGCGGGTCAAAGACGACCGGAACAGCGTACGCGCGGACATGCTGCGCAATATGCTGATGGTCTTTTTCCGAAAGGAGGCGACCCCATGAGATGCGACCGATGCGATAACGAAGCCACCATTCAGATCCACATTATAGAAAACGGCGAAGACCCGCAAACCATCAATCTTTGCGAAACCTGCGCCCAAAACATGATGTTTCAGAATTTTTCCAACGAAGACAACGAAGAATACCAGTACTTTCAGGATCATCTGAAAAAGCTGGTCGGGGTCTTCTTTAACGAGCCGCAAACGCGGACCGAAAGCCCAGACGATCAGAAAAAATGCAGCTTCTGCGGATCCAGCTTTTCCGATATCACAAAAACGGGCCGCTTCGGCTGCGACCACTGCTATACCGAATTCTATGAGCAGGCGAAAGAGTCCCTGCGCATGACACAGGGCGCCACGGCCCACACAGGCGATGTCCCCGAAGACTTCCGGGAGATCAAACAGATCCAGGACGAGATCCAGCGAAAAAAAGAAAAGCTGCAGGAGCTCATTCTGCTGGAAGACTACGAAACGGCAGCCATCCTGCGCGATGAGGTCAAAGAACTGTGCAATGCCTTGGAAAGGGGAACGCAATAATGCCCAAATGGCTGATGCACGGCGAAACGCGTGAAGAAGATGTGGTCGTAAGCTCGCGCGTACGGCTGGCAAGAAATGTAAAAGACCACCGCTTTCCCAATCGCGCCGAGGAAGATGAGGCGTTTTCGGTGGCAGAACAAATATACGGCGCCATGCAGGACAAAGAAGACCACTACCGCCGCTTTTTGGTGCGCGATGTAGACCGTATCAAGCGCCGCGTGCTGATGGAACAGCATCTGATCAGCCCGGACCTGATCAAAAACCGGGCCGTATCGGAATACTATCTGCGCGACGACGAACAGATGACGCTCATGGTTAATGAAGAGGATCATCTGCGTATGCAATGCCTGCTTCCGGGTATGCAGCTACGGGAATCCTTTTTACAGGTCATGGAGATGGAAAAGAAAATCGAAGAAACGGTCCCCTTTGCCTGGCATATGGAATTTGGCTATTTAACGGCCTGCCCCACCAACACCGGCACGGGCCTCCGGGCTTCTGTGATGGTGCATCTGCCTGCGCTGAAATATTCGCAGCAGCTAAAAGGCACCTTCGATTCACTCGGTAAAGTAGGCCTGGTGGTCCGGGGGATCTACGGCGAAGGATCGGAAGCCCTGGGCGATATGTTTCAGATCTCCAATCAGCGCACCCTCGGCTTTACCGAAACCGAAGCGATCGACAAACTGGAAAAAATCACCAACAGCATTATCGAACAGGAACGAAACACGCGAAACGCACTGATTACCCACACCCCGACCATGGTTTTGGACGGCGTGTTCCGCAGCCTGGGGATTCTCCGCTACGCGCGGGTGATCTCTGCCAAAGAGGCGTTGCAGCATCTGTCCCATGTGCGGGTCGGTATCTGCATGGAACTCTTCCCCGAGGCGGACATTCGCAAACTGGATGATTTAATGCTGCATGTACAAAAATATACGATGCTCGCGTACAAACACGACACCAAACAAAAAGAAACCGAAGACGAAGTACGCGCGCAATATATACGGGAGTATTTTAATAAGGAGGAAAGTTATGGCAAACGGTAACGATATCAATCAATTGCTTCGTGACGCCTCCATGGAAGCATGGGGGATGAAGCACGACTATATTGGCACGGAACATTTGCTTCTGGCCATGTTCAATCAGGAAAGCCTGGCGGAAGAAGCACTGACCGCCCTGGGCGCCGACTACGAACAATTCGCAAACACCGTAAAAAAACTCATCGGAGACGGCAGCGCGCAGGCGCCGCCTACCGGCTTTACGCCCCGCGTGAAACGCGTACTGCAGCAGGCGGAAAACGAAGGCCGTCAGCTGGGGCATCGCTTTGTCAGCGTGGAACATGTCCTTTTGGCGTTGCTGCGCGAAGACGACAGCTTCTCCAGCATGATGATGAAAGCCAACGACGTAGATAGAAACGCCGTGCGCAACTATATATTAAACGGCCTGGGCGAACGAAAGGAACAGGGACCGGAAATGAAACAAACCCCGGGTGCCGAGAAAAAAGAATCCGTCATCGAAAAATACAGCCGCGATTTGAACAAAATGGCGGAAGACGGAAAAGTAGATCCGGTGATCGGCCGGCAGACAGAAATCGAACGCATCATCCAGGTGCTTTCGCGCCGCACTAAAAACAATCCCGTGCTGATCGGGGAACCCGGCGTAGGGAAAACCGCGATCGCAGAAGGGCTCGCACAAAAAATCACCGAAGGCGATGTGCCCGAGATCATGAAAGGCAAACGCATTGTCAGTCTGGACCTGCCCGGCATGCTGGCGGGCACCAAATACCGCGGCGAATTTGAAGAACGCGTCAAAAAAGCGATCGAAGAACTCGTCGAAACAGAAAACGTCATTTTGTTTATCGACGAAATGCACACCATTGTAGGCGCAGGCGGAGCGGAAGGGGCCTTGGATGCCGCCAATATCTTGAAACCGGTACTGGCGCGGGGCGAACTGCAGATCATCGGCGCCACAACGATCGACGAATACCGCAAGCATATCGAAAAAGACGCCGCACTGGAACGCAGACTGCAGCCGATCGTCGTGGAAGAACCCACCGTGGAAGACTCCATCAGGATTCTGCACGGTATCCGCGACAAATACGAAGCGCATCATAATGTAACCATCACCGACGAAGCTGTGGAAGCCGCCGTAGAACTGTCCCACCGGTATCTGACGGACCGTTTCCTGCCGGACAAGGCGATCGACCTGATCGATGAAGCGGCGTCCATGATCCGCGTGAAAAACTATGTGGCGCCCAATAATCTGAAAGAACTGGAAACCCGGCTTGAAGAGCTGACCGGACAGAAAGACAAGGCCGTTGCCACGCAGGACTTTGAAAAAGCCGCCCAATTGCGCGACGAAGTCAAAGAACTGAAACAAACCATAAAAGAAAGCGAACAGGAGTGGGAGCGCAAGCGCACCACCAGCAAAATGGAAGTCGGTTTCGACGAGATCGCCAAGATCGTTTCCGACTGGAGCCATGTGCCCGTAACCAAGCTGAACGAAGAAGAAAGCCAGCGCTATCTGCATCTGGATGCGGAGCTGAAAAAGACAGTCATCGGGCAGGACAATGCAGTCGACTCCATCGCCCATGCGATCCGCCGTGCGCGCGTCGGCCTGAAAGACCCGAAAAAGCCCGTCGGCAGCTTTATCTTTGTAGGACCCACCGGTGTCGGAAAAACCTATCTGGCCAAGTCGCTGGCCAAAGCACTCTTCGGGTCCGACGATGCCATGATCCGGATCGACATGTCCGAATACATGGAAAAGCACTCCGTGTCGCGTCTGGTCGGTTCGCCTCCGGGCTATGTCGGCTACGACGAAGGCGGCCAGCTTACCGAAGCCGTCCGCAGAAAACCCTATTCCGTCATCTTGTTTGACGAGATTGAAAAGGCGCATCCGGACGTATTCAATATGCTGCTGCAGGTGCTCGACGACGGACGCCTGACCGACGGCAAAGGAAAAACCGTCAACTTCAAAAACGCCGTCATCATCATGACCTCCAATGTAGGCGCCACCCGGCTCGACAAAAGAAACACCATCGGTTTTGCCCACGACACCGACGAGCAGAAGCAGGAATACGAGCGCATGCGGGAGATTATCGAAGAAGAACTCAAGCAGACCTTCCGGCCCGAATTCCTGAACCGCGTCGACGACATCATTGTCTTTGCACATCTGGAGCCGGAAAATATCCGCAAAATTGTGGATATCATGGTCAAAGATCTGGTGCACCGCCTGAAAGGACTGGAGATCGACATCGAAATCACCGATCGCGCCGCCGACTATATCGGCGAAAAAGGCTTCGACAAAGTCTTCGGCGCACGTCCCCTGGAGCGCACCCTGCAAAACATGATCGAAAACGAACTATCCGAAGAAATCCTGAAGGGCACCATCGAACGAGACGACGCCATCGTCATCGACTACGAAGACGACAAAGTCACCTTCAGCAAAAAATAAAGCAAACAAAAGCCGGGTTGCTCCCGGCTGCAATAAACGCATCTATCGAAACGCCTTCCTGACCGACGATTTCGGGATGCCGATGGCTTCCCGGTATTTGGCAACGGTGCGGCGGGAGATGGCGAAACCTTCAGAAACGAGCTGCTCGGTGATTTTTGCATCACTGAGCGGCTTTTTCTTTGTGACTTCCATCCGATTTCGCATCATTGCATCTCCGGGTTCCAAGCAAAAAGCATGCCAATACTTCTCTTTATTATATCGGGAGAACGAAAGAAAACCAAATAAAGGGAACTGTCGCCCGGCGATGCATACGGTATAATGAAAGAAAAGAAAGACCAAGGGGATTCTATGGCGAAAATAAAAACGACTTATACATGCAAAGAATGTGGTGCGCCGCACCCGACATGGGAGGGGCGCTGTTCGCGCTGCGGCGCGTGGGACAGTCTGGAAGAGACCGTCGTACGAAAAGCGGCGGGCGGCTTAGGCGCAGCGCGCGCGGTTCCGGTGGCGACCAAAACACCCAGGCAGTTAAAAAACGTGTCTGCGCAGGATTCTGAGCGGGTGCGTTCGTCGTTTCCCGGCTGGGACACGGTTCTCGGAGAGGGGCTTGTGAAAGACTCGGTCACCATACTGACCGCACGGCCCGGTGCGGGCAAGTCGACGCTTCTTTTGCAACTGGCGCAGGAATACGCGCAAAAAGGGCTGAAGGTACTGTACGCAACAGGAGAAGAGAGCGGCTCGCAGATCCGGGCGCGGGCAGATCGCCTGTTTACCGCGATACATGATCATATCTGGCTTTTGGCTTCGCAGGATATGGATGAAGTGGAAGCACAGGCGCATGCGGTCGATGCGGACATTATCGTCATCGACAGCATACAGACCTTTCGCCTGCCGGAACATCCGCAACGGGCCGGCAGCCCCGTGCAGACCGTGGCCTGCACGGAAAAAATCATGGACCTGTGCAAAAACCCGGTTAAAAAACGCGCCGCGCTCCTGGTGGGGCATATGACCAAAGCCGACGAAATGGCGGGGCTTCGCACGCTGGAACATATGGTGGATACCGTGCTCCTTTTGGAAGGCGACCCGTCCGAAGAACTGCGTATCCTGCGCAGCACAAAAAACCGCTTCGGCGCCACCGGAGAAATCGGGCTGTTTGAAATGAAACAAAACGGGCTGATGGAAGTAAAAGACCCGTCTTCGTATTTCACGACAGACAGAAAGGACAAAGGGATCATCGGCTCGGCGAAATGCATCCTGCGGGAAGGCACGCGCATGCTCGTAATCGAGATCGAATCGCTCGTGTCCAAATCATTCACGCCGTATCCGATGCGCATATCGGAAAATATGCCGCGCGACAGACTCAACACCCTTCTTTCTGTTTTGGAAGAGCGGGCGGGCATCCCCCTGGGCGACAAAAACGTCATCGTGCGCACCACGGGCAATATCCGCCTTACCGAATCCGCCAGCGATCTGGCCGTCATGATGAGTGTGGCCTCGTCGGTGCAAAAAAAGCCCCTCGCCACCGACACGGCCTTTGTGGCGGAAGTCGGTTTGACCGGCGAGCTGAAACGCGTCTCGCATGCCAAACAACGCGTAAACGAACTCCACCGGCTGGGCTATAAAACCATCCTGACCGCAGACACAGGTCATGCGACCCTCAAACAGGTGATGCAGTCTGTTTGGGGCCGGAATCGATAAATACCCAGCGGTCGTAAATCTGTTGCAATAATTCTTGACAGTCGTCTATCCCGCTGATATAATGTTTTGTTTTGCCAATGGCCTCTTTCTGGTGTATAATAATAGGAGTTGCAGAAGGAGGCTGTCATGTTTAACGTAGGAGACAAAATCGTATATCCGATGCATGGTGCGGGCGTGATTGTCGCCATTGAAAAGAAAGATTTTTTAGGTGAGGAACAGGAATTTTTAATATTGCGGATTCCCATCGGGAGTCTGCGCATTGCCATCCCGCGGGCCAAAGCCACGGAAGTCGGCATGCGCGCCGTTTGTACCGGCGCCGACACCGACAAGGTGCTGGAGCTCCTAAGCGGCGAGATGGAAGAGATGCCGTCCAACTGGAATCAGCGGTACCGTTCCAATCTGGAGCGCTTAAAAAGCGGCGATATTTTTGAGGTAGCCAATGTGGTACGGGACTTAACCCTCCTGAATCGCGAGAAGGGGCTGTCCATGGGTGAGAAGAAAATGCTCACCAATGCAAAAAACATACTCATATCGGAAATGGTCATCGTAAAAGACACCGATTCCGATGCGATTGACCAAAAAATTGAGGCAACCATTGTCAGCACATAATTGGCTGACAATTGCCTCGTATGATAGAAACGGATCGATTCAGTTTGCAGACAAAGCGTGAACCGGCTTTGTCGGCAGACCGGGTAGATTAATTAATTTACTTAGTTGGGAGTGGATTCTATGGTGCGAAAAATAATGAAATACGCCATCACACTGATCGGTAGCACATTGGGCATACTCGTCGTGTATATGGCAAGCCAGTTTCACCTGATTTCCATCACCGGCGCAGCGGAAGTAGCGGCATATATCGGCAGCTTCATTTTATTCGGAATTATATTTTTTATTTTATCGGAGCCGATCATGCGAACGCTGACCCGTATTGTGCAGGCGGTGGAACGCGAACTGCAGGCGGTGCCCACAACGCAGATTCTTTTAAGCGGACTGGGCCTGATTATCGGCCTGATCCTGGCGTCACTGATCACTCAGCCGATCGGGCTGGTGCTCGAAGGGGTACCCGTAGTGGGCAGTATATTGAAATTGGTGCTGACCGCCGCGGTCTATCTGCTGCTGGCGTATCTGGGCGTGGCTTTGGCCACCACCAAGCGCGACGAACTGCAGGGTACAATGCAGCGCCTGCGTCTGCCATCAAACAAAGACAGAAGGCACAAAACAGATAGCGTGCCGAAAATTCTGGATACTTCAGTGATTATCGACGGGCGGATCGCGGAGATCTTTGATGCGGGCTTTATCGAAGGAGAAATTGTCGTTCCGGTATTCGTATTGGTGGAACTGCAGCATATTGCCGACTCATCGGATACGCTCAGGCGCCAGAAAGGCCGCCGCGGGCTGGATATCATCAATCAGATCAAGCAGAATGAGCGCATTCACTTTTCCATATCCGATCTGGACTACGACGATGTGACAGAAGTCGACAGCAAGCTGATTCGCATGGCAAAAGAAACCGGCGGTTCCGTGGTTACAACGGACTACAATCTGAATAAGCTGGCCAGCGTCCAGGGTATCCGGGTGCTGAACATAAACGAATTGGCAAATGCCATGAAACCGGTGGTGATCCCCGGAGAGGAAATGACGATCACCGTAATCAAAGACGGCAAGGAACATAATCAGGGTCTGGCCTATCTGGATGACGGCACCATGATTGTAGTGGAAAACGGAAAAAGGCATATCGGCAATACGATCGAGGTACTGGTTACTTCGATCCTGCAGACATCGGCCGGAAAAATGATCTTTGCAAAACCGAAATAAGCATAAAAAAGGGGCAAGCGCCCCTTTTTCATGCAATGAGGACATTTTATGATACAAGACAAATTTGTTTCTGTGATTATTTCCGCGGCGGGATCGGGTACGCGGATGGGGACAGAAGGAAAACTGCATTTAGAAATTGCAGGGGAAGCGGTGCTTTCGCGCACGCTGCGCAAATTTTCCGGTTTGTCCTGGGTGGATGAACTGATTCTTGTGGTACGTCCGGCAGAAGAAGCCTTCGCACAGGCGCTGGTCACACAGATCGGGTTTTCATATCCGGTGCATTTCGTGTACGGCGGCGCACAAAGGCATCATTCGGTAAAAAACGGTCTGGCGGCCCTGTCTGCCGCATCCGATATCGTGCTCACCCACGACGGTGCACGGCCCTTTGTAAGACCGGAGGAAATCCGCCGGGTCGCGGAAGCCGTGCTTATACATCCCGCTGCCGCCGTAGCCGTACCGATGACAGACACGGTGAAAATTGTAAGAGAAGACCTGTCTGTCCTGACCACACCCGACCGCAGCTCCCTGTACCGCGTACAGACCCCGCAGGGGTTTCAGACGAGGGTGCTCTTGCACGCCTATGAAAAAGCGGAAAAAGAGGGCATCGCCGGTACCGACGATTGTTCGATAGTAGAAAAACAAGGCGTGCGGGTACAGCTTTTGCCGGGCTCGGAAACCAATATCAAAATAACCACCAGAGCCGATCTGCGCTTTGGCGAAGGCATTGCCGGGGAGGAAGAAGCGTGAGAATCGGGATCGGATACGATGTGCATGCACTGACAGACCAGCGAAAACTGATCATCGGCGGAGTGGATATTCCGCATGACAAAGGTCTCCTGGGCCATTCCGATGCCGATGTACTCGTGCATGCGATCATGGATGCGCTTTTAGGGGCAGCCGGAGAAGCGGATATCGGGACCTTTTTTCCCGACACGGATCCGGCATACAAAGACATCAGCAGCCTGACCCTCCTGGCGCGGGTTGCGAATATAATAGAAGAAAGACAAATGGAAATCGGAAATATCGACAGCGTGATTATTGCACAGGCACCTAAAATGCTGCCGCATATCCCCGCTATGCGGGAGAATATCGCCCGAACGCTGAAAATAGGGCCGGAGCAGATCGGGATTAAGGCGACCACAACCGAATGGCTCGGCTTTACGGGCAGAAAAGAAGGCATCGCCGCACAGGCGGTAGCCACCCTTTGCATCGCGAAAAAGTAGGGGAGTCGCCGGCTCTTTTTGCGGGTTAGGCGCCCGGAAAATGCGGTGGGAGATTCTGTACAATCACAATACAGGGGAGGAAACACTACGATTACTTTGCTTGTACCGGTCCTCGTGGGGGCCGTGATCGGATATATTACCAATTATTTAGCCATACGGATGCTGTTTCGGCCGCTGGAAACCAAATACCTGTTCGGCAAACCGCTGCCCTTTACGCCCGGGCTGATCCCCAAGGAGAGAGACCGGCTGGCAGCGCGTACGGGACAGGCGGTAAAGGCGTATCTGCTGACAGAAGAAGCCGTGCTTACGCATCTGGAAAGCTCCAATGTACCGGGCCGCATGGAAACGGCCATACGGAATTTTCTGACACGCGAAGCAGACAAAGACACCGCCATCGGCGAGGTATTGGCACAGCGTCTGGAAATCACACCGGCCTCTGTAGCCCCTTTGCTGGGCCGCTTTCTGGTGAAAAACCGCTGGTTCGGCTGGGCGGATGCCCAAACGGCGAAAAGCCGGGTAGAAACGTATCTGGCCGGCAAAATGCATAACGAACGCTGGGCAGAGCCTGTGATCGACCGGCTGAAGGCGTTGTTTACCCGCACCGTGGCCGAGGGTACGCTGGATACAACGGCCGCGGACGCTTTGCTTGCGCTTTTTGCCGAAAA
Organism: Tissierellia bacterium; assembly: GCA_012519495.1. Lineage (GTDB taxonomy): Bacteria > Bacillota > Clostridia > Tissierellales > Peptoniphilaceae > JAAYQA01. The sequence continues at coordinate 10,731 of JAAYQA010000019.1, read as the reverse complement.
AGAAGGGCAAACGCTGGAAGAAGCCTTGCCCGAACCGCTTTTACTCGGCCTGCTTGCGCAGTATAATGAAAGAGAAGAAGAACTGGTTGTCCAGCTAAAACGCCTGCTGCTCTCCGCCCGCATGACAGCGACCGTCCGGGCTGCCGCACAGGATACGGCCGAACAGCACATGGCCCGCCCGCTGCGCGTCTTTTTGCGCCCGGAAGGGATCGGAAGCCGGGTCGCGGAAGCCTATATCGCGTATCTGGAGTCCGAGGAAAGCACAGTTTTGCTGAAAGAAAACCTGCGCGGTGCAGTGGATACCCTGCTGCACACAAATGTTACGGATCTGCTCAGGCCGGTCACCAAAGAAAAAACCGCCGCGTGGGCCAGAGAAGGACTGGAAGGCCTGGTACTTCTGATTCACAAAGAGGGGGTAAACGACAGGCTTTGCAAGGTGCTGCATACACACGCAGACACCCTGTCGGATACAGCGGCCGGGCTGGTCTCCGGGATGCTGGCGGACAGCCTGCAAAAACGCACCGAAGCGCAGGCCGCAGCCATGACAGAACCCCTGCTGCAATTATTATTTGAAACAAAGACCGCAGACGTGTTAAAATCCTTCGGAGACGATGCGCCACAACGGCTTGCCCAAAAGGCGGCCGATCTGTTGCGAAAAGCACTGCCGGGCATGGTAAAAGACGGCGTGGCGCGCTTCGGGGTTGACAAACTGGTGGAAGAACAGATCAAGCGTTTTGATGTAAAAATGCTGGAAGAAGTCATCGTCGATGTGGCCGATCGGGAACTGAAGGCCATTACGAATTTAGGCGCGCTTTTAGGCGCCATCATGGGACTGATACAGCCGCTTTTACAGCGGTTATTATAAGGGGAAAACGAGTGAGAAAAAAATGGGTATTCGGCCTTGTGCTCCTATTGCTTTTAAGCGCGTGCACACAACCGCAGGGAGATACACAGGCACCCGAAGAACAAACCCGGTATACCGGCACCTTCTATGACACCTTTGACACCGTCGTACAATTGGTGGCCTATACCGAAACCGAAGAAGAATTCAACACCTATCTTCAGATGCTGAAAGAGCAGTTCACCGCGCTGCATCAGGATTTTGACAAATACCATGCCTACGAAGGCGTAAACAATGTATATACGATCAATGAAAATGCTGGCGTAGCCCCGGTTACGGTCAATCCGTCCATTATCGACCTGATCGAACGCACAAAAGAACGCTACGAGACGATCTCTGCCAAAACCGACATATCCAACGGCGCATTGTATGAAGTATGGCATCTGTACCGGGAGGACACGGAAAACCCGCAGGTGCCGTCCGACGAAGAACTGCAGGCAGCGGCCGCACACAGCGGGATGGAACACATTATCGTGGACAAAGCCGCAGGTACGGTCTATATCGACGACAAAGACATCCGCCTGGACCTGGGCGCCGTCGCCAAGGGCTACGCAACCGAAATGGGAGCGCAGGCGCTGAAAGAAGCCGGCTTAACCGCAGGCATTATCAACTCCGGCGGCAATGTGCGCACGATCGGAAAACCTGCCGATGAAAGAGACCGCTGGGGCATCGGCATACAGAATCCGGACTATCTGATGGGAAAATCATCGGAAGAAAACGCCGAAGTCGTTTTTGTGGCGGATCAAAGCGTGGTCACATCCGGTGACTATCAGCGTTTTTATACCGTGGACGGACAGGTCTATCATCATCTGATCGACCCGGATACCCGGTATCCCGCCGACCGTTTTCGGGCGGTGAGTATTGTGACAGAAGACTCCGGTCTGGCAGACTTTTTGTCGACCGCGGTCTTTTTACTGGAATATGAAGAGGGGAGAGCTTTGGTGGAATCCATCGAGGGCACAGAAGCCCTGTGGATTCTGAAAGACGGCAGTCTGCAGTATACAGCCGGTATGGAAGACATGAGCTATAGTAAAGGTGCAGACGCAACGGACTAAGGGGAAAGAGGAAAAAATGGAAAGCAGACAGCGCCGGGAACGTCGGCGACAGGTAAAAAAGCAGCGGGGCAGTAAACGCCTCCTGGTGATTCTATTGCTGTTAGTGATCGGGTTGGGGGCCTGTTCACTGCGGCAGATCCTACGCAATTCACCCACCGCGGTTACAGAACCCGCGATGACAGAGGAGGGACCCGCAACAGACGAATCCGCGGAATCCACGGAAGATAAAACCGAACCGGCGGACGACGAAACCGAAGCATCTGAACAGACAGAAACCGAAGACACAGAAGATGCAACCGAAGATGCCGCGGCCAATCTGCCCGACGAAACCGCCTTTGAAACGAAGCTGCAGGGCTTTTCGCGCCTGACAGAGACGACACAGATCGCACCGGAACCGGGTTCCGACGAGGAAATCAAACAGGTGCGCATCGGCGACTATGTGGAAACCTACGGCACAGCCGGCGGGTTCACCAAGGTCAGCTTTGGCGAGGTCATGGGCTATTTGCCGGCGCATATACTGGAAGATGCCTCCGTCGACGATCAGTTTAAAGTGGTGGAAGGCATACTGATTGCCAACAAGGAATACGGCCTGCCCGAAACGTACGACCCCGGTATCAAAACCGAGGTGATGATCCAGTTTGAACGCATGAAAGATGTCATGGAAGCCGAAGGCATGTTTGTGGACATCGGTTCGGGTTATCGCAGCTACGACTATCAGCTGGGCGTGATCGAACGCAATATCGAAGCCTACGGGGAAGAAGAAACCCGCCGGAGCGTGGCGCCCGCCGGGCATTCCGAACACCAGACCGGCCTTGCAATCGACATCATCAACGACAATCCCGCACACAATATTGTGGAAAGCTTCAAGGATACCGAAGAAGGCATCTGGCTGGCGGACAATTCCTACCGCTTCGGCTTTATTCTGCGCTATCCCGAAGGAAAAGAAGACAGCACGGGCTATATGTACGAACCCTGGCATTTTCGCTATGTAGGCGAAGAAATGGCCGCCCGCATATACAATTCCGGACAAACGCTGGAAGAATATTTTGACCTGCCATAAGCATACGGCGTGAAGCGCTTTTTTACAGGTACGGCAGGGTATACAGACTTTGTGAAACCATAAAAAGAAAGAAGGAATCTGCATGAAAATCAGTATTGACACCAATGTTTTGGAGAGCATGCTTTATATCTGGGCGTGCTTGTCGGACAAGGAAAAGATCGGCGACACCTTTCTGACCGAGCTTGCCACCAGCCCCGCCATGACCGCGCAGTATGACGACGATTTCAATGCCGAATCGGTACGAAAAGTCCTGTCCGCCATCTGCAATCGCGAGCGCATGAACAATCCCACGAAAAAAGAATCCCGCTTCTGGAACAACAATATGTGGATGATGGAAGACAAGCTCATCCCCGACAGCATGCTGGGACCGGTGAAACGCCTGTCGGCACGCGAACTCGAACAAGCCGTACAAACAGAAGGCGATAAAAACGTCGTCTTTTATCCCGGCACCACAGAAACCTCGTTCGCAAAAGGCGATACGCTGTATGTGAACTTCTTCAAGATCCGCGCCGATATCTGGGATGACACCAAAGAACCCACCATCGACGAAAAGTCCATCAAAGACTTTGTCGCAGACGAACTGAACGCGATGTAAGGCGTCTTGCGAGCAGAACCGATGGCAAACAAAAAGATTGCAATCGCCACAGCGGCTTTGGATACCGATGTGGCTTCTTTGAATTATATCGACCATGCCTATATCAATATGGTGACCCGTGCCGGTGCGACTCCGTTTCTCATTCCCAATATTGCTGAAACGCACTGGGCGGATGCCTATCTGGACGGCATGGACGCACTGATCCTGCCGGGCGGAGAAGATGTGTCGCCCTTTTTGTTCGGGGAAAATCCGCTGGCCGAAACAAACATGGCACCCGGGCGGTCCGACGATATGGACATTGCCCTGTACCGGGCCGCCAGAAAGCGCAATCTGCCGATTTTAGGCGTGTGCCGCGGCATGCAGATTATGAATGTGCTGGAAGGCGGCAGTCTGTGGCAGGACCTGGCGCTGCAGGTAGAAGGTGCCGGCCCCCACGATCGCAAAGGCGATCCCGACGGCATCCTGCACTATGTGTACACGCGGCCCGGCTCATTTATACACGCCTGTCTGGGTGCGCAGTTTGTCGTGAACTCATTGCATCATCAGGCAATCAAAGAGCTGGCACCCACCCTGATCGACACGGCCAAAAGCCAGGACGGACTGATTGAAGCCATAGAAGGCCGTCACGGCGCCAAGCTCTGGGGCACGCAGTTTCATATTGAACGCCTGTCGGATCAACCGTATTACCGCCCGTATTTTGAAAACTTTCTGGAGGCACTATGAAACGTGTAGCCATTGCCTGCTGGCCGGATATCCGGCTGGAGCGACCGGTCCATGAAATCAACGAAATGTTTGCCGTGCATATCGCCCGCGCAGGTGCGGTTCCCTTTTTGGTGCCGATTCGGGACCGCGGAGCCGATCTCACCCCCTATGTCGAACAGATGGACGGGCTGCTTTTAATGGGCGGCGCCGATGTATCCAGCTTTTTGTACGACGAGGACCCGCACAAGGAATCCGAACGCTTTCATTTCAAGCGCGACGCATCGGAGATCGCGCTGTTTCATGCAGCGCGAAAAGCCAAAAAACCCGTGCTGGGCATCTGCCGCGGCATGCATCTGATCAATGTCGTCTTAGGCGGAACCCTGCATCAGCATCTGCCGGACTGGAGCACACAGGTAACCCACGGGGGCGACTATCCCCGCCGTTTTCCTTTTCACCGCGTGCGGACCACCGGCGGACGCATGAAAGAACTGTATCCCGACGGACTCATCGTCAACTCCTTTCATCATCAGGGGATAAGAGACGTAGCCGAAGAACTGACCGTCACCGCCGAAACCTACGACGGCCTCCCCGAAGCCGTAGAAGGCGAAGGAATCTTTGCCATACAGTTTCACCCCGAGATGGAAGACATCCAGGCCGATACCATGAAAATCTATCAGCGGTTTGTAGACGAATTGTAAACACAAGGTGCAATCGGAGGGCCTCTGAACGTTCGGTTCCAATCTATCGTCTCCAGCGCAACGTCGTTTGCGCCTTTCTCTTTTTTTGCGGCAATCCTGTGATTCTACACAATAAAAACATAATTGAAAAAAGATTGACATTCACACCATTGTACTTTACAATTACGGATATATAGAAAAATAGAGGTGAAGAAGATATGAATACCGGTAAAAGAGTCATTGAAGTTTGGGAGATTTTTCACTCCATTCAACTGGATCGCGATGTGCTGATCCGCAAATTAAAAGAAACCGTCGACCTTTCATTGCCCCTGGTGCGCCTGCTTCTGCAGATTGACGAAATGAAAGGGGCCAGCCAGACAGAAATAGCCGAAACCCTGGGACTGGATGTCGGAAACCTGAGCCGCATGTGCCGCATACTGGAAGACCGCAATCTCATTCAGCGCGACCGTTCGGCGAAAGACCGCCGCGCGCTGGAGGTGCGTCTGTCCGACGAAGGCCAAAAACTGGCCAACGGTATTACAAATAACGCAAAACGCGCACTGGAACCGCATCTGAATCAGATGACCGACAAACAGATCCAGACCATGTGTGATGGAATGGAAATGTTTATTGAATTTTCAAAGAAATTAGAAAGAACGATAGAAAATGCCCCCCGATAAAGACAAAAACAGAAAGGGCCCGTCCAATCCGCGCGACCCGCAGGACCGCAGAAACTTTATCTATTATTACGGACTGGCACTTTTGGTGGTCTTGCTGCTGAACTGGTTTGTGTTTCCCCGCATGTTTGAACCGCCGGTCGAACTCACCTCCTACTCGGAATTTCTTTCCCATGTGGAAAAAGGAGAAGTAGCGGCGGTCGACCTGCAGCCCAATCAGATCGTGTACCGTATCGGCGAAGGCGAAGAAACCCGCCTGTACAAAACCGGTGTCGTAGAAGACCCGGGACTGGCCGAGCGACTGCAGCAAGCGGACATTCCCTTTGCGGCGGAAATCCAGGAAACGCCGAATGTGTTTTTGACCCTGCTGTTGTCATACGGGATCCCGATTCTGTTTTTCATCATCATCGGGCGGATGATTGCCCGTAATATGGCCGGGAAGATGGGCGGCGGCGGACTCTCCTTCGGCGGCGGACAGACCGGCAAAATGTATGTGCCCGACGATTCCGACAAAAAGAGTTTTGCCGATGTTGCCGGACAGGACGAAGCTAAGGAATCGCTATTGGAAATTGTCGACTATCTGGCGCGGCCGCAGCGCTATGAAGCCGTGGGCGCGCGTTGTCCCAAAGGCATACTGCTCGTCGGACCGCCCGGAACCGGAAAGACCCTTCTGGCCAAAGCCGTTGCAGGCGAGGCGCATGTACCGTTTTTCTCCATCTCCGGCTCGGAATTTGTGGAAATGTTTGTGGGCCGCGGTGCCGCGCGCGTGCGTGAACTGTTCGACCAGGCCAATAAAAAAGCGCCGTGTATCGTCTTTATCGACGAGATCGACACCATCGGGAAAAAACGGGACGGCGGCGTGATCGGAAACGACGAACGCGAACAAACGCTGAACCAGCTTTTGGCTGAAATGGACGGATTCGAAGCCAATAACGGCGTTGTGATCTTAGCAGCTACCAACCGGCCCGAAACTCTCGACCCGGCTTTATTGCGCCCCGGTCGTTTTGACCGCCAGGTGCCCGTGGAACTGCCCGACCTAAACGGCCGCGTCGCGATCTTTCGCGTTCACGCCAAAGGCTATCAGATGGAAGAAGGAATCGACTACGATCTGCTGGGCCGCGCCACTGCCGGCGCATCCGGTGCCGACATTGCCAATATTGTCAACGAAGGCGCCCTGCGCGCCGTCCGCATGAACCGCAACAAAGTAAGCCAGGCCGACCTGGAAGAATCCATCGAAGTCGTCATCGCCGGCCAGCAGCGCAAAAACGCCATTTTGTCCGACGAAGAAAAGCGCATCATCGCCTATCATGAGATCGGCCATGCACTGGTGGCGGCCAAACAAACCGGATCGGCCCCCGTGCATAAAATCACCATCGTGCCCCGCACATCGGGCGCGCTCGGCTACACCATGCAGGTAGATGAAGAAGAAAAAAGCCTCGTATCCAAAAACGACGCATTCCGAAAGCTGGCTACCTACGCCGGCGGCCGCGCCGCAGAAGCCCTCGTGTTCGGGGACATCACCACCGGCGCCGCCAACGATATCCAGCAGATGACCCGCGTTGCCCGCGCCATGATCACCCAATACGGCATGAGCGACGACTTCGGCATGATGGCGATCGAAGAGCAAACCAATCCGTATCTGCAGGGCGGCACCGTAACCAACGCCTCCCAGGAAACGCTTAAAGATGTCGACGACCAGGTAAAAGCCCTCGTGCAAAAAGCCTACGACACCGCCTACGGCATCTTGGCCGAACACCGTCCGCTCCTGGACCGCCTCGCCGAATACCTGCTCGAAAAAGAAACCATCACCGGCAAAGAGTTCATGGACATCATCGAACCCGAACGCAGTGAAACAGAAAATGAAACAATATAGCAAATGGCCGACTCCGCGTCGGCCATTTTCCATACCACCAGGCACCTGCGGTTCAATGAAGCGGAAAGATCCTATTTCGTAGCGGCGATTTGTAGATCGCCGAACGGACCGGAACGCACCCTGCGTTCGATTGCCCTCTCCTACGAACGCATAATCTCTACTTGAACGGCCTACAATTGTTAAAACAAAACGTTTGCATATGGTTCACAATGGGGTATATAATATTTGTGACGCCTTGTGAACTTTGGCGCCAAGGAAATATAACGGGCACTATGTCCCGAAATTGTAAAGGAGAGGCTTATGAAAAGAAAACATCTATTGGCGATTCTGATGCTTTTGGTATTCTCCCTCGTATTATACGGATGCCAGGCGGCAGATGAAACCACGGAACCGGACGTAACCGAATTGGAAGACGCGGGAGCGCCGGTAACCGAAGCGGAACAAACAGCGGAACCCGACGCGGAAGAGGAAACGGAAGAAGACGCTGCCGAGCCGACCGGCGACAAGCAGGTTGTTAAGTTTGCCGTACAGGCCGATTCCACCGACGCACTGAACCAACTGGTGGCCGCATTTAACGAACAAAGTGAAAATTACACGGTAGAAACCACAATCATGACCAACGACTCCGGTCAGATGCACGACCAGCTCCTCAACTCGCTGTCGTCGCAAAGCGGCGAATATGACGTTATCTCCATGGACGTTGTGTGGGTAGGGGAATTTGCAGCGGCGGGCTATCTGGAAACGGTAGACGAAATCCTCATGGACAATCAATGGCTCCCCACCGACTTCAACCAGGGCTCCATGGACTCCGGAAAATACTCCGGCAAGAGTTATGCGCTGCCGTACTTCCCGGATTTGGGCTTTTTGTTCTTCCGTAAAGACATCGTATCCGAAGAAGACCAGGCAACGCTTGTCAGCGGCGACTACACCTGGGCCGATCTGTTGGCCATGGCGGAAAACTATGCCGAAGGCGATACGCCGTACGGTTATGTATTCCAGGCGATGCAATACGAAGGACTCACCGTTAATCTGAACGAATTCTCGGCCAATTGGGGCGACCTGTCCGGCGGGCTGGAGCAAATGAAAGCTTTTGTTGACTCCGCCTCTGCACCGGAAGACATTCTGAGCTACACCGAAGGCGAAACCGCCAATGCCTTTGTCAACGGCGAAGCGGTCTTTGCCAGAAACTGGCCCTATATGAACGGCATGATCGCCTCGGACGAACACAATGTGAAAATCGACCAGGTCGGCTATGCACCGCTGCCTGAAGGCGGTTCGGTCGGCGGATGGCTGGTCGGGGTAAACGCGAGCTCCCAGAACAAAGAAGGCGCTATCGAATTCATCACCTTCCTCGCAGGACCCGAAGGCCAGAAGATCAACGCAACGGTCGGTTCGTATCTGCCGGGCTACAACGGACTCCTGGAAGATGCGGAAGTACTGGCTGCCAACACGCTACTGGAAGACGAAGGATTCCAAAACGCACTGCAGGCAACCATAGCCCGTCCGGTTGTGGCAAACTATTCCGAAGTATCCGACACCATTCAGATCAACGCACATCAGTATCTGTCCGGCAACGGCGAACTGGATGAAGCAGTCAGCCAGATCGAAGGCGTATTGCCATAGCGTAAATACGCATCTTGCGTCAATAGCAGAGTCGGCTGCGTACCGACTCTGTTATGACTGAAAAGCTTCAGCTCCGGCTGAAGCTTTTGCTTATCAGGGAGGGACTTATGAAAATTTCAAGCCGGCTGGACCGGGCAACCCCCTACATTCTCATCTTCCCGGCTGTGTTGTTCATCTTCTTGTTTTCCATCCTGCCGATCGCGGGATCCATGCGCTACGCCTTTTATGATCTGCAGCTGAACGACCGTTCCCGCAATGCCATCTACACCGAAGAATCCGTCAATCTCCCGCTGAACGAGGAGAACAATCGGTATCTTCTGTATTTTATGGATGTGGAAGAATCGGTGGCACAAAAGCCGGAAAGCTTAGAAAAAATCGAAGCCGTACGCATGCAGGTGCAGGCCTTCGACGACTATCTGAAACAGGAGGTCACGGCGCCGGCGGGTGTGCAGGTGGCCTCTGTGGATGCGAATACCATGGAACGGATCGTCGGTATGCAGGCGGGCATACAGGCCTCTTTGGATGAGCTGTACAAGATCGAAGACAGCTTCTATTCAAAAGACGACGCCTTTGCCGTGGCGGCCGACTACGACAAAACCATTATCACATCCAATTTCACCGGCGCGGACAATTTCACCCGGGTGCTGCAGGACCCGCGCGTGCGCAGCACCATGTGGTTTACACTGGCCTTTACCGCGTTTTCCGTCTTTTTTGAGCTCATTTTGGGCCTGGCGCTCGCCATGGTCATGAACCGGGCCATGAAAGGCCGCGGGCTGATCCGCACGGTATCGCTCATTCCCTGGGCCATTCCGACATCGGTGGCCGCGCTCATCTGGAGTTATCTGTACAACGGGTCCAGCGGGATTATGGCGCATTTGTTTTCCGTCATGCAGCTGATCGAATCGCCGGCCCGACTCCTGACGACATCCGGCGGGGCGTTCTGGGGCATTGTTTTTGCCGATGTCTGGAAAACCACGCCCTATATGGCGCTGCTCTTGCTGGCCGGTCTGCAGACGATCCCCGAGGAACTGTACGAATCGTCCTCGCTGGAAGGCGCCAAACGGTGGCAGCAGTTCCGGCATATTACCCTGCCGCTTTTAAAACCGTCCATCTTTGTGGCGCTTCTGTTTCGCACGCTGGACGCCTTCCGCGTCTTTGACCTGATCTATGTGCTTACAGGCGGCGGACCCGGCGGCTCCACCGAATCCATCTCCATCTACGCCTACAAAATCATGTTTGCCCAAACGCGCTTTGGCTACGGCTCGGCGGTCGTGCTCGTCATGGCCCTGGTTGTCGGGATCATCACGCTCATTTATATCAAAGCGCTTAATGTAAAACTCGTCGGATCGGAGGATTCCGCATGAAAAATGTAAAAACCGAACGCCTGCTGACGATCATCATCCTTTTGTATCTGCTGATCATCATTTTTCCGTTTATCTGGGTTTTAATCACCTCCTTCAAACCCGAATCGGAGATCTGGGGGACCAATGCCCTGAGCATATTCGGCTCGGAATTCACCACCGAACATTACCGGTCGCTGTTTCGGGGAGAGATCTTCAACGCGCTGA
>JAAYQA010000105.1 GCA_012519495.1 Tissierellia bacterium | reverse complement strand
TGTCCGGGCACGGCGGAAATTACAGCCGCGACAGTGGCGGGTGCATGCCACAAGAACGCGGCTGTGGAGCAATTTCCGCCTTAGCCCACAAGCTCTGCCGCTCGCTCCGAATGCCGGCTGCGGAGAAGCCCTTTTTCTCCTTTAGCGGTGTTTCTGATTCAAACTCTTGGAGTTTATACAAAAAAATTTATCTAAAAACTTAGACCCGGCCTACCCGGCCGGGTTTTTTTATGTTCGTTTAGGGGAGTTTTTGCAGCATTCGTATGGTGCCTTGTACGGCGTGTTGATCGGTAAACAGGGTGATGTGATCTTCGTGCAGGGTGACTTTCTGCAGGGGGATTTCTTTTTCAAGCAGGGGTTCACCATCGGCATCGTATACGATGAAGCCGGTGTCGTTCCAGAGCAGCAGGATGTCTTTATCGGCGCTGAGATGCGGATAGTCGGCCGGGGTTTTTACGGTTTTTACTGCGGTACCGTCGGGGTTTAGGATTTTCAGATTCTGTCCGTCCAGTAGATAGATCCGGTCGTTTTCATGCATGCCGCGATACTGTTCTACGGGAATCTGTATCAGGCTGTCTCCCAGGATATACAGATGTTTTGTGGTGGCTGCCAGCATGCGATCGCCGGTTTTTTTATAGTCGATAATCAGATCGTCTATGGCGGGAAAGGCGGTTTGCAGGGTATTTTCTTTTTCTTCATACAAGGTACCCCGCACCGACTCCTGCGTGATGCGGGCGGTCGTTGCAAGGAGTGTCCCGTCGGATTCTGCAGCGGTTAGAAGCGGGTCTTCTGTGACAAAGGTCTTCGTAGACTCTCCGTTTTTATCGTAAACGGTCAACCGGTGATCCGCCAGGACGACCAGGCCGTTTTTTATTTTTGCCATATAGTCCGCCTGCGCGGATAAGGGGATCTTTGTATCCTGCTCGCCTTTTTTGTCGGTAAACAGGATTTGTTTGTCGTCTGAGGCGATGGCAAATCCGTCGCCCGCGAATACGCGCGTCGGCGAGAAATCCAGGGTTTTTTGGAAGAGTTCCTTTCCGTTTGCGTTTTTTGCCGTCAGGGTCTTGTCGTTTGCAAAAAGCAGGAAGTCTTTTGCGGCATCCATCCGGTCGGGTTCTCCTTTTTGCAGCGCAATTTCTGTCAGCGGGCGGTTCCAGCGGACAAGAAGCAGAACCAGAAGCGCAAGAGCGATCCCTGCCACAATGAGCAGGGCCGGTTTTCTATTCCGCTTTCGTTTGCTCTCCCGCCGTTTGCGTTGTTGTTCTTTTTGCGTATCCATATAATCCCTCACTTACGAGCCGATTTCCTTTTTCGTTCAGGTGCAGGCCATCCAGATAGACATCCGCCTGCCCTTCGATAAAGTCGTGGAAGTCGATGACTTTGCAGATTCCGGAGGCACTGAATTCCAGTAGGCCCTCTTTTAACGCCGCACGCCCCTGTTCAAGCATATCGTATTTGTCCTGGGTAAACAGGGCAAATTCGCGGACGTCGCGTCCGGGTTTCACGGGAATCCCGACCGTCGGTTCCATACCGGACTGTACGGCCTGATAGATGATGGTGCGCAAATGGGCAAGCGGCTGCTCCACCGGCAGGCCCATAATGAGATCATTGCTGCCGCCCATCACGATCAGATGCGTATAGCGTACGGTTTTGTCGCGCGCGGCAAAGCGTGCCAGCATGCCGGCAGTGGTATCGCCGGATACACCGGCATTTTCCACCGGACATTGCATTTGCTCCGCCAGCCGCTGCGGCCAGGCATGCGCCCTGCGCACGCCGTATCCATAGGTCAAGGAGTCTCCCAAACACAAAATGCGTCTCACCAGCAGCACGCCCTTTTATCGATCCGATCTGCCAGCCGTTCGGCCGCTTCTACGATCACTTGCTTGGGTGCTGCCAGATTGATGCGGATAAAGCCCAGGCCTTCTTCGCCAAACAGATCCCCGAAGTTGGGGAACAGATACGCTTCTTTTACCATGCGCTCCAGCTCTTCTTTTTCCTGTCCCAGGGCGCGCAGGTCGACCCACAAGAGATAGGTGCCTTCCAACGGGGACACGCGCAGATTGGGGGCTTTTTGCCGCAGGATTGCACGGAATGCCGCTTCGTTTTCTTTGATTTGCTCTTTCAGCGCCAAAAGCCATGCACCGCCTTTGTCATACGCCTGCTCGCAGGCGATCAGTCCCAAAACCGAAGGCGTCAGCGGTTCTTCCTGCAGGAACGTTTCACGCAAAGCCGGATCTTCTACAATCAGATTGCTCACTTTGGCACCGGCCAGATTGAATGTTTTGGTCGGTGCTGTGGTTACAACATGTTTCACGCCGTCTGCCACTTTGGAAAAAACCGTATGGGTTTTGGTGAGACTCAGATCGTGATGGATTTCGTCGGAGATAACGAGCAGATTATGTTTTTTGGCAATTTCCGCCACTTTTTTGAGTTCTTCCACATCCCAGACACGGCCCACCGGATTATGCGGGCTGCAAAAAAGCAGGATTTTTGCTTCGGCGGCTTTTTTGTCCAGATCGGGAAAGTCGATCGTGTACACGCCGTCTTCTTCCAGCAGGGAACTGACCACGGTTTTTCGTCCGGCTTCTTCGATCACCCGGCGAAACGGATGATACACCGGAGACAGAATCAGCACGCCGTCTCCTTCCTGCGAAAAAGCGCGCACCCCGCGGGCGATCATCGGCACAACCCCCTGATACGGAATGATGGACTCTTTTGTAATCGTCCAGTCATGCTGTTCTTTCATCCAGCGGATAACCGCATCGTAGTACCCTTGGGTCGGCGTATTGTATCCGATGATGGTGGTTTGCAAGGCATCCCCGATGCCCTGCCGGATCTCTTCCGCTAACACAAATTCCATATCCGCCACAGAAAGCGGCACAATACCCGAGGGCACCTCGGGCATTTGCTCTTTCATGGCATTCCATTTGTAGGAACCCTGCGCGAATCCGTCGCGCAGGGTTGTAAAATCATAGGCCATTTATTACTCCTGTCTGAAAATCGCTTTGGTTTGCAAAAACTCCAGCAAGCCGTATTTGCCGCCCTCCCGGCCATAGCCGGAATGCTTGTATCCGCCGAAAGGCGCATTGCCGGGGGACTTTCCGTCGTTGATTGTCGCGTTGCCGGCGCGGATTTTTCGCGCGGCCGCCTTGGCTTTTTCTTCCGGTCCGAACACGGCGGATGCCAGCCCGTATTTCGTGTCGTTAGCTATGGCAACGCCTTCTTCTTCGTCTTCATAGTATAGCACTGAAAGCACCGGTCCGAATATTTCTTCCTGCGCAATTTCCATCTGATTGTCGACATCGGTGAAAATAACGGGCTGTATGATATAACCGGCGTCGCCCCGGGGGATTTCTCCGGTTAACAGATTGGCGCCGGCTTTCACCCCTTTTTCGATAAAGCCTTTTACTTTGTCATACTGCTTTTTCGACTGTACGGGGCCTGCGTCCACTTCTTCTTGGGTCGGGTCGCCGACTTTATACGTTTGCAAGCGGTCCAAAAGCGCGCGCTCCACTTCTTCTTTCATGCTTTTCGGGGCAATCATGCGGGTTAATGCCGAACAGCTCTGCCCGGAGTTGTTGATGATGGTATCCAGTACGCGTTTGGATGCAATCTCCAGATCCGCGCCTTCCAACACCAGCGCCGGCGACTTGCCGCCCAGTTCCAGAAGGATCTGCTTGACGCCTTCAGAAGCGCGCCGGGCAATTTCCGCCCCGCCTTTGGTGGAACCGGTGAAGGTGACCATGTCCACTTTTTCATGCCCGGCCAGAGGATCTCCTACATCGCTGCCGGATCCGCACACCATCTGGAATACGCCCTTGGGTATGCCGGCCGCAATCAATGCTTCCGCAAACCAGTATGCCGTCAATGGCGTTTGCGAACTGGGTTTCAAAACAACTGTGTTTCCCATCGCCAACGCGGGAATTACTTTGGATGTGATCTGCCCCAGGGGATAATTCCACGGGGTCAGACAGGCCACAACGCCATAGGGTTCCATCCAGACTTCATAACCGTCTTCTTCCCGCACGTATTCGATTTCTCCTGCCAGTTCCATCTGTTCCATGGCTTCTTTCAGATTGCCGTCCACATGCACGCGTTTGGCAAAGCCTTGCGGTGCGCCCAGTTCTTCGCGCAGGGTCCGGATCATATCATCGGATCGGTCCATCATCCATTGGATGGCCTCTTTTAGAAGCGCCAAACGTTTTTCGGGTTCGGTGGCGGCCCAGGCGGGAAACGCCGCGTACGCACTGGCTACCGCCGCATCCACATCCCGTTCGTCGCTTTTGGGAATTTTTGCAATCATCTCCTGCGTCACAGGATTTTCCACATCAATATATGCATTGGACTGCGGAGCGATCCATTCTCCGTTGATATAATTCTTTTCTTGTTCCATGATCGGTCCTTTCTTTGTTCCGCTTTTACCGGACGGCTACATGCCCGTCACAGCGTCGTTCGGTGGCGCCGGTATATACGCCTTCTTCATTGCGTAGAATCATCTGTCCGCGGCCGAAGCTGGCCGTGTCATCGGAATAACGGATCCGGTGACCGCGGGCTGCCAGGTTTTTTACGATTTCTTCCGGGAATCCGTGTTCAACCAGAATCTCATCGCCTGCAACCCACTGAAAGCGCGGCTTGTCCATGGCTTCCTGCGGATTGTCGCCATCTCGCAGCATGGCGGACAATACCTGTATATGTGCCTGCGGCTGCATGAAAGCACCCATAATTCCGAACGCACCCAGCGGCTTTTTGTCTTTTTGCAAAAAACCGGGGATAATCGTGTGATACGGACGTTTGCCGCCTTCCAGTTCGTTGGGATGGCCCTTTTCCAAAGAGAAATTGTTGCCCCGATTATGCAGGGCAATGCCCGTGCCGGGTACAACCAGTCCCGATCCGAAGCCCATATAATTGCTTTGGATATACGAAATCATCGTGCCTTCTTCGTCGGCGGCGCACAGGTACACGGTTCCGCCGCGGATCGGGTCGCCGGGTTCGGGAGAGATGGCTTTTTCCTGTATCCATGCCGCGCGTTGTTT
The DNA here is from genome assembly GCA_012519495.1 of Tissierellia bacterium. GTDB lineage: Bacteria > Bacillota > Clostridia > Tissierellales > Peptoniphilaceae > JAAYQA01. The sequence continues at coordinate 11,808 of JAAYQA010000105.1, read as the reverse complement.
CGCATAGCTTTCTTTCAGCAGCTCTTCCGCCTTCACCTGCATCGCAGCGGGTTCTGTTACAAAGGCCCGCGCATCGGCAAACGACAGCTTGATTGCTTCGATCATCTGATGCGTATAGAGCGCGTCGTCGTCTGTTTCGGGCAGCTGCTTCAGGATTTGCAAAGCGAGCAGCGCCACAATTCCGTGGCCGTTCGGGGGAATCTCCAATACCTCATACCCCCGGTAGTCCACCCCGATCGGGTCCACCCACTCGGGCTGAAAGGATGCCATGTCCTCTTTTGTCAGATACCCGCCGTTTTCCTGCAGGAAGTCGGTCATTTTTTCCGCTAACACACCGCGGTAAAACGCGTCGGGGTCGCGTCCGATGGTTTCCAGCGTGGCCGCGTGATCAGGCAAACAGAAGAGCTCCCCTGCCTGTGGCGCACGCCCGTTTGTTGTGAAGGTGTCAAACCAGGATTGAAACAGCGGATCGTCTTTGTCATAAAACGCAGCGGCCTGCTGCCAGTGATAGCTTACGGTTTCCGCCACCGGCGCGCCGTTTTTTGCATAGTCAATCGCCGGCGCCAACACTTGCGAAAGCGGCAGGCGACCGTGCAGACGGTTCAGTTCCTGCCAGGCGGATACAGCACCCGGTACATTCACAGGATAGACGCCCAGCATCGGCATATCGGTAAACCCTGCCTCCCGCATGGCCTGTGCCGTAATAGACGCAGGCGCCGGGCCGGATGCGTTCAGCCCGTATATTTGATTGTCTTTGGAAAAAATGGCAAACGCGTCGCCGCCGATTCCGTTGGATGTCGGTTCCAGCACCGTCAGCGCAGCGGCCATTGCCACGGCTGCGTCGATCGCGTTGCCACCGTCTCGCATAATGGACAAACCGGCTTCGGCCGCCAGCGGATGGCTGGTGGCCGCCATGCCTTTTTTGCCGTAAACCAGATTTCTGTTGGACGGATATTTATAGCGTATCTTTTCCTGTTTCATTCTCTACCTCCCGAATCCCTGTCTTTTCTTTCATACCCGTTTTTATGCACGCATATAAAAAACCCGCCGAAAAACGACGGGTTCGATACATTCCTTTTCACAATGGCCAGGGTCTGAAAACCGATCGCCTCAGCGGGCAGCTCCGTTACTCTTCCGCATTGGCAAACAGAATATCTTCTCTTTTTTGAGGCGGCATGCTGTGTCGTTCGTTTGCGCTGAACCGGTACAGTAAAACACCGATTAGCATCCAGCCGATAAACAACCACACGGCCTGCGTGCCCATAAAGACGGGATTGTTGGGGATGAACAGAAGCAGAAACACAACGGCCATCAAAACGCCCACCGCACCTGCCAGCACCGCACCGCCCGGCATTTTATACGGACGCAGCGCATCCGGCTCCCGTTTTCTGAGTGCCACGACACAAAATGCCGTAATCACCCAGGACAAAACAAAGCCTGCCGCCGAGAAGGACGTGAGCGGGTCGATCAGCCCCATTCCCAAAAACGGACCGGCCAATGACAGCACATAACAAAACAGCAGTCCATTGGTCGGGGTATCGTATTTCGGATGCTGCTTGGCAAAAAAGCCCGGTACCAAACGCGCACGGGCCAGCGCCATTAAAAGTCTGGGCGAGGCCATCATAAAACCGTTCCACGTGGTAAACAGGCCCGTCAGTGCACCGATGAGTATCAGATAGTACATCAAGGTGCCGCCCGGTCCGTCAAACACCACGCGAAACAGATTGGCTGCCGCCGGCGACTCCAGCGCGTAAAACGCCTGCCAGGGCATGGCGCCGCCCAAGCTGAACAGCAGGGCCGCATAAAACAGGCAGGCCAAAGCCACCGTGATGACGACAATTTTTCCGACAGAGGCCCCCGAACCCGAGGCATCTTCCACCGCCTGGGGTATGGTTTCAAAGCCGGACAGGAAAAACGGCGCCGTAGCAAGAATCGCAAATGCTCCGCCTAAAAAACCGTCGTGGCTTCCCTGCCCGACATTTTCGTATACCGGGCGCAGGTGTTCCGGGTCAAACGACAAAAACGCCACACCCATGGCCACAACCGCCGTTCCCACCAGAAAAATCGTCAGGAAGCGCTGCACCTTCGCCGAAGAGTGTGCCCCTTTCCGGTTGACCCAATACAGCAAGGTGGACACGACGGTTCCGATCACAATATGTCCCAAATGGATCCCGGTGCCGGCCACTTCATACAGAAGCGGTCCTTTGGCCGCAGGCAAAAGAAGACTAAGTACATCGACCACATAGATGGCCTCCCACGGAATAATCGTAACGAAGGCGCCAAAGGCCGCCCAACCGGACACAAAGGAGAGCTTTTCGTTAAAGGCGCGGTAAGCATACGCCATCCCTCCTCCTGCCACCGGCATCATGGAGGCAAGTTCCGCATAGCAAAGCGCCACCGGCACCATCATAATCAGGGCAATCAGATAGCCGATCGACGCGGGTAACGGTCCGCCTGAATGCGCCATCCAGCGGTTGATAGACACCGCCCATCCGACGCCGACAATCGCACCAAAACCTAAACTGAAAAGACCAAACGAGCCGATGCCCGTTTTTTTCTCTGAATCGTTCATAAAACCTCTTTCTTTCTACTTTTATTTGGAACAAAAAACAAGGGAGTCTTTTTGTCGGTCTTCCGTGTTACGGCTTCTTTCAAAAAGACTCTGATATAATGGATACCCAAAAGCTTGTCGAAGACAAAAAAAATCCGGCGGGGTTCGATCCACCCACCGGATTTTGGCTATTCTTTTTGTTCGTTTTTCAAGCTTTCATACGCCTGTTGCAGCGCGTCGGCGGCTGCTTCACTGGCTGCTGCCGCCTCGGAAAACAGGGCGCGCAGCGCGTTTTGATCGTTCTCTTCTATCTTTTGTGCATCGGTTCCCAAAGCTAAGTCCGCCCGGTCCAGATAGGCGACGGCTTTTTGCTGCAGGCTTTCCAGCTCTTTCATGGCATGTGCCTGTATAAACGGCAAGGCCGAAAGCTTAGGGAGGCTTTCCCGCAGATCGTGCACAGCCCAGCGGGTTTCCCGCAAAAAATCAGCCGATAGCGCGGTGTCTTTTTCGGCCACCTCGTCTAAACCGCGTCCCAAGGCGGTGAAGTCTTCCGTGAAGATATTAAACGCATCGACTGCTTCCCGATACGCTGCTTCGGTTTTTGTGTCCAGCTCTTTTTTCCGGAAGATTTCCATCGAAAAGCCGCCCGCTGCCTGAAAAATCCCGTAGGCTACCAATAGCGCTACCAATGAAAGCACAATGCGAAACGGACGGATGTTCTTCTTATTCTCCCCAGACGTCTGCATCGGACGGAATCTCACGGTCTTCTTGTACATACGCCAATTTGCTGATGTTCACCAGATGGTCCCACCATAGATTGCCCGCGACGGAATTGTTTCCCCAGGTACCGCAACCCAGTGTGGCCGTCGGCATAAGCCCGTTGTCGAACGCGCCGCCCAAACCGGATGAACCGACCATATTCACACCCACCCGCGCTACGGGCAATGCGATGGCAAACTGTTCGGCACGCTCCGGATCCTGTGTGTGTATGACCGCGCTGTGGCCGGTGCCTTCGTGGCAGATATTGCGGTAGGCGATCTGTACGCCTTCGGAAAAACCGTTGTATCGGTAGAGCGCCAGAACGGGGCTCAGCTTTTCTTTGGCCAGAAGCTCGCCTTCATCGCCGGTTTTTTCTACGCGCACCGCCAGAAAAAGGGTTCCCTCCGGTATCCGGATGCCTGCCTGTTCGGCAATAAAGGCCGGCGTCGCGCCCACCATGCGTTTGTCCATCGTCCCGTCGGGGAAAATGGCTTTGCCCAAACGGGCTGCTTCTTCGGGATTGTCGATATAATACGCCCCTTCTTTTTCCAGCGCCCGGACAAAGTCCGCGTATAAGGAATCCGGCACGATCACGGACTGTTCGCAGGTGCATAAAACGCCGTTGTCGTACATGCGACCCTTGGCGACTTTTTGTGCAATGGCTTCCAAGTTCTCCGCATCTTCTGCGATCAGCACATTTACATTGCCCGGTCCCACGCCGAATGCCGGTTTGCCTACGCTGTAGGCCGCTTTCACCATGCCCGGCCCGCCGGTTGATATGGTTGCGTCACACTGTTCCATAATTTCACGGGACACAGCAACCGAAGGCTCTTTGACACACTGGATCAGATCCGCCGGCGCACCCGCCTCTTCCAGCGCGCGGCGCATGATCGCAACCGTTTCAAAGGTGGTTTTTGCCGAGCGCGGATGCGGCCCCACGATCACGGCATTGCCGCCTTTCAGGGCAATCATCGCATTGTGGACCGGGGTCATTGTGGGATTGGTCGTGGGCGTAATGCAGCCCAACACACCGATCGGATGCGCGATCTCTACCACGCCTTCTTCCAGCCGCCGAATAACCCCCCGGCTTTTGACGCCCTTGAGCCGCCACCAGGTGGCTTTGGGCTTTGCCTGATTCTTTACGGTTTTATGCGCTGCATTGCCGATGCCTGTTTCTTCCACGGCCATTTCGGCCAGCGGTTTCGCGTTGTCAAAGACGGATTTTCCCACCGCCCGCACGGCCTCGTCCACCTGTTCCTGTGTAAAAACGGCAAAGCGCTGCTGGGCTTCGCGGGCCCGTTTGACCATATCCTTTACATATTCGTTTGCGTTCATCGGTTCACTCCTCGGACAGAATGCTTTTCATAATGCGGATCGCTTCGTCCACATGCTTCTTCTGTGCAATCAACGGCGGCACAGCGCGCAGGGTATGCTTGCCGATCACCGTAATCAGAAGCCCTTCTTCCACAAAACGCGCCTTTTTGTCTTCCATTTTGATCGAACATTCAATGGCGTTCATCAAACCCTGGCCCCGCACTTCTTTTACATAGGGCAAGGTGCGTGCCTGTTCGCGAAAATACGCGCCCACTTCTGCGGCGTTTTCTGCCCATTTGTTTTCGATCAGATCCCGGATGGCCGCATAGGCTGCCGCACAGCAGACGGGATTGCCCCCGAAAGTGGAACCGTGCGATCCGGGTTCAAAGACTCTTGCCAGTTTTTCACTCGTCACAATGGCACCGATCGGCATCCCGCCGCCCATGCCTTTTGCCATGGAAAGAATATCCGGCTTGATATCGTAATGCATATAGCCCATGAGCTTGCCGGTACGGCCCCAGCCGGTTTGCACCTCGTCCAGCAGCAGAAGCAGGTCGTTTTCATCGCACCACGCGCGTAAGCCCTGCATAAAGTCGTAATCGGCTGTTTGTACGCCGCCTTCGCCCTGCACCGTTTCGATCAGGATGGCAATGGTGTTGTCATCGGTGGCGTCTTTAAAGGACTGCAGATCATTGAAATCGGCATAGGCAAAGCCGTCCAGCACCGGCAAAAAACCCCGATGCGTTTTGGATTCCGGCCGCCCCGTTGCAGACAGGGCCGCATAGGTGCGTCCGTGGAAGCCGTTTTTTGCCGTAATAATCTTGTAGCGGTCGGGGTGATCGCTTTCGACGCCGTATTTGCGCGCCATTTTGATCATGGCTTCGTTGGCTTCCGATCCGGAATTCTGGTAAAAAATCTTTTCAAAACCCAGGGTCTCGCAAATCAGCTCGGCCAGCAGGGCCTGCGGGACCGTATAGGGATAATTAAAAGTATGAATCAGCCGTTGTGCCTGATCGCTGATGGCCTCTGCGACACGCAGATTTCTGTTTCCCACATTGTTGACGGCAATCCCCGCGTAAAAGTCCAGGTACCGCTTGCCTTCTGTATCGTACAAATACATGCCGTCGCCTTCTTCCGCCACAAAGTCATAGCGTTCGTAGGTCTCGATCAGATATTTGTTGGTCAGTTCCTTGATTTGTTCCGCCGTGTATCCGGTGTGTGTCAGTTTCACGTGTTCGCCTCCTTGTCTTTATATGTTTCCTTCTCTATCCTACCTTTTTGTTTTTACCTATGCAAATGATTGCCTGTTTTTTTCACTTTCACAGAAAACGCTTGCTACATTCATACCCAAGAAAATGGCTAAATCATGCGTTTATTTTGCTTTTCCGGTTACAAAATGTAACAAACTATGGTATCCTATTTGCATTAACAATCAAGCGCATTGATAAAGAGGTGAGGGCATGAATTTTATTTACATTTCACCGGAGTTTCCGGTTACCGGCACGGCGTTTATTACGCAGTTGCGTGCCAAAGGAGTTACGGTACTGGGCATAGGCGAATCGCCGTATGACGGGCTGCCGATGGAGTTGCGCAATGCCATGACGGAATACTACCGCGTGGATTCTTTGCAGGATTACGATCAGGTGCTGCGTGCAGTGGCCTTTTTTACCTTCCGCTACGGAAAAATCGACTGGCTGGAGTCCAACAATGAATTCTGGCTGGAACAGGACGCACAGTTGCGCCGGGATTTTCATATTACAACCGGTTTTCAGCCCGAAGACATGGAACGCGTAAAGCGCAAGTCGCAAATGAAAGAAGTGTTCCGCCAAGCGGGGATCCCTGTTTGCCGCGGCCAGATGCTGACCACCCCCGAAGACGCGTTGTCTTTTACCAAAGAAGTCGGCTATCCCGTAATTGCCAAGCCCGACATCGGGGTAGGTGCCTCGCAAACCTATAAGTTTATGAACGAGGAAGAATTGCTGGCTTTTTTTGCCGATAAACCCGATGTGGACATGTTTATGGAGGAATTTGTACCGGGAGAAGTCGTCACCTATGACGGCATCGTGGATGCAAAGGGGGAAACGGTACGGGAGTTTACCCTTGAATGCCCGGTTTCGATTATGGATATGGCCAATTTAGGTGTGGAAACCATGTTTTATTCCACGAAAGGCCCCGCGGAGGATGTGGCTCCCTACGGCCGTAAAGCCGTCAAAGCCTTTGGCGTAAAAAGCCGCTATATTCATTTTGAATTCTTCCGTCTGTACGAAGACAAAAAAGGTCTGGGAAAAAAAGGTGACATTTTAGGGCTGGAGGTAAATATGCGCCCGCCGGGTGGTTTTGCCCCGCATATGCACAATATGTCCAATAATACCGACTGCTTCCGTGCCTATGCCGATATGGTGACCGGCGCACCGGTGGAAGAAGAAAGCGCCGACGAAAAATACTACACGCTCTTTTTGGGCCGCCGCCATTATGTGCACTACGCGCATTCCGAAGAAGAAACCGAAGCCCGCTGGCAGGCGGGCATTCAGCAAAAGATCTACCCCGCCCCGGCCGAAGCGGCGGTCATGTCCGATATCGTCTATATTTTCAAAACCCACGATCTGGACGAACTCTACGCGTTTGCCGCCTACGCCACCCAACACGCATAAGGAGCCCTATGTATAATCAATATCATAAAGAATACAGCCATCATTTAGGCTACGATATGGAGTTTGAAGTCTTCGGGCATGCAGGCACGCCGCTACTGGTATTCCCGCCCCAGGGGAGCCATTTCTACGAATGGAAAAACCGCGGCATGATCGACACCCTGCGTCCGTTTATCGACAGCGGCCGGATCCGCGTGTTCTGCGCCGACTCCAATGATGCAGAAACCGTGGACGATGTACACCGGGATCCCTTGCACGCCGCCTGGCGCCTGGAATGCTATCATAGATACATCACAGAAGAATTGGTGCCCCGGATCAAAGACTACACCCAGTCCGACGCCGGTCCCATTACAACCGGTGCATCCATGGGCGCGACCCACGCGGCCAATATGTATCTGCGCCGTCCGGATCTGTTCTCCGGCGTATTGGCCATCAGCGGAATCTACGATAGCCGCTTCTTCTTTGGCGAAGCAGGCGGCGAATACGCCTACAAAAATTCCCCTGTGCAGTTCTTAGCCGACATGGCCTGGGATCATCCGTGGCTTGACTATTACCGCGGCGGGAAGATCAGCTTTGTGATCGGTCAGGGCGCCTGGGAAGACGATCTGCTCCCGTCCAACCGGCGCCTGCGGGATTTGTTTTCAGAAAAACAGGTGCCCGTATGGTTCGACTTCTGGGGACACGATGTGGATCACGACTGGCCCTGGTGGCATAAAATGCTGCCGCACTTTTTGAAAGAGATGGTGTAAAATGCACGAAATGCAAATCGTCTGGAAAGACGGATACGAACTGGAAGCCTGTGACGCCTTCGGGCATACGGTCCGTATGGATCTCGCAGAAGAAGCCGGCGGCGCCGATGCGGGCTTTCGGCCCATGCATCTGATTCTGACTGCATTGGGCGGCTGCATGGGGGTCGATGTGCGCTTGATTTTAGCCAAAAAGAAGCTTCCCCTCCGCTCTTTGGAGGTGCGCGTCACAGGACAGCTCACCGACACGGTCCCCAGGACCTACGCGCAGATTGAAACCGTCATTACCGCCGAAGCCGACGGCTTGACCCAGGAACAGCTGGACGAGGCGATCCGTCTGGCAGAAGAAAAGTACTGCAATGTAAGCGCGATCCTGCGCAGCAGCGCTACGCTGGTTGCAAAAGGGATTGTAAAATAGCAAAACGGGCTCCTTGTCACCGGAGCCCGTTTTTCTTTACTGATTCTCTTGCAGCCATCGGATGGCGGCGGTGGCCAGGGCCATCATGCCGACCGGCACCGCGTCTTCATTGAACACGGCTTTGGGATGATGCTGCGGAAACACTTTTTCTTCATCGTCTGCGGCCGCGCCCAGCAAAAAGATCGTGGACGGTACCCGCTTGGCCAAAAAGGCAAAGTCTTCAGAACCGGTTGCCTGTGGCGCTTCTTTCACTTCCGGCAGGCCGTCGGTTTCGTTAAAGTAGTTGCGGACGGTCGCCGTCAGCGCAGGGTCGTTTACCACACAGGGCACATCCGAAAGCTTCTCCACTTCCGCACGGCCGCGAAACAGTTCCGCCGTTTGTTTGGCGATGGCTTCAATCCGCCCGTACACTTCTTCCCGTATGGGCTCGTTGAAGGTGCGCATGGTGCCCTGCATCACCGCCGTGTCGGGAATGACATTGGCGGCATTGCCCGCGCTGAACTGCCCGATCGTCACAAGAACCCCTTCTGTCAGACTGGTTTCTCTGGCGGGAATTGCCTGCAGATTCTGGAAAATATGCGTACCGATCAGGATGGGATCTACCCCGTTTTCGGGTTGTGCGCCATGGCATCCTTTGCCGAAAATCGTGATCTTGAATCCGTTTACCGAAGCCATAAACGGACCTTCGCGCATATAGATCTCCCCTGCGGGCAATTGCGTGAACACATGCAACGCGAGTGCGGCGTCGACGCTCGGATTCTCCATCAGCCCCGCGTCAATCATGTCCTTTGCGCCGGCAAAGATTTCTTCGCCCGGCTGAAACATCAGCTTAACCGTGCCTTCCAGCTCGCTTTCCTTTTCTTTCAGGATCCGCGCCACGCCAAGCAGGATTCCCGTATGCATATCGTGTCCGCAGGCGTGCATATTCTGATTCCCGGAGGCGAACGGTTCACCGCTGGCTTCTTCCACCGGCAAAGCGTCCATATCCGCGCGCAGCAAAAGCGTCTTTTTGCCTGCTTTTCCGATCGTAGCCGTTACGCCGCTTTTTCCGCAAGCTGCCGGTTCATATCCGATCTCACGCAGCCGGTCCATGACATACTGCTGCGTTTGGGGCAAATCCAAACCGAGCTCCGGGTTTTCGTGCAAATGACGACGGTCGGCAATGGCCGCGTCTTTGTATTTGTTGGTTACATCCCAAAGTGACATTGCTTTTCTCCCTTCTTTTGGTTCTGTGTCTTCTTATTGTACCGCATCAGGACGTATCTCCCACGGTTTTTATGCAATTGTTTCGTCCTTGACAAAAAAGGATATAAATAGCAGTAATGAAGAAAACCGCACAAATCAAGGAGGTGCCTTATGAAAGTGATCAAACGGTCGGGAAAAGTCGTCGATTTTGCGATCGAAAAAATCCAAACCAGTATCGAAAACGCCGCGCTGGACATGAAACAGACCTTTTCTGCGCACGATGTAAACACCATGGCGAAAGACGTGTACCAGCACTTAGTCAAAATGCGGGGAGAAGACGGACTGACCTCCGCCCATGAAATCCGCGCGCTGACGGTTATGGCCATTAAGGATTATGGGTACGAAAAAATCGCCCGGCATTATGCGCAGGGGATCTATCATTAAGGAGCCGCTATGAATCCGACTATACAAAATCAATTGTCGCATCGCACCATACGCGAATTTACCGATGAACCGGTGACTTCTGCGCAACTGGCTACTCTGTTGGATGTTGCGAATCGCACGGCCACATCCAACGGCATGCAACAGTACAGCCTTTTGCGTATCACCGACCCGGATATGCGCAGACAAATGGCACAAGTGAGCACGCAGGAATACCTGACCCGCTGCCCGGAACTGTTTGTATTCATTGTGGATGTGTATCGCAACGCCCGTATTGCCGAAGAACTGGGCCATACACCCGAAAGCCGCGCCGATATGGACCGCTTTATACAAGGCTTCACCGACGCCGCCCTGGCCGCCCAGAATATGACCGTGGCCGCTGAATCCATGGGACTGGGTGCCGTCTATTTTGGCAGCATACTGAACGACCCGCGCCGCATGGTTAAAATACTGGGGCTGCCTCAGCTGACCTTCCCGGTTGTAGGTCTGGGGATCGGTCATCCGAATCAGGAGCCGCAGCTGAAACCCCGCATGCCGGTGGAACTGAAAGTATTTGAAAACGGCTACCGCGTTTTTGACTCCTATCTGGATGAGATGAAAGCGTACGATGAAGAAATGCAAACCTATTACGATCTGAGAGACGCCAACCGCCGCGTCGACTCCTTTACCAAGCAGGTCGTAACAAAACTGCTGAACGTAATTGAATCCCGCACAACCATCCTGCAGGTCGTACGGGAACAGGGTTTTATTCTGAAAGCCGAGGAATAATCACATCGTATAAACAGCCAAACAGGGATCCTTCACCGAATGTGAAGGATCCTCTTTTTTTGTAATACGAATCGGATCACTCCCCTGAAAGGCGCATAAACAAGTATAATAAAACAAGAGGGAAAACGATCCAACGGCACCCGATTCGGCCCTTGTAAATACATAACATTCACACGCAGCATACAGAAAAACGCGTACATTTCAGTTGAAGAAGGGAGAACTCGTATAATGATTGATATAAGAGACATAAACTATACACCGCATATTGACGAAATAAGTGACTATATCTCCAATCCATTTTTCCATCCGTTTTGTACATTTCTGGAAGATGCATATAAACCCATGTGCAAAATTGAGTACAGCAAAGATGTCTTGGCCCGTGGTTGGAATATAAAATTCAGAAAATCCGGAAAGAGTCTGTGTGTTGTCTATCCGCAAGATGGTTATTTTACCGTATTAGTTGTAGTGGGTCGTAAGGAAAAAGAAGATGTAGAACTTTTATTACCTCAACTTTCTGCCGAGATGCAAAATATCTATCGTCAAACGAAGGAAGGAAACGGACAAAGGTGGCTGATGATTGACATAAAAAACAATCCTTCCGTATATCAGGATACATTGACTTTAATCGGTATACGAAGAGACAGCAAATAAACTTCCATATCTCGCTTACAGGGAGATACGGTAATTACCGTGTCTAAGGTGTATCCTGTAGATAAAAGTTGTTCGTTTCATGCGATAAGCTTTTTGAAACGGATAAACGAACTAATCATTGAAATGGACAAATATTAAAGCGATGGCGTAATTTCTCCTGAATGGAGACTTCAAATGAATATAGGGAAAACAATTACATAAATCAGAATTTGAGGAGGGGAATATGTTTATTCAAGAATGTGAATATGTCTTGAAAGATGGAAGAAAAGCTTTGATCCGTAGTCCAAGAGATGAAGACATCCAAGGCATACTTGATTTTCTATATAT
>JAAYQA010000104.1 GCA_012519495.1 Tissierellia bacterium | reverse complement strand
CGCAGCGAAAACTATTTTGAAACCGGCCGTACACTGGACAAAATCGGTTTGGAAAACAAAAACCGCGACGAAGTCCTGGCTTTCTTGCAGGAAGGATACTGATCCGGTCGGATGCTTACACAAAAAAAAGGACGCGTGACCGACACGCGTCCTTTTTATGCCAGAAGGCTAATTTCTCTTCAGTAAATGGGCGTAGTCTTCCGGTACAAACACCCGCTCCGGATCTTCGAAGAAGTGTTTTACCAGTTTGGCTACGACGCCGCCAAGGAAGACAACCCCGATCATATTCGGAATGGCCATCAGTGCGTTTAATACGTCGGCCAAAAGCCATACAATTTCCAGTCCGCCGATTGCGCCGACAAAGACCAGCACGGTAAAGAGCAGACGGTACGGCATGATAATCTTGGACGATTTTACCAGATATTCCGCACTCTTCTCTCCGTAGTAGCACCAGCCCAAAATGGTGGTGAACGGGAAGAGAATCAGGGCAAAGGTAACAATGAACGAACCGGCCGGTAAGTTATTTCCAAAGGCCGTCATCGTCATTTGCGCCCCTTCAATGCTTGCATCGGACCATACGCCGGAAGCAATCAGAACCAGCGCCGTCATCGTACATACCATAAAGGTGTCAACAAAAACTTCAAACGCACCCCAGATCCCCTGACGGACCGGATGGTCGGTTGTAGCCGCTGCATGGGCAATCGGAGCAGAACCCAGACCGGCTTCGTTTGTGAATACGCCGCGGGCAACCCCAAAACGGATCGCCATACCCATGGTGGCACCAATCGCTGCCGAACCGGTGAAGGCTTCGGTAAAGATCGCGCGGATGGCACCGGGAATGGCACCGGCATTCATAACCAGGATCACCAATGCGCCGACAATATAGATAATCGCCATAAACGGAACGATTTTTTCTGTAACCTGTCCGATCCGCTTAATGCCGCCGATCAGAACCGCGCCGGACAAAACAGCCAGTACGATACCGGTGATATACGGCGGTATGTTGAATTGGCCTTGCAATGCGCCCGCCATGGAATTGGACTGTACCATACAGCCGATCCCGAATGCGGCAATCGCTGCGAAAAATGCGAAGATCTTGCCGAGCCAGTCCATGCCTAAACCGTTCTTTAAGTAATACATCGGGCCGCCGGAAAATTCGCCCAATTCGTTTCGTTCTCTGTATGCTACGGCCAGGGTAACCTCAACAAATTTTGTGGTCATTCCAAACAAAGCCGCCAGCCACATCCAAAACACCGCGCCCGGGCCGCCACTGGCTACCGCCGTGGCTACCCCGACGACGTTTCCTGTACCTATCGTCGCGGCGAGCGCCGTGGAAACCGCCTGAAACGGGGTAATACCGCCTTCATCCGCTTCCTGTCGCTGGAACATCGCACCGAAGGTGTGCGTCATGATAAAGCCGAACTTGCGAAATACTATAAATCCTGTTGCGACTGATACGATAAGTCCGCCGCCCACCACGAGTACAATCAGTGGAATGCCCCACAGAAAGTTTGAAGCCGCTGTTAGCATGTTTTCAAATGCTGCCACTGTTTCTCATCTCCTTTTGATAAAATTTGTACCTATTACGAATACATCTTATCACTACATAGGTTTTTTCTCAACAATAATCTGATAAATTATTTTAATATCTATGTATTTATTTTTTAACAGATAGTCTCTTCCTATTAAGTATTCTTTTTCTGTTTTTTGTAAGAAAGGCAAACCGACACGATCCGTTGCCATAAGCTTTCG
>JAAYQA010000103.1 GCA_012519495.1 Tissierellia bacterium | reverse complement strand
TTCCATGAAATCATTATCCCAAAGTTTATCGCTTCCGGATAATTTTTTATCCATCGGCAAGGCCGATCCACGCCTCATACAAGGCGTCAATCCGCCTTTGTGTCTCTTCCCGTTTTTCCGCCAATGCACGCACTTCGTTCGGGTTTTCATAGAAAGCCGAATCGCCCAGTTGCCGGTCAATCCAGATGATGGTCTCTTCCAGTGTACGGATTTCTTCTTCCAGATGGCTTTTTTCTTGTCGTTTGCGTTTTTCTTCCTGTCGGTTTTCGCGATCCTTCCGTTTTGTTTTTTGCACCTGCGTGCGGTTTACCTCCACCGTTTCCTGTGCATCCGCTTCGCGTTGTTTCTCCACATAGTAATCGTAATTGCCCAGATAGGAATCCAGCCCGTCCGGTTTCATTTCCAGGATCCGCCCCGCCACGCGGTTCAGAAAATAGCGGTCGTGCGATATAAACAAAAGTGTGCCCGTATAATGCAGACAGGCCTCTTCCAATGCTTCCTTGGAATCCATATCCAGATGATTGGTCGGCTCATCCAGTAAGAGCAGATTGCTTTCCGACAGCATCAGCTTGCACAAAGCCACGCGGGCGCGTTCGCCGCCGGACAAATCGTCCACGGACTTGAACACATCATCCCCGTAAAATAAAAAGGCTGCCAGAATATTCCGGATTTCTCCGTGGGTGAGCTGCGGCTTACTGTCCCAGACCTCTTCTATCACCGACTGCCCGGCGTGCAGATCCTTCTGCTCCTGATCCAAAAAACCGAGCCGGACACCGGTGCCCAGTGCAAAGCCGCCTTCTGTTGGTTGGACTTCTCCGCGGAGGATCCGAAACAAAGTGGTTTTTCCCACCCCGTTGGGTCCGATGATCCCTGTGCGTTCGCCCCGTTCGATATGCAGATCGACACCGGCAAAAAGCTTTTTCTCCCCGAAACGCATACCAAGGCCTTCCATATCCAGTACATCTTTACCGGAGGTACGCTTGGGCGTAAGAGCCAAACGCATGGACGCCGCGTCCTGCTCGGGCTTTTCTACGCGGTCCATCCGCTCCAGCATTTTTCGTCTGGAGCGCGCCTGTATGAGATAGCGCTCGCCGCCGTAGTTTTCATAGCGCCGGATGATCTCTTCTTGTCTTTTGATCTCTTTTTGCTGATTCGCATAGGCTTTTGCCTGCACTTCCCGGGCTTGTCGCCGTTTTTCCATAAAGCGCGTATAATTGCCTTCGTAGGTTTCAATCCGGTCGTCCAGAAAAGCCGTGCGCGTTGTAACGGCATCCAGAAAATACCGGTCATGCGAAATAACCAGTAGCGTGCCTTTATATTCTTTCAGGAAGCTTTCCAGCCAGGCCACCGCCTGCAGATCCAGATGATTGGTCGGCTCGTCCATCAGAAGAACATCCGGTTCCTGCAAAAGCAGGCGCGCCAAAAGAACCCGGGATTTCTGTCCTCCCGAGAAGGTGGATACGCGCCTTTCATAGTGTTCTTCCGTAAAACCCAGCCCGTGCAGCACACCCCGGATCAACGAATCGGTCTGGTATCCTCTTTTTTGTTCAAATGCATCCATTGCGTGCTGATAATCGGCCAGGGTCTTTTCATACGAAGCATCTTCCGCTGCAAGCCCGGCAACCTCTTCCGCCAATGCCTGCACCTTTTTTCCTAATGCAATGACCTCCGCAAACACATCCAGACAGACCTGCATCAGAGTCCGGTCGGATTCAAAGCTTGCATGCTGTTCCAGATAGCCGATACGCAGGCCTTTTCGTTTGCTGACCGTTCCCGTATCCGGTTCGATCTCTCCTGCCAGTATGCGCATCAGAGTCGTCTTTCCCGAACCGTTATTGCCGATCAAACCGATCCGCTCTTTTTCGCGCAAATGCAGGGATATATCGTCCAGTACATCCTGTATGCCGAAACTCTTCCCGATTTTTTGTGCCGCTAATACAATCATGTCAACCATCCATAGAAAATCCAAAGAAAACAGCAGTGCGAACACTGCTGTTTTACACGGCTGTTATTTCCCTATCTGGGAACGTAGTCGCTCTGATTATTGATGTAGTAGGTAAGGGTGAACAAGGATTCATTCAGATGTACATTTTCCACAACCACTTTTTCCGGCACCTTCAGATCCACCGGGGCAAAGTTCCAAATTCCCTTGACCCCCGCATCCACTGCGATGTCCGCTACCTGCTGTGCTACATGCGCCGGGGTGGTAATCACTACAATATCCACTTTTTCTTTATCAATAAACGTACTGAGTTCTGCCTGATCGTATACGGGAATGCCGTCAAATTCTTCGCCGATTTTCTCTTCATCCGTGTCAAACATGCCGATGATCATGAACCCGAGGCCTTCAAAGCGTTCATACTGTGCCAGCGCATGGCCGATATTGCCCGCACCGACGATGACCGCGTTATAGTCTCTGTTGATACCGATGATGCGCTCGATCTCTCCGCGCAATTCTTCCACATTGTAACCGTAACCCTGTTGTCCGAATCCGCCGAAATGGTTTAAGTCCTGCCGGATTTGCGATGCGGTTAAGCCGGTAATATTGCTGAGCTCCTGGGACGAGATGCGGATGATACCTTTTTCAGCAATCATGCCCAGATAGCGATAATACTTGGGCAGGCGCTTAATCACCGCGATAGATACCCTGTGCTCTTTCTTCATGCCTACATCCTCCTTGTTCGCTAATTTGTGAACTTATTCCTTCACAAACAAAAGACTGTGAAATTTACCTTTATTTTATCAGCAACAAGCGTTTCCGTCAATCATTTTTAGATACTTTTTAAAGAATTAACAGACTGTTAAGCTTAGGCCAAAGATACCGCAAAAATCCCCGGCCTTTCGGCCGGGGACGGTTGTTCCGGAAACAGTTATCCGATCAATTGCTGATACAATCCTGTGATCAGAACAATGAGTATGGCAACCGGTGCAAACCAGCGGATCAGAAAGCGCCACAGCGCCTCCAGATGGAAGGGGCTGCTGCTTTTTACTTCGTCGACGGCTTCGTCGATATTCCAGATCCATCCGATGAAGATCGACATCATCAAACCGCCCAGCGGCAACATGATATACGATGTGATCCAATCCAGTGCATCAAAGAAAACCAGATCCAAAAACGGCAGTTTGAAGTCTCCCAGCACCCCGTACGACAACGACGCGAGGATGCCGATAACAAACAGCGTCAAGCCGACGATAACGACGGAATTCTTTCTTTGCCATCCGAACCGGTCTACGGTATAGGTAATGCTCGTCTCCAAAAGAGAGATGGACGAGGTGAGCGCCGCGAATAATACCAGCAGGAAGAACAGGATCCCGAAAATCTGGCCTAACGGCATGGCGGCAAACACCTGCGGCAGGGTGACAAACAGAAGTCCTGCCCCTTGCGTAGGCGACAAACCGAATGCAAACACAGCGGGCAATATCGCAAAACCGGCCAGCAAAGCCACCATGGTGTCTATCGCCGGAACGACGATCGCGTCTTTCGCTAAATCTTCTTCTTTACCGAGATAGGATCCGTAGGTAATGATAATCCCCATACCAAGGCTAAGCGAGAAAAATACCTGTCCGATCGCCGCGAGCACCACCTGCGGAGAGAAAGCCGAAAAGTCCGGTTTCAGATAATACGCCAGTCCTTCCGCCGCTCCGGGCAGCGTCACCGAACGTACTACCGAGATGATAAGCAGAACAAACAGGGCCGGCATCATAAATTTGGATGCCCGTTCAATCCCGGCAGTAATGCCGCGGGCCACAATCAGAACCGTAGCCAGCATAAAGATGCCGTGGTAAATGAGCGGTTCCACCGGCGCGCTGATAAAAGCGCCGAAATAGGTTTCCGTGTCTGCAGGGATGGCATTGAGTATACCCGCAACGATATATTTGAGTACCCAGCCACCGACGACGCTGTAGAAAGCCAAAATCAGAAACGCCGCCAGTATGCCGACGCCGCCGATCCAGCCCCAGCCTTTTTTGAGTTTGTCATAGGCGGAAAACGCATCAGTTTGCGTTTTACGGCCGATGACCATTTCGCCGAGCATCATGGTAAAGCCGATAAGAATTACAATGATAAGATATGTCAGTACAAAGATTCCACCCCCATTTTCCCCGGCGAGATAGGGGAACTTCCAAAGATTCCCCAGTCCGACAGCAGAACCGGCTGCTGCCATCAGAAATCCGAAACTTGAACCCCATGACGCGCGATTGTTGTTTCCGTTTTGATCCATGTCGAACCCTCCTTTACAAAGTATATGTAACTGTCTCCATTATAACATGATTGAGTATTATGTCAATTTTATTGTATTATTTTACATTTTTTATAAGAATCCAAAAGAATGAATGTTATATTTATAATAGGTTCAGTCTCTCTCTTTGTCAGAGTCATATTAATAGTTATTCTTAATAGTTTCGCGCATAAAATTGTTAAATCAAAAAACGTACTGCTTTTGTATTCGTGCAGTTTCGTGATAGAACTGTCTATATTCTGCTACAATAGCAAATTTCTTTGCATTAATAAATAATTATTTCTCATCTTTTGGGGTTTTATTCCCTTAGGTGCCTGGTCTTCCGACCACATCCCATTTCTCTTTCCTGCCGCGGTCTGCGCTAATAATATACGGAATAAACGGTATACAAGCAATATATTGTCTTTTGCCATAAAAAAGAAACCCGGGCGGGCTTCTTTTTACCGATACGGCTTGGTCGCTTCCAGTATGCGGGTAATGGCTTCTTCTGCGGAGATATCTTCGTTTTCCCTGTCTTTTCGCAACGAATACTCCACAATCCCTTCCGCCGCTTTTTTCCCGATTGTCACACGGATCGGAATGCCGATCAGATCGCGGTCGTTAAACTTCACTCCGGCGCGCTCGTTGCGATCATCCAGCAGTACTTCGACTTTTTCTTTTTTGAGGCGGTCATACATTTCGTCAGCCATTTGCACGGCTTGCGCATCTTTCATGCTGGGTATGGTCAGAATGACATGATACGGCGCAACAACCAAAGGCCAGACGATGCCGGCATCGTCCCAGTTTTGTTCCACCACCGCGGTCACACTGCGGGTGATCCCGATGCCGTAGCTTCCCATTTCAAAGGGAACAGCTTTTCCGTTTTCATCCAGGAATGTGGCACCCATGGGCTCGGAATATTTTGTCCCGAACTGGAAAATATTCCCGACTTCAATGCCGCGGTCAAAATGCAATGGCGCTCCGCACAAGGGGCACAAATCACTTTCTTCGATCATCAGCAGGTCTTCGGCCACTTCTCCTTTGAAATCGCGCCCGAAAACGGCATCGGTTTTGTGGTATTCGGTGCGGTTTGCCCCCACCACCAAACCGCCGGCTTCTGTCAGCGAACGATCCACAATCACCCGAACCTCTTCCGGCAGACCGATCGGTCCGGTATAGCCCGCCGCAGCACCGGTCAGCCGTTCGACCGTTTCGCTGTCCATCATTTCCATATCGTGTTCCGGCGTTTGCAGATAAGCCGCAGCTTTCGTCAGATTCAGTTCCCGGTTCCCCGGTATGAACAAAAAGATCGGTTCGCCCGCGACCAGAAGATCGATCGCTTTGGCGCAATGCGACGCAGGCTTATCCAGGAATTTACTGACCTCTTCAATCGTGGTCGCACCCGGAGTGTGCACCTCTTCGGGCGCATCTTTGGCGGGCAGGGTTTCCATTTGCAGTTTGACTTCCGCTTTTTCATCGGTTGCCGCAAAATGACAGGCCGAGCAGTGCGCAATGACGCCTTCCCCCACTTCGGACAAAGCGATAAACTCTTCGCTCATATCGCCGCCCATTGCACCGGAATCGCCCCGCACGACTTTATAGTCCAGCCCCAGTCGCGTGAAAACCGCATGATATGCATCCCGCATATTCTCATAGCCCGCCTGCAGGCCTTCCTTGTCTTTGTCAAAAGTATACGCGTCTTTCATCAAAAACTCACGGGCCCGGTTAATCCCGAAGCGCGGACGTTTTTCATCCCGGTACTTCGTCTGAATCTGATACAGATTCAAAGGCAGCTGCTTATAGGAGGTCACTTCTCCTTTTACGAGATTGGTAAAGTATTCTTCCGCGGTCGGTCCGAGGCAGAACTCCCGGTCGTGGCGGTCGCGCAGTTTGAACATTTCGGGGCCGTATACATCCCAGCGGCCGGATTCATCCCATAGTTCGCGCGGCTGTATGGCAGACATCAGGATTTCCTGCGCGCCGAAGGCATCCATTTCTTCGCGCACAATATTTTCGATTTTACGTACGACCCGGTAGCCCAGGGGCAGATAGGTGTACACGCCCGATGCCGCCCGGCGGATCATGGCTGCACGTAAAAGCAGCTGATGGCTCTTGGTTTCCGCTTCTGCGGGCAATTCCCGCAGGGTCGGCATGTAGAATTTGTTGAGTCTCATTTTTCCTCCTTGTACAAAAAAAGCCTCCGTCTGTAAGAGACGAAGGCATTCGCGGTACCACTCTTGTTAATCATTGCTGATTCACTCATAAAGCTATAAGGCGCAACCCCGCCCGGTTTCCCGGGGTGCTCACGGATGGGTTAAACGCAGGAGGGCTTTCACCGTTTCCCTCTCGCTACAGGCGCGTTTCTTTGTCCGTTCTATGCAAAACGTATTGTATCACATTTGATTTCAAAGGGAAAGCCGTCCCTACTCGCTGCGTTATTATTTGCTATTCTTATCACAAATAAAATCAACTCTTGACACTTCTGTTACTTCTGTTACTTCTGTT
>JAAYQA010000018.1 GCA_012519495.1 Tissierellia bacterium | reverse complement strand
TGCGACTGCGGCTGCATGACCAGTACCACGGAGGGCAATCTTTCTACTTCGGGTCCGCGGTGTAATACCGGCGGTAATTCATAGGTTTCTACTTCATCCGGGGTTTGTTCCAGCACGGTTTTCCCCAGATACTCCGCAAACAGATGGGTAGCCCAGCGAATGGCACGATTTTTCTTTTGCTGCTCATGGCGCTCTTCTTCCACATCGTCGTCGATAACCAGACACACATTGATCAGGGAACCGAATAAGGTGTACTTTTGGCCTTCTCCGCTCATATCCACTAAGCCGTCGCCAAAAGAACCCCAATGTTTACCAACACCTAATACACTCACGCCTTTCAGCGCATGCAATTCGCCTTCCCCGCAAGGGGCCAGTTCTCCGGTTACTCCGGGGAACAAAGTCCGTCCGTCGACCCGGGCCCGGGGTTCCGCCGCTTCTTTTACCGGCACGATGCGTACGTCTTCCCCCGGTTTGGCAATTTCAATATCGGCAAAGGTAATATGCGTGTCTTCTTTGATAAAGGCAATGGCCTCTTCTTTGTTGATCGTGAGGATGCCGTTTTCAAATGCGGTTTGTTCCCCAAACACGACATCCTTTACATGAAAGTTTCCGATTTGCAGTTTCATGATTCCGTCCTTTCCATATATCGTTGATGTTGTTGCAATTGTACCGTTTTGAGCGATTCATCCGTTTGCAGCGCCTTATACAGCGCAACCATGGTAAACAGCATGATAAAGGTAAACGGGAATGCCGCGATAATTGAGATCGTCTGCAGCATTTGCAGTCCGTTTGCACTGCCGATCATTAACGAAAGGGCCAGCGCTGCCTGCAGAATACCCCAAACGGTTTTGCGTTTGTTGTCCGGTTCCAAATCCCCGTGCTGGGTGAGCATGCCCAGGACAAAGGTGGCGGAGTTGGCCGATGTGATAAAGAAGGTGAACAAGAGGATGATCGCCACAAACGACAGGGCGGCGCCCAAAGGAATCTCATGCATGACCACAAAGAAGGCCGTCGATGTGGATTTCACCGCTTCCAGTGCAACCTCTGCCGCCACCGAAAAGCTGATGCCGCCAAAGATGGAAAACCAGATGAACGAAACGATGGCGGGAACAAACAAAACGCCTGCCACAAATTCGCGTATGGTTCTGCCGCGGGAAATGCGCGCAATGAAAACGCCGGTAAACGGAGCCCAGGCGATCCACCAGGCCCAGTAGAAGATCGTCCACGAACCGTACCAGTCGGCGTTGCCGAACGCGCCCATTTCAAACGCATTGCCGATCAGATTCTGAAAATACAGGCCGGTCGATTCCACCATAGTGTTCATAATGCCGACGGTCGGGCCGAAGATAAAGGATCCGACCAGTATGACGGCGACCAGTATCATGTTCAGATTGGAAATCATTTTGATTCCTTTGTCGACACCGGTCACGGCCGTCCATGTGTAAATGACGGTAATACCGATGACGATGATCAGCTGCACGGTCGTATTTTCGGGAATGCCGAACATATAGTGCAGGCCGCTGTTAATCTGATACGTACCGAGTCCGAGGGATGTCGCCATACCGGCGGCCGTGGCAAAGACGGCTAATATGTCGATGGTTTTTCCCAGGGGACCGGCTACGCGTTCTTCCCCTAAAAGCGGGATGAAGATACTGCTGACAAGACCCGGCTTGTTCTTGCGAAACTGCATGTACGCAAGGCCTAAACCCAAGACACAATAATTGGCCCAGGGATGCAGACCCCAGTGCAGAAACGATTTCGTCATGGCAAACTGGGCCGCCGCTTCGGTTAAGGGTTCTACCCCCAAGGGAGCCGTGTAATGGTTCAGCGGTTCTGCGATCCCCCAGAAGACCAGCCCGATGCCCATGCCGGCGGAAAACAGCATGGCAAACCAGGAAATATTGCTGAATTCCGGTTTGGAGTCGTCAGGTCCCAATTTGACGTTCTGATACGGGCTGAAAAACCCGATCCATACCGCGAACACAATAAAGGAGGTCATCATGAAGGTGTAAAACCACCCAAAGTTCTTCGAGAGAAAATTAAAAGAGGCATTTGCCACGGTCTCGAAGTTCCCGGGCAATACGAGCCCCCAGGCCACAATTAATGCGACAATGGCCATGGAAATGAGAAATACGCTTTGGCTTTTCTTTTTTGGTGTTTCCATAAGCTGTCCTTTCTCTGTTTTCCTCGCTTGATCGGAGCGGGAAAACGATAGTTTCGGTTCAGATAATCGCGATTATTTACTAACCTTGATTCTATTATAGCATCGATTTTATGAATTACAAGATAAATTTCTTTTTTTACACAAAAAAAGAGCCCTATGGCTCTTAAGTTGTAACGATTTGATTTTGTTCTACTGCATTACATTTGTTTCAGCTGATGGTAGATCATATGAACGTATTCCCGGCATTTTTCTTTGCCGCGGCCGGTGGAGATCTCCCCTTTTTCCACCCGGCGCAGAGCACTTTCAAGAACGCTGACCGTAATGTCAATGATCGACTGCGCGGCGGATTCTTTTACGAATCCTTCTTCGATACAGTCCTGCAAAAGGATTTCTGTGCGGTCGAAAATATAGGTGTGTTCGATCATGCGACGCAGACCGGGCGGGAATTTTTTGATATCGTACGGATACAGCGCATAGTATTCCCTTACATAGGTTTCGCGGTCGCGCTTTAAGTCGGAGAAAAACAGCATGCGGTAAATGCTCGGTTTCAAAAACGCGTGGTCGAGATACACATCCCATACCATGAGATACATTTCCTCGGCATTTTTGATATATTTGATATAATTCGGCAGATCGTCAATATACGCTTCCATATATGTAAGGGAGGCATAAAAAAGCAGATGCGGCAGATCGTCGAAGTAATTGTACAAAGTCGCGCTGTTGTATCCGGCAATATCGGCTACTTTGCGGATCGATACGCCTTCGATCCCTTCTTCATCGATGATCTTCACGGCGGCTTCAATAAAATAATGAATGATACGCGCTTTTTGTATTTGTTTTTTTTCATCCGCATTCATCGCCGTACGCATATCGCTCTCCGATCGTTCATATTTCATGCCTATAGTATACCATAATCGCAACGGGACATTATGCTATAATAAAGCACAAGGAGGGATGATCTGAAGAAATTTTGGTCGATCTTACTGGCCCTGCTGTTCCTGCTGTCCCCTGTGACGGGCGTTATGGCACAATCGGAAACCGATGCCATCAGCGTGTCCCGGATTGCAGGGAACAGCCGGTACGACACGTCGTTGGCTATCAGCCGAGCGGGTTTTGCTGCATCGCGCTATGCGGTGATCGCTTCGGGAGCAAACTATCCGGATGCCTTGGCGGGCGGGCAACTCGCCGGTTATCTGGCAGCCCCCCTGCTTATCACCCGTCCCGACTCGGTATCGGACGCATTGCTGAAAGAACTGGATCGCCTGGGGGTTGAGCAGATTTATCTCTTAGGCGGTGAAGTCGCCCTGTCCAAACAGGTGGAAGAGGTACTTTCCCGCTCCTATCCGGTTACCCGCCTGCACGGTGAGAACCGGCTGGAGACATCCGAGGCGATTGCCGAGGAAATAATCCGCCTCCAAGGCGATACGGACCATATTTTTTATGCCGACAGCCATGATTTTCCCGATGCTCTGACTGCCGCTCCTCTCATTGTGGAAAAAGAAGGTCTTTTGTATTTGCATCACAAGAGCCAAGCTGTCACAGGCGGTACTGCCATCGGCGGCCCGCTTGCCGTACCCGGGGATCCCACATTGCGTATCTATGGAGACAATCGCTATGAAACGGCTGTTGCGGTTGCCAAGTCGTATGCGACACCTTCCGACACGGTTATTATAGCCAGCGGAATGAATTATCCCGATGCGCTGTCCGGATCCGGCTATGCAACGAAGATGGGTTACCCGATTCTTCTGACAAGACCCGATGCACTGTCCTTAGCCACCGGCGTCTATCTGCAGGAAGCAGGCATTAAGCATGTTATCATTTTAGGCGGTCCGGAAGCCGTAGGGCACGGGGTCGTCACAGCGATTACCCGCTTACAGGATTATCCCCCGGAAGAACCGGAGGAAATAGAACCCGTCCCGGTCCCGGATCCCGAAACGGAAGACCCCGTACTACCCGTTATACCGGAACCCGAAGACCCCACACCGCCTGTTACACCCGAACCCGAAGACCCCGCACCACCCGTTACACCCGAACCGGGTCCGTCTGAAAAAGCCTATCTCTATGCCAATGGGCGTGTTATTGCAAACATTGAAAGCGGCATCTATCACGTAAAAGGACAGCGTTTTTACGAGATCGTCAACTACGAAAATGCCCGATTCTTCAACACCGAAGCCGAAGCCAGAGCCGCCGGCTTCAGAAGATCCAAGATATAAAAGCAAATCCCCCGCGCGAACGGGGGATTTTGTTATGGAAAGGGAGAATAGGTGAGGATCGGGTCCGATACGGTGGAGGTGTCCGCCTTTGCCGATTTAGCTGTATTCAAGGATGCAATCAAAATGCGACGTATGTTCCCGCAAAGATTGCGCCATTGGATGACTTCCGGTTCGGAAAGAATTTCCGTTTCAAGAAACAGAGTTAACCAATAATCCGACTCGTAACACTCTTTGAGCGCAATTTGCAGCTTGGCAATAAAATCAGCCCGGCTGTGTGCATAATTGGCTTCATGGATATTGGCGCCGATGGAAGTTCCGCAGCGCAGCAGCTGATTCGCCAAGGGGGCCGGAGCGTTGATGATTTTTGAGAGATTTACGATACGGATGGCAAATTGTAAGGATAGATCCACCAGTTTATTCTCTTTCAATGCAATCACCTCAAAAGAATCGTATCAGAAAAGGAAAAGAAAGGGAATGGGAGCAACCGTCAATGAAATATCGCTACGCGATATGAAATAGGGCTGCGCCCTATGAAATATTTTGCTGCGCAAAATATGAAATAAAATCGCTCCTCTACATAGGCGAAGCCTATTTCATAGCCGGAGGCTATTTCACACGCCGCAGGCGTATTTCACCGCTCCGAAGGAGCGATTTCATTGAAAAAAGTAGTGCGTCT
>JAAYQA010000102.1 GCA_012519495.1 Tissierellia bacterium | reverse complement strand
CGCAAACCCGATTCTTCTGCCAGTTGTGCCATATCCGGCGCAATGCGCGTGCGGTCTTTCAGCTGCAGCTGCAACGGCCGACCGGCGAGCAGCCGGCTTTCCAGTATATGTGTATTGATAACAGCCTCTTCCGAAAGGCCGCCGGTCAGATAAAGCCGCAAAGCGGTGTCGGGCAGACCCGCATCCGGCGCGGCACCGATGGATGCCTCTATGGCTTCATTGATTTTCTCCATCGCTTCTTCGTCGGTTTCTGCACCGCTGATATCCGCCTCCACGATCGCAAAACGGGTTTTCCCTACGGGCAGTAGGCGCGTCTTCACCCCGTTTTTTGACAATTGCACGCGTGTGATGCCCCCTGCCCCGGTTTCATCAAAGCCCCGCCCGATCACAAAACCGGGATACGCAGGGCCGATCTGATTCTCCGGCGGATTATGCACATGCCCCAACGCCAGATAGTCATAGGAAGATAAAAGGGGGCTCTTTGGATCCAGGGGATTGTAGCGAGAACCCGATGCGGTAAGATCGCCGTGCCACATGAGGATCCGAAAGCCCTCGAACGCGTTTTGCGGCAGCGTAAACAGCGGCTCATCCGCGTAATACGAAGTAAAAGCCGCGCCGTCGATCTGCACCCGCTTGTCAGCATGCACGAAACGCTGTGTCTTTTCCGAAAAAATATGCACATGCGCAGGCCACGCCGTCGTCTCCCACACCGAATCCGGCAGCAAAGGATCGTGATTGCCCGGCGTGATATATACATCCACCCCGCTGAGTCCCGCCAGACAATCGGCAAAAAAGTCCGCCAGGGCCTGCTCCGGATACGGATTGTCGAACACATCGCCTGCAATCAAAAGAAGCGCCGCCCCATGTGTCTCGCACAAATCCGGTAGCGAACGCAAAAAACGCTTTTGTTCCTCCCGCACCCGCTCCGCCACCTTTGTGGGCAGATTCCCCAAAGGCGACCCCAGATGCAAGTCTGCAAAATGCAGTAATGTAAGAGTATTCATAGGCCTATTTTACCATATGCGCGCACATGGGGAGGGCAATGGCCACTACGGGCTGGGTTCCGGTTCGTTCGGCGATTTTCAATAAAAAAAGCGAGGCTTTCGCTTCGCTTTTTGGTTTGGGTTATTTGTTTGGGTTGGTGTCTTCGTCTTCTGCCGGGGCGGGGTCGGGATGCTGGGATGCTTCGTCCGATTCGTCGGCCTCTACGATGGTTTCTTCGCCTTCCGTTTCGGCTTTTCCGAGTTCGGTCTGGATATTTGTTTCCATTTCCTGTACTTTTTCCAGCTCCTCGGGTACAACTTCCACACCGTCGCGGGTGTATTTTTCAAAGACTTCGCGGAATTCGTCGTCATTCAGCGTTTCTTTTTCCAACAGTGCCTTGGCGATGCCATGCAGGGCGGGTTTGTGGCGTTCCAGCAGCCCGACGGCGGTTTCGTAGGCATCGTTGATAATGCGCTTCATTTCTTTGTCGATCTCCGCTGCGACTTCTTCCGAATAGTTTCTTGTGCGGCCAAAGTCGCGGCCCATGAATACTTCTTCGTCGTCCTGGCCATAGGTCATGGGACCTAATTTGTCGCTCATGCCGTAGTGTGTCACCATGGAACGGGCAATCTTTGTGGCGCGTTCGATATCATTGGAAGCACCGGTGGAAATATCGTCCAGCACGGTGGCTTCGGCTGCGCGCCCGCCCAAAAGCGTAATCAAACGGTGTTCCATCTGTCTTTTGGTCATGTAATTGCGCTCTTCCTCGGGGATATACGCCGTAAAGCCGCCGGCGCCGCCGCGCGGGATAATCGTAATCATGTGCACGGGGTCCGTGTCGGGCAATAAAGACGACACGATCGCATGGCCGGCTTCGTGATAGGCCGTCAGCACGCGTTCTTTTTCAATAACCACCTGGCTTTTTTTCTCGGGCCCGGCCACGACTTTAATGGCCGCTTCCTCAAATATCCAGCGGGGTATCTTTGTGAGATTATGGCGGGCTGTCAAAAGCGCCGCTTCATTGGTGAGGTTTTCAATATCCGCCGGTGTGAATCCCGCGGTGCGCTTGGCAATTTCCCGCAGATTGACATCGTCGTCCAGCTTTTTGTTTTTCGTGTGCACGCCGAGGATCTCTTCGCGGCCGCGCACATCGGGCAAACCGACCGTTACCTGGCGGTCAAAGCGCCCGGGGCGCAGAATCGCCGGGTCGAGAATATCGGGGCGGTTGGTGGCAGCCATAATGATAATGCCTTCATTGGTGCCGAAGCCGTCCATTTCCACAAGCAGCTGGTTCAGGGTTTGTTCGCGTTCGTCGTGTCCGCCGCCCAAGCCTGCGCCCCGGCGCCGTCCTATGGCGTCAATTTCGTCGATAAATACGATACAGGGTGATTTCTTCTTCGCTTCCGAAAACAAGTCGCGTACGCGGCTTGCACCGACCCCGACAAACATTTCCACAAAGTCGGAACCGGATATGCTGAAAAACGGCACTTTCGCCTCACCGGCCACCGCCTTGCTCAGATAGGTTTTCCCCGTACCGGGCGGCCCTACCAGCAGCACCCCTTTCGGGATGCGTGCGCCCAATTCAATATATTTACGCGGATCCTGCAGGAAGTCGACAATTTCTTTCAGTTCTTCCTTTTCTTCCTTCAGGCCCGCCACCATATCAAAAGTGATTACTTCCCCGTCTTCCCGATGCAAACGCGCTTTACTCTTGCCGAAAGACATCACCCGATTGCTTCCGCCCTGTGACTGCGACATAAACAGGAACCAGAAGCCCCCGAGCAATAACAGAACAAAGAAGGTGGGCAACAGTTCAAGATACCAGGGTGTTTGCGGCACAGGCTTGCCTGCATACGCCAACTCTCCCGATTCCACCTTGTCTTTCAAATACGTATCATAAAACTCTACGCGGATCTCATCCGGCAGGAAAACCTCAAATGTTTCGTCTTTCTGATTGACTCCCTGCACGGTAGGTCCGGTGGAGGTAATCTGTTTGATTTCCCCCGTGTCGAGTTGTTCTACAAGCTCCGTAACCGTCATCTGCGTCGTTTCGGGGAGGCTCTGCCCTCTGGCCAGCAAATAAATAGCCAGCGCAAGCAAAGGAATCAGGTACAAACCCGCTCCTTTAAACACTCGATTCAATGTGCATTCCCCCTTTCTGACCGTTCTATAATTGTACCATTAACGTTTGTTGCACGCAATGAATATTGTCTAATACAAGACAAAGCGAATTGCGAGAGCGGCGCTTACACACTGTAAGCGTCTTCATGCAATACCGCCAGATAAGGCAGGTTGCGGTACTTTTCCGCAAAGTCAAGCCCGTATCCGACCACAAAGGCGTCCGGCAGGGTAAAACCCACCAGATCCACTTCCATTTCCGCTTTTCTGCGATTCGGCTTGTTAAACAGCGTCACAATCGACACCGACTCCGCTCCCCGGCCTTCCAGATTATCCCGGATATAGTTCAGGGTATGGCCTGAGTCGATAATGTCTTCCACAATAATGACATGCTTTCCTTCCACCGACGAATCCAAATCCTTGAGAATGCGGACCACGCCGCTCGATGTCGTCGACTTACCGTAACTGGACACCGCCATGAAGTCGAAAGTAACGGGCATGTCAATCTGCCGGGCCAGATCCGCCATAAACAGAACCGATCCTTTAAGTATGCCAATCAGCACTACCTCTTTTTTGTCGCGGTAGCGCTCAGTGATGGCCCGGCCCATTTCGTTTACACGTGCCCGGATTTGCTCTTCTGTCAGCAAAACTTCCTTAATCTCTTTATACTCGTGCATCATTCATTTGTACCCCCTGCGAATATATTCAAACGCTCGGGCGGGTTTTTCCGCCGTAAGCCGAGTTTCCTCACTTTTTTGCCGGCCGATAATCCACAACACCTGCGATCCGCGGCATAAAAGCGGCCAGCTGTCGCGCAGATCGTTGCGCAGTTTCAGGTCTTTCATGGCCTTGGCGATCGTTTTCTCGCCGCCTGATCCGAAAACGCGGATGCGGTCATCCGCTTCCCGTGTGCGCACGGTCAGACCATCTGCCTGATCAATCGGAAGATAAAGGATATCGGGATTCTTCCGATCCTCTTTGGTCGGTTGCGCCGCATAGATGCGCAGCAGCCCGCCGGGCAAGGCGACTTCACCTTCTGTGGGCAGGACAAGCGCCTCTTGGAATCTCCCCGATTCTTTTTTGGCTACAAGCCCCTCTTGTGTCACCACAAAATGCAATCCGGCCAGTTTTGTGCTCCGGCCGCTGGGCCGGTTCCAAACGCGTCGGATCTCTTCGGTTTGTGCGCGGGACAAGTCCGTATCGTTCCCTTTCAATAATAACACAGTTGCACGGATGATGGCTCTTTGCATCGACGGTTTTTGCGCTTGAAAGTCTTTCGCCCTATAGACGATTTCATCCGCCCGCCTTTTTCCGCGGGTGATAAAACCTGACACGGCGTCATCCATAATCTCCTTGGCATCTTTTGCATTTTCTGACAGCGTCAAAAGCGTCTCATCGATCCCCGGCTGCAATTCGCGCATCAGCGGAAGCAGCGTATGCCTAAGCCGGTTTCTGAAATAGCCCGTTTCCAGATTCGACTCATCCAAAACCCACGGAATCCCTTCCTGTTCCAGAAAGTGCAGAATCTCCTCTTTGGTGACGCAAAGAAGCGGCCGCAGTATCGGTCCGTCCGGCTGCATGCCGGCTAAACCCTGCACACCGGTCCCGCGCAGAATATGCAAAAGCACCGTTTCCACCTGATCGTCTTTATGATGTCCCGTTGCAATCAGGGAGCCTGTTTCTTCGGCAATCCGGTGAAAGAAGCGGTACCGGGCCACCCGCCCGGCGGTCTCCTCACTGATCTGTTCCCGCCTGCCCAAAGCCGCCATATCCTCTTCCAAAAGATAAAACGGCAAGCCGTGCCGTGCAGCCAATTCGGAAACAAAATCCGCCTCTTCTTCGGCCGAAGGGCGCAAACCGTGATTGACATGTGCCACAAGCAGTTGCAGGTTGAGCTCGTCTTTCATTGCGAGCATACTATGAAACAACGCCATGGAATCCGGCCCCCCCGACACGGCGAGCAGAATCCTTTTATTCTCAATCGACAAATCGCGAATGCTTTGTGCTACTTTTTCTTTCATGCCGTCCTCACTTCACCGGAAAAAAACAAAAACCGGCTATACCGGTTTTTATACATGCACATTTCGACCGCGGGAACGCCCTCTTTTGTTTTCCCGATGACGGATTTGATCGTGTCTTTCATTGCTTTCTTTTAAGAAACGGGAGAGCTTATCCTCAAAGGTCAGATCCTTTTCGCGTTCCTGGGGTTTTGGTTTCGGTTTTGTTTCGCGGGGTTCGCTAGGCTGCTTCGTTTCCGGCGCGCCCGCTTTACGTATGGAAAGTCCGATTTTCCCGTCCTTCACACTCATAACACGCACTTTAACCACTTCGTCTTTTTGAACATAATCCTGAACGGACTCCACGTACGCGTCGGATATTTCCGAAATATGTACCAATCCGCTTTCTCCCTCCGGAAGCGCAACAAAAGCACCGAAATTCGTTATTCCGGTGACCTTGCCTTCCAGGACCTGCCCTACCTCAACCGGCATAAATTATAAGATCCCCCTTTGTCGTTAGTGTGTCAATTATACCTAACATGGCACCGAAAGTCAACGCGCCGGTGTTTCTTCCGCCTCTGTTTCTGCGGGTTCTTCGGGTTTTGCCGGTAAGGTAACCGGCACCGGTGTAGACTCCGTCGGGATCATACCGTATTTGATCGCGTACTTCATAATAAAAGGAAGACTCTCCGCTTCTTTCAAATCGGTCTCCAGTTCGCGCACCTCGGACTCCAGCAGCTTGATCTGTGTCTTCTTTTCGGCAATCTGTGTATGATAACGCGTAAACAGGCGATACTGATCCACAGCGATATGTCCGGTGAACAAAAGCGCAACGGCAACGATCACAGGAAGCAGAAAGCGGGTATTCGATTTTCGTTTTTGGCGCCGCATTGCTCTCACCTCAGTAAAAGTATACTCTAAGCGGCGGGTTCACCGCAAGCGATTCTATTCTTTGGGGACAATTTCATACATGGTGTCGGCTTCGTCCTTGCGGGGAGAATCCAATAAACGCAGCACTTTAAAATGCAGGTCCCGGTCGCCAAAGCGCACGGTGATCACATCCCCCTCCTGCACCTCGTCGCCGGCTTTGGCGGGCCGGTCATTTTTCAGCACGCGGCCGGCATCGCAGGCCTGCTTGGCAATGGTGCGCCGCTTGATAATGCGGCTGTCTTTCAGAAATTTATCGATACGCATGGTTCCTCCTTTTGCGCTTTATATAAAGGGAAAAGAAAAAGGCACTCGTGTGAACAAGCGCCCCTTTTAACGGAGTTGGTATTTATTTCTTGTTGACAGCTTCTTTCAGCGATTTACCCGCTTTAAATACCGGTGCCATGGATTTAGGAATTTTGATGACCTGCTCCGGATTTCTCGGGTTTCTTCCTTCTCTGGCTTTTCTTTCTCTTGCTTCGAATGTGCCGAATCCTACCAATTGGACTTTTTCACCGTTGATCAACGCTTCTTCTACCGTGCTTAAAAACGCGTTCAGTGCACGTTCCGCTTCCGCTTTTGTGAGTTGGCTTTT
This sequence comes from Tissierellia bacterium, assembly GCA_012519495.1. Classification (GTDB taxonomy): domain Bacteria; phylum Bacillota; class Clostridia; order Tissierellales; family Peptoniphilaceae; genus JAAYQA01. Next base: position 13,095 of record JAAYQA010000102.1, on the reverse strand, counting down.
TTCCGCCATGTTTGCAAGTAATTCTGCTTTGTTCATAAATACCTCCTTGTAATTCCGGGCTGGATAATTAATCATTCGCCCTGACCTAACATGTAGATACCCCGATCTTGCGCAAAGTCAACATATAAGGCGTTTCGCAAAGAATGCGAACACGGATCCTTCCTACTAACCCTGCATTTTTGGGTTCGTCCTATTATACAAAAGTTTGCGCCAAATGGCAATATCTATTGACTTTTAGCGAGTTTTTATCCTTTGTGGACTATTCCGTGTCGGCTTCTGTGGTTTCAGTGTCGGTTTCGGTGTTTGTTTCCGGTTCATCCGCGTCGGTTTCTGTATCTTCCTGCGTTTCCGGTGCTTCGGTAGCTTCTTCAAACTCCATCAGGCGTTCCACTTCGTATTCCTCTTCCAGACCGGTTAAATACTCGGAATAGGATTGGGTCTGCAATTGCGCCGTGATCTGTTCGCGGACCGCATCCAGCCCTTCCGATTTTTCGCGCACGGTAATGACATGCCAACCGTATTGCGACTCTACCGGATCCGATACTTCGCCTACTTCCAGCGCAAACGCCGCATCGGCAAATTCCGGAATCATGGCGGTGTAGCCGAAGGTGCCCAGGTCGCCGCCTTGTGCGGCCGAACCGTCGGTGGATACGTCTTTGGCGACATCTTCAAAAGCTTCGCCATTGTCGATGCGCTCTTTGGCCGCCTTGGCTTCATCTTCCGAGGCCACTAAAATATGCGAGGCCGTGATCGTGTCATACTGCTGCTTGTTTGCATTGTACGTTTCTTCCATCACCGCATCGTCGATCGGATGCTGTTCGTTGTACATCTCCATATGCTTTTGGTACATGAGATTCTGGCGATTGTATTCTTTGAACTCCTCGTCGGTGAACTTGGTTTGTTCCTTAAAGGTATTGTAGCCTTCTTCACCTTCCATGGACTCTTTTACGCTGTCGATGGATTCCTGGACTTCTTCGTCTGTGATGGTGATATTGTTTTTCTCCAGATCGTTTTCAATCAGGCGGTACATGACCAGCAGATTCAGCACCTGTTTTTTGATCTGTGTTTCCATGGTGGTGCCGTCGCCCGCCGGTTGCGTCAAGAATTCTTCACCGTACTGCCAGGTATATAGCTTTTTATGCATCGCAAACTCTTTTTCAAAGTCTGCTTCGCTGATTTCTTCTCCGTTTACTTTCGCTACGGCTTTGCCTCCGCCGGTGGATGTGCAGGCGCTTAAGAGCATCGTGAGCGCCAGCAGAAGTACCGCCGCTTTTTTCATCCCATTGTGCATATCAGTTCTCCTTCTTCTCTTTGATCTTGTTGATTTCCCCCAAAAACTGCAGGGATTCTTCCAGCTTGTCCCGGCTCCACGAAAAGCGGATCAGGGTTTCTTCGGAAAGGTTAAACACCGCCCGGCCCTTGTAGGCCATGCTGATGCGGGCAATCTCCTCCAAAGAAAACAGCTGATTGTCCGGGAACGAAAAGACCATTTCGCTCCCCTGTTCGGTAATGCGGGTAAACCCGATGGCCGCCGCCAGACTCTTAAGCCGGGCAGCCAGAATTATATTGTACACCGAAGGCGGGATATCGCCAAATCGGTCGATGAGTTCTTCCACAATCAGCGTAAAATCTTCCTCGGTTTCGATCGAAGCAATATGCTTGTACGCTTCCATCTTCTGATCATTGTCGGAAATATAATCGGCCGGAATATAGCCGTCCAGCACGATATCCATCTCCACATCGGCCGACTGCACGGTCTCCTCGCCGCGGGCTTTGCGCACGGCTTCTTCCAGATACTTCACATACAAATCGTAGCCGATGGCTTCAATATGCCCGGACTGACTCTCTCCCAGCAGATTCCCGGCGCCGCGCAGCTCCAGATCCCGCATGGCGATCTTGTAGCCCGAACCGAACTCGCTGAAATCACGAATGGCCATCAGACGCTTTTCCGCTGTTTCCTGCAGCACCTTGTCTTTCGCATAGGTAAAATACGCATACGAGGTACGATTGCTGCGGCCGATGCGGCCTTTCAGCTGATACATCTGCGCAAGACCCATTCTGTCGGCATCATATACAATCATTGTGTTGACTTTTTGTATGTCCAGACCGGTTTCAATAATAGTAGTGGACAAAAGGATATCCGTTTCTTTTTCGATAAACTGCCGCATGACTTCTTCCAGCTGCCGCTCCGGCATCTGCCCGTGCCCGACGCCGATTCTGGCATGGGGCAGCATCTGCTGCAGTTCCAGCGCCATTTTATCAATATCGTAGACGCGATTATACACAAAATAAATCTGTCCGCCCCGGTCCAGCTCGCGCTGCATGGCAGAGGCCATAATCCCCCGGTCGTATTCGAGCACATAGGTCGTTGTGGGGAAGCGTTCTTCCGGCGGTTCATCCAGCACGCTCATGTCCCGGATCCCGATCAGCCCCATCTGCAGCGTGCGCGGAATCGGCGTTGCGGACAGGGTCAACACATCCACCTGCGCCGCCATGGCCTTCAGCTTCTCCTTGTGACGCACGCCGAAGCGCTGCTCTTCGTCGACGATCAAAAGCCCTAAATCCTTAAACTTCAGATCGTCCGAGAGTATGCGGTGCGTGCCCACGAGAACATCCAGCTCCCCCCGCCGGGTTTGGGCAAGCACGCGCCGTCCGTCGGCCGGGGTTCGAAACCGGCTGATCACATCTACATTGACCGGGAAGTCCCGGAAACGCTCTTTTGCCGTTTGAAAATGCTGTTGCGCAAGAATCGTGGTGGGGCACAAAAGCGCCACCTGCTTTCCGTCCATCACCGCTTTAAACGCCGCGCGCAGAGCCACTTCCGTTTTGCCGTAGCCCACATCGCCGCAGAGCAGGCGATCCATCGGACGCTCGTTTTCCATATCCTTCTTGATTTCCGCGATACTTCTGAGCTGCGATGCCGTTTCTTCAAAAATAAAGTTCTCTTCAAACTCCCGCTGCCAGGGCGTGTCGGGCGCAAAGGCATGTCCCTTTTGCTGCGCGCGCTTTGCATACAGAAGAATCAGATCCTCGGCAATCTCCTCCACCGCTTTTTTGGCGCGGCTCTTTGTGCGCCGCCATTCCGGGCTGTTCAAACGGTTCAGCCGCGGTCCTTTTGTCGTATCCTTCTGCCCGATATATTTCTGAATGAGCTGCAGCTGATCGGTCGGGATATACAAACGGTCGTTGCCCCGATACTGAATCAGCAGATAGTCTCTGGTATTCTCATCCACCGTGAGCTGGCGAAAGCCTTCAAAGCGCCCGATCCCATGATTCTCGTGCACCACATAGTCACCGGGTGTAAGGTCGGTCGTTTTCATCACCGACTTCGGTTTTCTGCGGCGTTTGCGGTCGCCGGTGATCTTGGCCCGGCCGTAGATTTCCTTATGCGTCACTAAAGTGAAACCGGCGTCGGGATAATAAATCCCCTGGCTTAACGATAAGGTGGACAGCACAATACCTTCGGGTAACGTGTCTGCACCGGTATCACTTGCGGGGATATTGCGGGCATATAGTTCCGCCTGCATGAGCTCTTTTCTCTCCGGTGTACCCAGTGCCAAAAGCACCGTGACCCCTTCTTGCCGCCACTCTTTTAAGCGCGCAAAAAAATTCTCCATCTGCCCGCCGAAGTTTTCCGTTTCCAGCGTCTTGACTTCAAAAATCCGCCGGGGATTCACCAGCCGCACCCGTTTCATCAGCTGCGACGCATTCACCATCCGCCGGGCCTTCATGCGCTCCATCACATCGGCCGCCGAATACCAGATATGTTCGTGAATGGGGAATGCTTCGCCGGCTTCAATATCCGCGGTAAGCTGCTCAAGCATTTCATCGTTTTGCTGCAAAAAGCGGTCATACACGCGGGATAAATCGTCTGTCAGCACCAGGGCGTCTTTCGGCAGATAATCCAGCAAACCGGCCGTACCCTCTTTGGGCAGATACGGCAGCAAAAGATGCATATTGGAGGCCGCCTGCCCCACAGATACCTGTTCGGCCAGCTGTCCGAACTTCTCCAGCGCGCGCTCTTTGTTTACCCCGTGCAGGTATTTGTTTTCGTAGCGGCTCAAGTCCTTTTTCAGACCCTTTAGAATCGCATCCACATCCCGGCTGTCCAAGAGCATATCCTTGGCCGGTCCGATATAAACCGCATCCAATGTATCCACCGATCGCTGCGTGGCAATGTCAAAGGTTCTGAGCGAATCCACATCGGTATCAAACAATTCGATCCGGACCGGTCGCTCCCGGTTCGGCGGGAAAATATCCACAATACCGCCGCGCACGGCAAATTCCCCGGAACTTTCCACCCGGGGTACCGCCTGATAACGCAGATAGGTCAGCTGCCTGCGCAGCTCTTCCAGATCGATGCGGGACTGCGCGTCGATCGTTATGCAATCGCGCAGAAAACCCTGCGGTGTGGTGATTTTTTCCGCCAGCGCGCGCAGGGTCGTGCACACAACAAAAGAATCGCCCGCCGCCAGGCGCGACATCGCCTTTAGCCGCAGCGCTTCGTTTTGGTTTTCCACCGCATCGATATCGTAAAAATGGACCTCGCGCGAAGGAAAATACAGCACATCGTCTTCCAGCCACTGCGCCGCATTGGCCGCGGCGTTTTTCGCCTGCAGCTCGTCTTCGTACACCAAAAACACAGGCCTTTTGGCTGCGCCGAAGAGATACAGGCCCACCTGATACAGGCTCTCCGACAGCATGCCGTGCAAATAGACCGGCGTGTCACCTGCGAGACACGCCTCTTTTAACCCCGCCAGGCGGGGATCTTTTTCCAGTATTTGTAATCGCCGGCTCAAATGCCTACCTCCGGTTCGTTATCCTTTGGGATTATAGCAGTTCATCGCGTGATCCGTGCCGTGGGCGATGATATCCAGGCAGGCGTCGCCCGCGCGCGCCAACTGCGCCCGTACTTCTTTTTCGTGTTCTTTGGGAAAGCGGGACAGGACAAAAGCGGCGGTATCCATTTGCGTCTCCTCCCCGATCCCGATCCGCACACGGGGAAAGGCGTCCGTCCCCAGCTGCAGGACGATCGACCGCATGCCATTGTGTGAACCCGCCGAACCGTGCGCCCGCACGCGGATGCGCCCTGTGGGAATGTCCAGATCATCGTAAATGACAATGAGCTTTTCCGGTTCGATCTTGTAAAACTGCACCGCTTCCCGAACCGCAATCCCCGAACGGTTCATATAGGTTTGCGGCATCATAAAGAGAACCCGCTCGCCGTCTACCCGCTCTTCTGCGCATAGCGAGCTGAACTTCAGCCGGTTCGCCTTAAATCCAATTTTTTCTTCCAGATAATGGATCGTATGGAACCCGACATTGTGCCGGGTTCCCTCGTACTGTCTTCCGGGATTCCCCAGACCCGCTACAATAAACAAATTACTTAAAGAGCGAGCTGACCGAATCGTGATTGTGGATTCGTACAATCGCGTCCGCAAACACCTTTGCCGTGCTCACCACATCAAACTTCTTGGTGCGTATGCGCGGCACAAAAGGAATTGTATCGGAAATGACGCATTTTTCCACAACCGAGCGCTCGATTTTTTCCACCGCCTGGCCCGACAGCACCCCGTGTACCGCAGAAATGTACACGCGCTTGGCGCCGGCTTCTTTTAGGGCTTCCGCTGCAGAGGTGATCGTTCCGCCGGTGTCGATGATATCGTCCACCAAAATGCAGTCGCGGCCTTTCACATCGCCAATCAGATTCATAACCTCGCTCACATTGGGGCGGGGGCGGTTTTTCTCAATAATTGCAATCTCCAGTCCGAGGCGGTCGGCAAAGCTTCGGGTACGGGTAACACCGCCCAGGTCGGGCGATACAACCACCGCATCCTCCCCGATCGTATCGTGAAAATACGTTGCCAGTATATCCGATGCCGTCAGATGGTCCACCGGGATGTCAAAATAGCCCTGGATCTGCCCCGCGTGCAAGTCCATCGTGATGACGCGGTCGGCGCCGGCTTTGGTTAAGAGATTGGCCACCAGTTTTGCCGTTATGGGTTCGCGGCCTTTGGTTTTCCGGTCCTGACGCGCATAGCCGTAATACGGCAGTACGGCATTCACCGCGCCGGCCGAAGCGCGTTTTAACGCATCGATAATAATCAGCGTTTCCATTATATTTTCATTGACCGGTGTGCAGGTCGGCTGGATCAAAAAGACATCGGCGCCGCGCACGGTTTCGTCGATCTCCACATGGGTTTCCCGGTCCATAAAACGGCCCACTTCCAAATTGCCCAGTTCAATCCCGATGTGTTTAACGATTTTTTCTGCCAGGGGTCGGTTTCCCGTACCTGAAAACACTTTCATTTGCCCGTTGCTCACGACCGCTCCTCCTTCGGATTTCCGAATTTTCGTTCTACCCAGCCATCTAAATTGGCTTGTTTGGCCCGTTCAATCGACAAAGCCCCCGCCGGTACCTCTTTGGTGATCGTGGAACCGGCCGCCACATATGCGCCCTTCCCGATCGTAACCGGCGCTACAATATTGGCATTGGAGCCTACAAACGCTTCGTCTTCCACTTTGGTTCTGTGCTTTTTCTTGCCGTCATAGTTCACAAAAACCACGCCGCAGCCCACATTGATATGCCGCCCGAGATCGGCATCACCGATATAGGCCAGATGGCCCGCTTTGGTGCCCTCTCCCAGCACGGCGTTTTTGATCTCCACAAAATTGCCCAGATGCACGCCTTCACCCAGCACGCTTTTCGGCCGCAGATGCGCATACGGCCCCATGCTCACCCCGTTTGCCACGGTGGACTCCTCCAGTTCCGACGAACGGATGTGGACATTATCTCCCAGCGTGCAGTCGCGGATCACCGTGCCCTGCCCGATATGGCAGTCGGTGCCGATGCTCGTGTTGCCCGTAATGCGGCAGTTTTGTTCGATCCGGGTGTCGCGCCCGATCGTTACGCCGGGGGCAATCACCACGGTGTCGGGGTTTTCAATGATGACGCCGTCTTTCATATGCTGCTGCACAATCCGTTTTCGCAGTAGATTTTCGGCAAAAGCCAGCTGATCTTTCGAATTGATCCCGTTGATCTCGTCGCTGTCGGGCAATGCATATGTGCCCACGGGTTCGCCCCGGTCGGCCAGAATACCGAATACGTCTGTGACATAGTATTCATTCTGATCGTTGTCACAGGAGAGGCTGTCCAGACTCTCTTTTAAGGCCTGTGCCTGCACGATAAAAATCCCCGAATTCACCTCGCGGATCTTTTTTTGCTCCGGCGTGCAGTCCCTGTCTTCCACAATCCCGGTCATCAGCCCGCGGTCATTTTTTATGATGCGCCCGTAGCCGGTCAAATCGTCCAGCTCCGCCGTCAGCACCGTGGCGGTATAACCACTCTCCGTATGGGCGCACAGCAGCGCTTTTAACGTATCCGCCTGCACCAAAGGCACATCGCCCGCCATAATCAGAACCGGCACATCGTCTGTCAAATGCTCTTTTGCCTGCATAACGGCATAGCCCGTGCCGTACGGATGCCCTTCCCCGATGGGTTGTCTCAAAAACGCAATGTCTTCGTCGTTGTAGGTCTCTTTCAAAGCCGCTTCGTTTTTCCCGCAGATCACGATGCGTTTCCCGAACGATGCATCCCGAACCGCATCCAATACATAACTCAGCATCGGAACGCCCAAAAGCGTGTGCAAAACCTTGGACCGCTCCGACTTCATTCTTGTGCCCTCGCCCGCTGCAAGAACAATCGCCAAATTCATTCCAGGTATTCCCCCCTCTTCTCATTTCCATTATACCGCAAATGCCTCCCGGTACAACGGCAGACAAAACGAAACCCCGCAGGACTTGCGGGGATTTATTACCGTTTAATGTGCTTCGTAGGCGGCTTTGTCATCATCCAAAACGAGCATGCGTGCCAGGACATCCGGATTGCCACAGCCGGTTGTCAATACGAGGTCTCCCTCCTGCATTTCCTCCAAAAGCCACGCCTTGGCTTCCTCGAAGGTGCCGATATACTTTACCGGTACGCCGCGCGCTTCCATTTTTTCCACCAGCTGGCGGGAATGCACCGTCGGATCGGGATTCTCCCGCGCCGCATAGATATCGGTCACAATGGTGAGATCCGCCCCGTCAAAACTTACGGCAAAGTCATCCATCAGCTGTTTGGTGCGGCTGTAGGTATGCGGCTGAAAAACAACGATCAGCCGTTTGTCTTCCCGGTAGCGGACGGCTTCGATCGTGCTGCGGATCTCCACAGGATGATGGCCGTAGTCGGTCATGACCGTAGCGCCGTTTCTGTTTCCGATAATCTCCTGGCGGCGGTGCAGATGACGGTAATTCGTCAGACCGCGCTGGATCTGTTCCACCGGGACACCGGCTTCATAGGCGGCAATAAAGGCGGCCAGGGCGTCATACACATTGTGTTTGCCCAGCACATGCAGTTCCACCTGTTTGGCGTCACCGTTTTTCTTTTGCACCGTAAAGCTGAAGCCCTTATACGCATTTTTTTGCAGATTCGTTGCGCTGTAGTCGGCCTCCGGGTTTTCAATGCCGAAGGTCACACAGCGGCCCGGTACATGGGGAATGAGCTTTCGGGTTTCCGCATCGTCGATATTGAGTACGGCAACCGAATCCTCCCCTAAATTATTCATATAGCGGATAAAATAGTCCGTGAAATTTTCCTGCGTGTGAAAGAAGTCCACATGATCCAGATTTGCATTGAGGATAATCGCAATCCGGGGAAAATAATAGAGAATATTGCCCTTGTATTCACAGGCTTCCGTAAGAAAATAGTCGCTCTCACCGATCTGGAAATTTCCGCCGATCCCGTCGAGATCGCCCCCCAAAAGAACGGTGGGGTCGGTATTGGCGCCCAGCAGGATTTCGGCAATCATGCTGGTTGTGGTGCTCTTTCCGTGCGTGCCGGATACGGCGATAGACTGCGGGAAGTTTTTCATCAGCGCCCCCAGCATCACACCGCGTGTAATGACGGGGACACCGCTGCGTTTTGCCGCAATCAGCTCTTCGTTCTCCGGCAGGATTGCATCGGTATAGACCACCAGATCCGGATTTTGAATATTCTCCGCTTTCTGTCCGATTGCAATGGTCGCGCCTTTTTCTTCCAGTCTGCGTACAAAATGATTGCGTTCTCTGTCCGAGCCCGTAATCGTGTAGCCTTTGTCCAGAAGAAGTGCCGCGATCCCACTCATGCTAACGCCGCCGATTCCGATGAAATGAATGGTTTTCACCGAATGGGCATCTATGTCAAATTGAAACATGCAAGCCTCCTAAAAATTCACTCGTAGTATTATACCATAACACGCTATTTCAGACACATTGCGTACAGAATACCCCTGTCGTGCTATGAAACTAACGAATGAGATTACAAAAATATTGCGCTGTGCTTATCGCCCGACCGCTTCCAGCTCCTCTTCGCTGAGCGCGCGGTCCCCCAGACGCTCCTGCAAAACCGTCCGCAGCGTGTCGATACTATGCAGGGAGATAACCTTGGCGGTCGTGTCGGTATAGGTGTAGAGCACCTCTTTTCCGTCGGGGCTGAACAGGCCCGCACGGGCGATATTGCCCGCGGTTTCCAGCGTGCGCAGGCGTTCGCCGGTCTGCGTATCCGTGAGGATAACCTCCCCCTGCACCACCGTCAGCATGATTTCTCCGTCCGGGGACACCGTGTCCATATTCAGCTGGCGGTCACCGATCCCGCGGCGTTCGCGCGTCATGGAAATGGGCTGTACGCCCTCTTTGTCGCTCCAGGAAAACAGCTCGTCCCCGCGCAGGCCGATGCCTGTATAACCGGTGTCGGTCTTCCTTATCGCATACAAAACGCCTTCGATCTCTTCTTCGACCGACCCGTCTATCTTGCGGATGGCCGTGTTGCCGGATACGGTCTGCACATACAATAGTGCGCCGTCATCAGACCAGCGCAGGGCCAGATTGGCCGCGGGCAGATCCGTTATGGTGCCCAATACGCGCCCGGTCCCGACATCGATCCGTTTGATGGCATTGTCTTCTCCCAAAGTGGCCAGCTGCGTTCCGTCCGGAGAAAACTGCAGATCCACCAGGGAGTTCAAACCGCCGGTTACCGCATCGTGCACCGAGGTATCCCGCAATTTTTCCCCCGTTTCCAGATTGACGATGCCGGCATTTGCGTATCCTGTCCGGCTGAATGCAGCGGTTTTTCCGTCCGGAGAAACGCGCACCGCACTCAGAAAATCGGCCGATTCCAGCCCGTGGACTTCTTCCGGTTCACCCTTCCAGTCCCAAAGGTCATACGATTCGGAAAAATCGTCATTCGTTCGTTTCAAAAGGACATATTCATTTTGAAACGATGCGGTCACAGGCGTTCCGTTTACCAAGCGGCCGGCATCGCGCGCGGTGGTCGGTGTGATCCGCACCGTGCCGTCCATACTGCCGGACAGCAGATACGCGCTGTCTCGGGAAAATTCCAGCCGGGTCACAATGCCCGTATGGCCGCGGATCTCCTCCCGGATCTCCTTAAAAGATGCGCCCTCTCCCTTTTCAGTATCCCATACCGTCACGATATTGTCGTTCCAGGCGGCGGCCACCGATTGGCCGTCCGGGGATGCAGCCAGCTGAAAGATGGAACCCGCGCGGCCGGAATACGTATCTGTCCGCATTCCTTCTTCCAGATCCCAAACAACCACATCGGCATCCACAATGGAATTGTCCGCCGCGTAGAGAATCCGTCCGTTGCCCGAAAGCGCGTAGTCGTTCATCACAGAAAGCAAGGGGTCATCCACCCGCTTTTGCGTCCCGTCGGCATATTCCAGCAAAAGTCCCATTGGCGTTGTCAGAACGAGAACCGACCCGTCCTTTGCATACTTGGGAGAGGAATTGAATTCGGTCGAACGCACATTGGGCCCCAAATCGTAGGTCTTAAGCAGCTCACCGGTTTGCAGACTCCAGGCCTGAACTTCGCCGAACGGGATATACTGCTCCGTGTCGCGCGATTTTAAGGAGGTTACAATCACTTTGCCGTCCGGATGCAGCGCCGCTCTGTGCAGACGCCGGCCTTCAGGAAAGTCGAGTGAGATGATCTCATCGGTTTCGATATTCCACAAATCCACCCCGCCATCCATCCGGGCAGCGACCATCACGCGATTGTCCGCCGTGGGGCGAATGTCGGATCCGCCGGATGACAAAGGAATCGTGCGCAGGGTTTCCCCCGTTTTTGCATCCCATTCGTACAGGTTTCCGTCCAGCGCGCCGGTGTAGGCAAAGCGCCCGTCTTCGGACATCGACAAAGAAAACACCGGCATCGGGTGCCGGAGCGTATAAAGCGCTTCCCCGGTTTCCAGATCCCATATATAGGCATTGTTCTGTCCGCCCGAGGTCAATACGCGGGCATCGGTATTGGAGATGCTGAAAAACGGGCTAGTGCTGCCGGTGTCCAAAACCGATGTTGTTTCATAGGCATCGGTGTACAGCGCGTCGTTCAAAACGCCCGCATACTGTGCGGCCAGCTTGTCGTAGGCGGGCATCTCTTCCCGCGCGCCGTCCATCGCCAGTTTTCCGACCAAAGCGCCGGTCATGCGGTCGCCTGCGCGCACCTGTTCCATCGCACGGGACATCGTCATCAGAGAAGACTGCTGCGTGCTTTGCAGCTCCGCGGCATCGGCACGCCAGTACAGATTCAGCATCACAATGCCGAACACCAGCATAACCGCCGCCCCCGCGCTCACCAGCTGCAGAGTGCGGCGCAGTCTGCGTTCTTTGTCCCTTTGTTTGAGATCCCCGAAGCTGACGCCCAGCATGGCCGCCACAATGCGGTAGATCTCCGTTTTTAACAAAGCGGTCGACTGCTTGCCCAGTTCCTGTACGCGGGCGGAGTCTTTTGCCAGGAGCTTGGCATAGCCCGGAAAATCCGGCTGCAATACCGCATCCAGCCGCAGTTCCGCCGCCAACAGCTCCCGTTCCACAAATTCCGTGGTGCCGTCTTCCAGCGTGAGTTCTTTTTTCAGATCCAAAAGCGACGGCGGAAACGACTCATCCGGTTCCCCTTCCGCCAGCACGGCAATAATGCCCTGATCGCCGTGAAACTTGCGAAAGGTTTCAATCTCTTTGGCACACCACGGGCTCAAGGGCGTCTGCCGGGTGCAGATCACGATCAGATTGGCCGAAGACCGGAGCGCCTCCTGTATCGAATCCGACAAATCCGCCGCCGACAGCTCTTCCCGGTCGCGAAACACGCGAAAGCGCTGGTTATTGGACTCCGCACGCAGATTCTTGGGCAGCGTAAACGTCTCCAGCATCGTATGCAGTCTGGCTGCAATCGTCATATCCGGTTCCACATGCCGATAGCTGATAAACGCGTCGTATTTGTATGGCTTTTCTTCCATCTATCTGTTCTCCTTTATGTCGGGAATCTCCAATGCCAAAACGGAAATGGCGTCAAAAATCGGATAGCAGACATGAGCCAAGGGTCCGGCGATCACATCCCATTCCTCTATTAAACACGGATGCGTTTTTTCCTGCTCATCCTTGGTTTCCCCATGCCGAAACCCCAGGCCGTAATAAAAATGACACCAGCGCACATGCTCCAGCTGCGTCAGATAATCCAGCGCGGGATAGGCCGCCAACACCTGCAGCAGCGCCTGATTGGCCTCTTCGTGCGGCCGGCCGGAAGAAAACACCTCCGCCAGATACCCTCTTTGCTTTTGCAGGAGCGCATCGGCCTCGCCCGGGGGAAACAGCGCATACAAGACCGCCTGCTTCCACCGGCCGTGCAGAGCCGCCGCCCGCGATGAATCCTTTTTAACAAAGCTCAGATCTTCCCACGAAGAACCCGGCCCGTTGCCGAAGGCTTCGCTTGTTTCGTTATACGTTTGATTGTGCGTAATCGCCAGCTGATCCAGCGACTCGTTTAATACCACCGCGGGCGATAACACCGAAGCGAGCTGCCCATAGGCAAACAGCAGCTCCCCGGGATAACCCGCCTGAAAGATCGGGCGCAGTTCCTTGGCGCTTGTGTTGCGCACGGCTTTCGGTGCGCGAATCCCCCCCGGCGAGCGTCAGTGCATGCAGATTCAAAAGCACATCCTTGAAATTGCAGCAGACCCAGGTTACCGGAACTTCCTCTTTTTGCAGCTCCCGCAGCGCACTTCT
>JAAYQA010000101.1 GCA_012519495.1 Tissierellia bacterium | reverse complement strand
GTCGTTTGGGTACCGGAACTTTGCAAACTTTCGCCGCCGGATTTTGTACTGCTGCTCATAAATATAGAAAAATAAAAGTGGGATAGGAAACAGATATGCTTCCTACCCCAACATTTGACAAAGAGCCTTTAGTTTCCTGCAAACAGGACAAAGCCGCCGTGCAGGGCACGACGGCTTTGGTACACCGGAGAAGACTCGAACTCCCAACACCCAGGTCCGAAGCCTGGTGCTCTATCCATTGAGCTACCGGTGCGCGACTATTGTCATATTAGTAAATTGTATCGGATTAAAGGCACGTAAGTCAAGTCTTGTGTTGCCGATTCCGCTATCAATATACAGCAAATTTTGATTCCATTCGTACAGACCCTTGTTGACCTTTGCAAAAAACCCTTCCGACGGCACGATAATCGCGCCGATACCCGGCAGACGTACCTGTCCGCCATGCGTATGCCCGGAAAGAATCAGGTCGGCATCGATACGGACCGATTTGATATCTGAAGGCGAATGCGCCAGAAAAATATGCGGTTTGTCTGCCGTCTTAGGATGGGGTACGACATTTGCACGGGCGGGATAATCGACACCGGATACAACGACCTCGGGAAATTCGATGGATTTTCCGCCCAAAAGCACAACGCCGAGCCCGGTCAGGGCATGAAACAGTTTTTCCGCTTGCGGATTCTGGCTCTCATGATTCCCCGACACAAAAAGCACCGGGATTTTTGTTGCAACAAGCGCTCGCGCCAGCTGCAAAGCCTTGGTAAAATCGGTATCGTCTTCGGAGATCAAGTCCCCCGTCAGTGCGATGCACATCGGAGAAAACACCCGCACGGCTTCCGCCACCTGCACCGGGTCGATATGCCGGTGATTGTGAAAGTCGGTAATCTGGGTGATGCGAAACGAGCGGGTGGCACGGCGCAACGCAATTTCCGGCGTTCGGATCCGGAACACACGCGTCTGATTTTTGTTGTACATATACCAGCCTGCAAAGGCCGCTAATACCGGTACCAGTTTTTTCATGTTCTCTCCAACGAAAAAGGGACTTTCGTCCCTTTCCAATCAAATGGGGTGAGTGATGGGATTTGAACCCACGACCTCCAGAGCCACAATCTGGCGCCCTAACCAACTAGGCCACACCCACCATGCAGCGATTTCCATAGGAAGCGCTGTCAATAATTGTACCAAGATCAACGGGGTAAGTCAAGCCAAACCAAGTTTGTGTGAAAAGAAAGTAAAAACTACAGATACCGCCCATCGACCTGAAAGCGACCGTCCTTTTGAACCGTAAGGGAAACGGCGGTCGGTCTGCCGCCCCGCGGCAGATACAAGGCACCGGGGTTGATAAGCCGCACGCCGTCCACCTCTTCATCGCTAAAGACATGCGTGTGTCCGTAAAGAGCCAGGGTACAGTTTTCTTTTTTCGCTTTTGCCGCCAGATACCTTCTGTCCGACTTGACCCGGTACCCGTGCCCGTGCGTCATAAAAATCCGCAGGCTGTGGTATTCCAGTATGCGTTCCAAAGGAATCTCCCCGTCCGCCCCGTCGCAGTTGCCCCGCACCGCGATCACGGGCACATGCAGATAATACGCCATTTCCTGTGCATCGGCCGCGTGATCGCCCAAATGGAGCACGACATCGTGCGGGTCGTTTTTCAAACAATCCAGCACAGGCGCGTAATGCCTGTGCGTATCCGATACGATCCATAGTTTTGTCATGCGTATTTCCAGAGATAATAAATCACATACAGCCAGCCGAACAAGCCGTGCACAATCGCCCAGAAGATCGAACCCCATTTGGCATAGCTGATCACGATAGCCAGTACGCTTCCGAAAGAAACACCTTTCTCCACCGTTTTGTGAATGACTTTGGGTCGTTCGCGATCCATACCGTCCTCCTGTTTTATGGGTTACTGCCTGGCCAAAAACTGTTTGGCTTTTACCAGAGCCTTTTGCCTGTGACTGATGGCATTTTTTTCCGCTTCTTCCATTTCCGCGAACGTTTCCGTATAGCCGTCCGGGACAAAGAGGGCGTCGTAACCAAAGCCGCGCGTCCCTTTTGGCTCCTGTCGTATCTGTCCGTCCGCCTGTCCGAAAAAGATATGGGCAGAACCGTCCGGTGAAAGGAGTGCAACACAGGTCGCAAAGTAAGCGGTGCGGTCTGTTTGTCCCTCCATTTCACGCAGCATTTTGTTGCAATTGTCCTCATACGAGCAGCCGGGACCCGCATAGCGCGCGGCATGAATCCCGGGTTCTCCGCCAAGCGCCTGTACAAACAGACCCGTATCGTCCGCAATGACCCAGGCATCGGACGCCTGGTCTTTCACCGCACGGGCTTTCAAAAGCGCATTTTCTTCTAAATTGCGGCCGTCTTCTTCCACATCGATCCGGATGCCTGCTTCTTTTTTTGTAAGCACTCGCAAGGGCAGATCGTCCAACAGATGGCGCAGTTCCACCGCTTTATCGGGATTATCCGTTGCCAGAATCAGACGCTGCGGTTCAGTTCGCCGCAAAGCGGTATACAGCATATCCTTTTCCGGCGGCGGTACATCCACCGCCCCTTTTTCGTTTACAATCTGTACGCCTTCTTTGCATACCTCGCCGATAAAAGTCAGGGCGATGCCTTCTTCTTCAAACAGGCGCTCGGCTTCTTTTTGTTTCTCTTGCGGGATAACCAGAAGCATGCTCCCTGAGGAGATCAGCCGCAAGGGGTCGATAGAAAACGCTGTGGCAATTTTTTGGGTGGTTGGTGTGATCGGGAGGGCTTCTTCATTGACGCATACGCCTTTTTTGATCGCCTGCGCCGTTTCATACAAAGCTCCCAGCAATCCGCCTTCGGTGATATCGTGCATGTATTGCACAGAAAGCAGCGCTCCCAGGCGTCCTTCTTTCATCACCGACAGTTGCGATATATAGCCCTTGGCTTCATCCAGCTCGGCCGGGGTGAGCACGCCTTTAAGCATGGCTTCCCTGTCGGCGGCAAGAATCGCGGAGCCTTCCAGCCCCAGGCTCTTGGATACGGCGATCCGATCGCCTTCCTGTATCTTTTTTATATCCATCCATTGTTCCGGCGGGAGCTTACCGATGGCTGCCACACTCAGCACCGTCTGATTCACCACGGTGGTTATTTCCGTATGCCCGCCGATGATCTGCACGCCCAGGGCGTTGGATGTTTCTGTGGCATCTCTTTGGATCGCTTCGATCTCTTCATGCGTGGTTCCGTCGGGCGCCAGGATGGTCAGCAAAAGCCCCACCGGTTCCGCCCCGGCTGTGGCAATGTCGTTGATGGCAATCGTCACGGCAATGGCACCGGCATTGTCGGTAGCCCCGGTGACGGGGTCGGTGGACAACACACAGATTTCTTTGTCAAAGAGCACATGCGCCGTATCCACGCCGACTTTTGCGCCAATGAGCACATCGTCCCGTTTAATAATCGGAATTTCGGTTAACAGTTTTTTCAGAATTTCATTGGGCAGTTTGCCGCTTGCCATTTGTTCTCCCCCTGCACTATCTTTGGGCGATCTTTTCTTCCAGGAGCTGTCGCATCGTCTGCGGATTCCCCTTGCCTTTGGAGGCCTTCATGCATTGGCCTACCAGGAAGCCCAGCGCCCGGTCTTTTCCCCCTTTGATATCTTCGATCGACTGCGGATTGGCATCCAATACCTCGTCGACGATTTTTTCCAGTGCCCCGGTGTCGGTGATTTGCGACAAACCTTCTTTTTCTACGATATCCCCCGGTTTGCCGCCGGTTTCAAACATACTGCGCAATACTTTTTTGGCCGCGTTCAGATGGATGGTTTGGTTCTCCACCAGTGCGAGCAGGTCCGCCAGATCTTTCATGGCAAACGGGATCGCGTCGTAGCGGATCTCCTTGTCATTTACCTGCCGGGAAAAATCCCCCAGCATCCAGTTTGCGGCGGTGTCGGCGTCTTTTGTGTGCTGCATGAGTTCTTCAAACAATCGGGCAAACGCCGGATCGCCGGTCAGATTTTCCGCATCGTATTCGTTCAAGCCGTATTCGTTTTGGAAGCGGGCTTTTTTCACATGGGGCATCTCCGGCAATGCGCGTTGGATCTCCTCTATCATCTGCGCCGGCAATTGAATGCGCGGAATATCGCCTTCTGCACTGTAGCGATAGTCGGAGCTGGTGCCTTTGGCGCGCATCAGCAGCGTGCGCCCGCTCAGATCATCCCAGCGGCGGGTTTCTTTTTCGCCGGTTTCTTCCGCTTCCAATAAGGCAATATGCCTTTGTGTCTCCGATTCAATGGCACGGGATACCGCGCGAAACGAGTTCAGGTTTTTCACTTCGGTAATCGCGGTGCGTTGGCCGGTTTCCGTGTTTTTCACATTGATATTCACATCGCAACGCAAAGAACCCTCTTCCATCTTGACATCGGAAACGCCCAGATATTCCAGCCGGGACTTCAGCATCGTCAAAAACAATCGGGCCTCTTCGGCCGAACGGATATCGGGCTTGGTGACGATCTCAATCAGCGGCACGCCGGAACGATTGTAATCCATCAGGGTGTCGCCCGCTTCGTTGTGGATGGCTTTTCCGGTGTCTTCTTCTATATGGACGCGTTCGATCCGCACTTTGTGGGCTTCATCGTCCACGGGTACTTCAATATAGCCGTCATAGCACAGCGGCTCTGCATCCTGGGTAATCTGATAGCCTTTGACCAGGTCGGGATAAAAGTATTTTTTCCGGTCGGTGCCGAATGCTTCCCGGATAGAGCAGTCCAGTGCAAGGCCCGCGCGGATACCGTAGTCGATCGCGGTTTTATTGATGCGGGGCAACGCACCGGGAAAGCCCAGGCAGACTTCGCACACATTGGTATTGGGTGCATCGCCAAAGCTGTTTTTGCAGCCGCAGAACATCTTCGTTTTTGTGAGCAGCTCTACGTGGATCTCCAGCCCTACGATCGTTTCGTATGCTTTCATGCCAGGCTCCTTTCTATCTGTTCAGCCGCCTGCAACAATTCGTTGTCATTGAAGCGCTCGGCGATAAGCTGCAACGATCCGCCCAGTCCTTTTTGCATCGGGATGGAAACCGCGCAGAGCCCGCACAGATTGACCGATACGGTGAAAAGTTCGGAATCATACATCACCATGGGATCGTCCTTGCGCGCCCCGATCGGAAACGGCATGTCGTTGGTGGTCGGTGTGAGGACAAAGTCATAGTCCGCAAAGAAAGCCCGGTATTCATCCGCCAGTTTACGCCGCACCTTCATCGCTTTCTTATACAGACGCTGCTCGTCATCCGACCCGAGATACAGCGTTCCCATGGCAATGCGGCGCTGCACTTCCTCGCCGAACACGGCCGAGCGGGTCTTTTTGTAGAGTTCGTCATTGGATTGATATTCGTCTACGCGCGGGCCGTATACAATGCCGTCGAATCGGGACATATTGGAACTGACCTCGGTGGCGACGATAATATTGTAAACCGACAGCGCATAGGCAAGCGTCGGGAATTCAACCGGTACGACCTCTGCCCCCAGTTCTTCCAGCAAGCGGATGCCTTTGTCAAAGCTCTCTTTTACTTCCGTCTCCAAGGGGAAGGCATCCAGATTGGCCGGGTAGCCGATACGTTTTCCTTGCAGGCTGTAGGACGGGTTCTCTTCCAGACCGGGGGAAGCTTCCCGCATGGAGGTGGGATCTTTTTCATCACATCCGCCGATCACATTTACCATCCGCCGCAGATCGGCCACACAATTGGCTAAAACGCCGGCCTGATCCAGGGTATTGGCCATGGATATCACCCCGCTGCGCGACACGGTCCCGTAGCTTGGATAATATCCGTACAGGCTGCAGTAGCTTGCCGGTTGCCGGATGGAACCGCCGGTATCGGTACCGATAGCCACAACCGCTTCCCCCGATGCAACCGCCGATGCCGAACCCGAACTCGAACCGCCGGGCACGAGATTGGGATCCAGAGGGTTTTTGGTAATCTGGAAAGCCGAGGTTTCCGAAGAGGAACCCATGGCAAATTCGTCCATATTGGTCTTTCCGAGTATAATGCCGCCGGCTTCTTTGATCCGGGTGATCAGCGTGGCATCATAGGGCGGAATGAAGTCTTTTAGCGCGTTGGATGCACAGGTTGTGCGCAGGCCTTCGGTCAGCACATTGTCTTTTACGGCAACCGGCACGCCGCACAATGCCCCGCAGGGTTCCCCCTGCAAAAGGCGTGCATCCAGTTCCCTTGCTTCTTCCAAAGCCTTTTCATTTACGGTAAGAAAAGAACCGAGGTCTTTGTTTTCTTCTATTTTTTGCAGATAATACGCCGTGACCTGTTCTGCCGTGGTCTCTTTGTTTTTGATCGCCTCTACGATGGAGGCCGCACTTTTATACATCCTCTTCCTCCAGCATGACACTTTTCAGTCGGAAATAGCCGAATTCCCGGTCGTGCGCATTTATAAGCGCTGCTTCTCTGTCCAGAGAGGCTTCCGGTACATCGTCGCGCAAAGGGCACGAATGCGTAACCGGGCTGACCATATCCTCCAGGCCTTCGGTGTCCACTTCGTCCACGCGGGCAGCCATATCGTAAATAATCTGGAACTTTTCCGTCATTTCGTCCACCTGTTCTTCCGGCAGTTCAAGCATTGCCAGTTCGTAGGTTTTCTTTACCTGTTCTCTCGTAATCATTTATACCAGCCTTTCGCCCGCTAAGAGTGCGGGCACTTTTTCTTCATGAAAAACGGGAATGCCCAGTTCCTGGGCCCGTGTCAGTTTCGACCCGGCATTTTCTCCCGCAATGACAAAGTCCGTATTCTTAGAAACCGATCCCGTCACCGAAGCGCCGCGTTTTACGAGCGCCTCTTCCAGTTCCCGCCGTTTCATCTGCAAGCTGCCTGTCAGAACAATCGTTAAGCCTTCCAGCGGCCGGTCTGCCGCTTCTTCCTGGGCTTTTGGCACCACGCCCAGCGCTTCCAGCTTTTGCAGGCTCTCTGCGATTTGTTCGTCGGTAAAAAAGGTGCGGATCTCTTTGGCGGTAATCGTTCCGATATCGGGAATTTCCGTGAGCGCTTCTTCGCCTGCATCTTTTAATGCATCCAGGGTATGATAATGCGCCGCTAAATCCCTTGCCGTACGAACCCCGACCCCGGGAATCCCCAAGGCCACTAAAAACTGGGACAACGGCCGCCCTTTGGACGCCTGGATCGCATCGAAGAGATTTTTTGCCTTCTTCTCCTTAAACCCGGACAATGCCAGCAGATCTTCTGTATGCAGTGTATATAAATCCGCTACATCGTGCAAGTCTTTTTCTTTCAACAGCAATGCGGCGGTTTTTTCACTCAAACCGGCTACATCCATTGCGGATTTACTGGCAAAATGCGTCATCCGCGCCACCAGTTGCGGCTCACAGGACAAAGAGTTCAGGCAGAACTGATGGACGCCATCCTGTACGAGTTCACTGTGGCAGGACGGGCAATGGGTCAATTTTTCAATCGGGCGGGTGTTCGCCCCGTCTTCTACCGTCCCCAGGATCTCCGGGATCACGTCGTTGGAACGCCTGAGATGTACCGTGGCCCCCAATGCGAGGCCCTTTCTTTCAATATCTTCGTAATTGTTGAGCGTGGCCCGCTGTACGGTAACCCCGCCGATGTCCACCGGGGAAAGAACCGCAGTGGGGGTGACTTTTCCCGTGCGCCCCACACTCCAGATCACATCTTCCAATTCGGTTTCTACAATTTCCGCCTCAAATTTATACGCGACCGCACCGCGGGGGAATTTGTCGGTATGGCCCATGTGTTCGCGGGTTTGCAGATCGTCTACTTTGATAACCACCCCATCGGTCAGAATGTCCAGCGTATTGCGAGCCGCCCGGATTTTTTCAATCTCTTCCCAGAGGGAGGAGAAGTCTGTGACTCTTTTTCGGTACGGAAACACGGGAAACCCGTTGGATTCCAAAAAGGCAAACAGCTCCGTTTGTGAGCTGAAAGGCAGATCCTCCCCTTGCACCGCATAGCAGTAGGCGATCAGCCGGCGTGCCCGGGTGATACGCGTGTCCAGATTCCTGAGCGCGCCTGCGGCAGCATTGCGCGCATTTTTCAGTGGTTCGTCGTGCGTGGCATTGTAATGGGCCAGTGTGGAAAGCTTCATAAGCGCTTCGGCCTGAACTTCCATAAAGCCCGTGTAGGCAATGCGTTTCGGTATGGAAAGGATGGTCCGAACCTGCGGCAGAATCGCCTCGCCTACGGTTCCCGTCCCGCGGGTGGCAGCCTGGATAAGCTCACCATTGTCATAGGTCAGATTGATCGTCAGTCCGTCGAATTTGTATTCGGTGGTAAAGGCCAAAGGCGGCAGGGTTTCCGTTTCGCGCAAGCCGTCCACCACGCGTTCCGCCCTTTCCACCCAGGCCTGCAGTCCTTCTTTGTTCTGCCGTTTGTCGAGACTGAACAACGGAAATACATGGGTATGCCGTTCAAAATGATCCAGCAGTTCTCCGCCTACCTGCCCGGTCGGCGAACCCGGCAGCACGGTGCCCGTTTCTTCCTCCAGCTTGCGCAGGCGGTCATAGGCTGCATCATATTCGGCATCGGTTACGCTGGGATTGTCCAGCGTGTAGTATTCCCGGTTCCATGTCTGTATTTTATCGATCAGTGCTTGCATTTCATCCATCAGGCATTCCTCTTCAGCTTGGCAAAACTCTTTTTCACTTTTTTCAGCCCCACATTGGGAAAGCTCAGTGTGAGCATCTGATCGCCGTCGTCCAGGTCCTGGGTCATAACAACCATTCCTTCTCCCCAGACACCATGCACAATGGCATCGCCCACGCGAAACTGCAGCGCTTCGTTTACAAGAGGATCCGGTTTCAGAAAACGCTCGGTAAATCGCGTGGCGTGCAGATCTTTTTGCACCTGCTCGTGTGCGGCGGGCCGGTCGTACGGGGTCGATTGTTCCATCTGCAGTCCGTCGCCCATTTCTTCGATAAACACCGAAGGCCGCGCGTATTGATAGCTGCCGTATTGCCTGCGGGACTGTGCCCCCGACAAAAACAGTTCCTTGCGCGCGCGGGTCAGTGCCACATAGCAAAGTCTGCGTTCTTCTTCCAGTTCGCCTTCATCCATGGCGCGCAAAGAGGGGAAAAGCCCCTGCTCCAATCCGGTGACAAAGACCAGATCGTATTCTGTGCCCTTGGCGCTGTGCACCGTCATTAACGACACACCCGTCTCCTCCCCGTCCACCTTATCGGTGTCGGACAATAAACTGACATCCTGCAGATATTCCCATAGGGTGGCGCCTTCGTTTTCTTCTTCGTATTCGGCCACAGAGGAAATGTATTCGTCGATATTCTCCAGTCGCGTGCGGTCTTCCTGCTGGTGGGATTTTTTCAGCATGGCTTCGTAACCGGTTTTTCGCACCGCTTCCATCACAAACTCCGTGAGGGGCAGCGCCTGTGCCAAATCCGTTAAATCGTCGATCAGTTTGACAAATTCTTGCAGCCGTTCGGCTGTGACGCGCCCGACACCGGGTACTTTTTCGCCGTCTTTAACGGCCTCCATCAGCGAAAAACGGTTTGTGGCCGCCCATTCGCTCAAGCGGTTGATCGTCGTTTGCCCGATTCCTCTTTTCGGCGTATTGATCACGCGGATCAGACTTACATCGTCCCTCGGATTTACAATGATTTTCAAATAGGCCGTGATATCCTTGATCTCTTTGCGGTCATAGAATTTCAGCCCGCCGACCAGCTGATACGGGATGCCCTCGCGCCGGAGCTGATCCTCAAACGAACGCGACTGCGCATTGGTCCGGTACAAAATGGCAATGTCCCGCAAATGCATGCCCTCGCCACGACGCAGGTTAATCCAGCGGACCACCCGCTGCGCTTCTTCGTCGGATGTAGAACACAGATGATACCGCACCGGTTCGCCTCCGGTATTGTCGGTCCAGAGAACCTTGTCTTTTCGTTCCACATTGTGATCGATCACGCGATTGGCCAGGTCCAGGATATTCTGTGTAGAGCGGTAATTCTGTTCTAATTTGACCGTTTTTGCATTTGGATAGTCCTTCTCAAAGTCCAGTATATTGTTGATATCCGCCCCGCGGAATTTGTAGATGCTCTGGTCGATATCTCCCACGACACACAGATTCCGGTGCTTTTCACTTAAGATCTTTATCAAATCGTACTGCATACGGTTTGTGTCCTGGTATTCGTCCACAAAGACATACAAAAACCGCTCGCTGTAGCTTACGAGCGTTTCGGGGTCCTGATCAAAAAGTTCCAGCGCTTTCAGGATCAAATCGTCAAAGTCGAGCGCATTATTCTTTTTCAGGCGTTTTTCATACAGAGGATACAATAGCGCCAAGGCGCGCATGAACCCGAATTTCGGGTCGGAGGCCACCACCTCTTCCGGCGGAATGCGCCGGTTTTTATGCGAACTGATCGCAGAGATCACGGAGTTCAGTTTGACCCCCAGCGCCTCTTCGGAGGTATTCTCCTCTTTCAGAATATCTTTCAGTACCGTTTTTTGATCTGCCCGGTCATAAATCGTAAAGGACCGGTCATAGCCGATGCGATCGATCCGGCGCCGCAGAATACGGGCGCAGATGGAATGAAATGTGCCGATCCAGAGTCGGTCTACATCCAGCTCGGGCAATTGTGCGGCAACCCGTTCTTTCATTTCTTTAGCCGCTTTATTGGTAAACGTGATGGCAAGGATACGGTGTGCCGGGACGTTCTTTTCCCGAATCAGCCAGGCGATTTTTGTCGTTAAAACCCGGGTCTTTCCGGATCCTGCCCCGGCCAGAATCAGCATCTGCCCCTCTGTATCGGTCACCGCCTCCATTTGCCTATCATTCAAATTCGCTAACACGCCATCACACCTTTCTTCTTCTATTATTATAATGGATATCGGACGGATTCTAAAGGGATGCACCTGCCACCGGCTGTGGTATACTCATTTTATGAAAGCGTATCCCATTCCAAACGAAAAAACATCGCTGTACGAATACACAAAAGAAGAACTGCGCAGCTGGCTTCTTGCGCACGACGATAAGGCCGCGCATGCAGAAGCCATTTACGAGGGGTTGTATCGCTTAAGGGTCCGATCCACCGACGAGATCCCCGGTATCCCTTTGCGCCTGAAAGAAAAGCTCGCCCCTTTTTTGCTCCCGCGGCCTGCTATCGCTACGCGCCGGGTCAGCAAAGACGGAACGATCAAGTATCTGTTCCGCTTTTTGGACGGACAGGCGGTGGAAGGTGTATTGCTCCACTACGAACACGGCCATATCCTCTGCGTTTCCACGCAGAAAGGCTGCCGCATGGGCTGTGACTTCTGCGCCTCGTCGCGCCTGCCCTATGCGGGGAATCTAAGCGCGGATGAAATTGTAGGCCAGCTTTTGGCAGTGGAAGAAAAAGAGAATGTGTCCATCCGCAACCTGGTCTATATGGGCATCGGTGAACCGCTCGACAATGCGGATGAAGTGAAACGAAGCCTGCAGATCTTTACCGACCAGCACGGCCCGGGCATCGGCGCACGTCATATCAGCGTGTCCACCTGCGGTGTCGTGCCGGGGATTCTGCGTATGGCAGAAGAAAACTGGCCCTGTCGTCTGGCGGTTTCTCTGCATCATGTGGACGACCAAAAACGCAGCCAATCGATGCCGGTAAACCGCAAGTGGAATCTGTCCGCCTTAATGCAAGCCTGCAAGACCTATACGGAAAAAACGGGTACCATTATTCTGTTTGAATATGCACTGATTCCCGGCGTAAACGACCGTCCTGCAGATGCTACACGTTTAATTGCATTGGTAAAGGACATTCCCTGCCGGATCAATCTGATCGGCCTGAATCCGCTGCAGCAAGGCGGACCGGGTACCGATGAAGAGGCCGCCACGCGGTTTCGGGCCCAATTGCAGCAGGCGGGGCTTTTTGCCAGCAAAAGAAAAGCGCTCGGTCAGGATATTGACGGCGCCTGCGGGCAATTGCGCGGACAGTTTATACAGGAAGAAACAAAATAATCCGAAAGAGAAAGGAATCCCATGACAAAAGAAATCCTACGCACCCTGGAAGAACTCGTAAACACCCCTTCCCCCACCGGCTGGACCCGTCTGGCTGAACAGTATCTCATGAAAAAGCTGCAGGAATACGGCTGCAAACCCTATCAGTCAAACAAGGGCACCGTATATGCAGCGCTGAATCCCGATACAAAAGGAGACGGCCTACTATTGTCGGCGCATGTGGATACGCTTGGGCTGATGGTGCGCGCCATTAAGTCCAACGGACGCCTGCGCGTAACCACGCTGGGCGGTTTTCCGCTGAACTATGCCGAACAGGAAAATGTCGTCGTCCATACCAGAGACGGCGACACCATCGACGGCACGCTTCGTCTGAACGAGCCTGCCGTGCATGTGTCCCGCGAGATCGGCAAAACCGAACGCGAAGACAGCAATATGGAAGTGGTGCTGGACCGGATCGTTCGGTCCAAAGAAGAAGTGGAAGAACTGGGTATTTGTGCGGGCGACTATATTTCGCTGGATCCCCGCTTTGTTTACACCGGCGGTTTTGTAAAAAGCCGTCATCTGGACGACAAGGCGAGTGCAGCGGTTCTTTTGGAACTGGCAAGACGCCACAAAGAAGGAAAATGGACGTCGGCCCGTCCGGTTACCCTGATGTTTACCACCTTTGAAGAAGTCGGACACGGTGCGGCAGCTGCCCATCCGGAAGGTATCACGGACATGATCGCCGTGGATATGGGTGTGGTGGGCGATGATCTGCGCACCGATGAAACCAAGGTGTCCATCTGCGCCAAAGACTCCAGCGGTCCGTACAATTACGACTTAACCGACGCATTGGTGCAAACAGCAAAAAAAGCCGGGCTGGACTATGCCGTCGATATTTATCCCTATTACGGTTCCGATGCATCGGCCGCTTTGGCCGCCGGGCACGACTATCGCCATGCCCTCATCGGCCCCGGGGTTGCAGCCAGCCACGGCTATGAACGCGTACACGAAAAAGGCCTGGAACAGACCCTGCAGCTGCTGGAGCATTTTTTGACCGCGCAGTAGTCAGCGGCTCATATACCAAACCAGCAAAAACCCGACAACAATCAGAATCAGCATCGGCCAGCGGGTGGCAAAGATATTTTTGGGCGGATTCTGCGGCGGGATTTCCGGTTCTTTTTCCGGCTCCTGTGTGAATTCTTTCTCTTCGGGTTCTGTTTTCATGACAGTCTCTTCTTTCTTGTTGTTTTCTTCTTTTTCGCCTACCTGCGCGCGGAGGGTTTCTTCGCGCGCTTTTTCTCTTTCGATAAAACGCTCGGCTTCTTCTTTCGTATCGGAGCTGAAGTCGGGCAACAGTTCTTCTACCGCTTCCTGGTTTCTGAGACTGTCGCAAATGAGTCCTAATACGGTTTGTCTTTTTTTGGCGGTCTTGTGCCGCTCCAATTGCAAGGGTGTCATATAAGCCCGAAAGTGTTCGGCGATATAGCGATACTTCTTGCTCTTTAAGCGGATCTTATGCGCAACCGGCCAGTCAAAGCCGTCCATCTTCCACAAGCCTTCCAAAGAAAAGCGATACCACGCGTGCAGCCTTTTGTCGATAAAACGGACACCGTCCAATTGCTCCCAGGGCGTATCGGAGAGCATCCGCAAGAAGCGATTCACGCCGGAAGCAAACGCCTGCTTTGTCAAAGGATCGTCCATATAGGCAAGCAATTGCTCCATCTCTTCTGTCCGCTCCTTTTGCAACGCGACAACCAGCGCTTCATCTCCTGTTTCTTTTGTCTCCATCCACTCTTCAATCAGCACATCGAGTTCGCGCAGGCGGGCGCATTTTCTTGCCAGCTGACGGAAGTGGTCCTGCAGCCGCGCGTATTCACCGGCTTCTGCCAGGGGTTTTACCAACGACAAGAGCGCGCGGAAACTGCGGATCGACACCCGCAGCTGATGCACGCCTTCCGGTTCTTCGGGCGCTGCAATAAACCGTGTTAGATTGTCCCGCATGCGCAGCGCAGTTTTTTGTATGGCAGGCTCCATCAGATCCTTCAGGGAATGCGTGTCGTCTTCCCGAAAAGGTGCCACCGGTTCAGCCGGATACTGCAGAAAGATCCAGTCGGCGGCGGCCAATTGCCACAATACCCGCGTCTGTGCGTCCGTCGTTTCTGTGAGTACCGCACCGGGCCGGGCAAAGGAGATGGTCTCCCCGGTTTTTTCATACAGATCCTCTTCCATGCGTTGCGGGATGTCTGACAGAATACGAAAGCTTCCGTTTTGCTCCTGTATCGGACGCACGATCGTCCCCATGGAAGCGGCAAGCCGTTCGGCGCGGCTTCTCACCGACGGATCCGCAAAGATGACTTTTCCTTCCGCAGGCAAGGCTTCCGCCAGAGCCCGGGCTCTTTTTGCAAAGCGTCTGCGCTGCCATCCTTCCGGATCTTCCTTCGGGAAGGCAGGCGGGTAGAGCCAAAGTGTTTTCATGCGCTTCCTTTCCGTAAAAAACACCCCTCCGGGTTCGGAGGGGTGCGTCACTTAACGGGTGACCCGGGTTCTTTTCGTATCCCGGTCTTTGGCAATCAAATGATCCAGAACCAGGTCGTAACCGTCGGCTCCGTAATGCAGCGAGCGGTTTACGCGGGAAATCGTCGCGGTCGATGCGCCGGTTTCCTTTTCAATTTCATTGTAGGTCTTTCGGATCTTTAACAGTTTTGCGACTTCCAGCCGTTGTGCGATGGAGTTCAGCTCCCGCACCGTGCAGGCGTCTTCAAAGAACTTATAGCAATCGTCTTTGGTCTTAAGCATCAGAATGGCTTCAAACAGCTCATCCAGTTGTTTGCTTTTGTATTTAGGATTGGTGGACATCCTGTAGCCCCCTTAGAACAATCCGATGATTTCGCCATCTTCTTTAATGTCGATGTTATTTGCTGCAGGTACACGCGGCAGACCCGGCATAGTCATAATTTCTCCGGTTAACACAACGATAAAGCCGGCTCCATTGGATAGCTTAATGTCGGATATAGTGATTTTGAACCCTTCCGGCGCGCCGAGCAAGGTCGGGTCATCGGAGAAGGAGTACTGCGTTTTGGCCATGCAGATCGGCAGGTTTGCGCTGCCCAGTGCTTCGATGTCTTTGATTTTCTTTTCGACGGACTTCGTGAATTCCACGCCATCCGCACGATACACTTCTCTGGCAACGGTTTCGATTTTTTCCTTGATGGACAGTTCGGTATCATACAGAACCTTGAATTCGGATTCGGACGCTTCGCAGAGTTCCACAACTTTTTCCGCCAGTTCGATCGCGCCGTCGCCGCCTTTGCCCCATACTTCGGTCAGAATTGCGGTGGAGCCCGCCTCTTCGGTCAGTTTCATCAGGGTTTCCAGTTCTTTTTCGGTGTCGGTCGGGAAACGGTTTACCGCAACCACTGCCGGCAGGCCGAATTTGTTTACGTTTTCAATGTGCTGGCGCAGATTGGCAAAGCCTTCTGTGAGCGCTTCGATATTCTCTTCGCCCAATTGGTCTTTGGCAACGCCACCGTGATGTTTCAATGCGCGTACCGTGCCGACGATAACAACAACATTGGGTTTCAATTCCGCTACGCGGGACTTGATGTTAAAGAATTTTTCCGCACCGAGGTCGGCACCGAATCCGGCTTCAGTAACAACATAATCACCGAGTTTCAAAGCGGTTTTGGTTGCCAGAACCGAGTTGCATCCGTGTGCGATATTGGCAAACGGGCCACCGTGGATAAAGGCCGGTGTGTTTTCCAGCGTCTGTACGAGGTTCGGACGGATCGCGTCTTTCATGATCAGTGCAACGGCGCCCTGTCCTTCGATATCTTTTACATACACGGGTTTATTGTCGTAGGTGTAAGCAATCAGAATGTTGGCTACGCGCTCTTTTAAGTCTTCCAGATTGGCAGCCAGACACAGAATCGCCATAATTTCCGATGCAACCGTAATGTCAAAGCCGTCCTGACGCGGTACACCATTGGGTTTTCCGCCGAGGCCGACAACGATATTGCGCAGTGCGCGGTCGTTCATGTCCAGTACGCGTTTCCAGAGTACACGGCGCGGGTCGATCCCGAGTTTGTTTCCCTGCTGCATGTGATTGTCCAGCAAGGCAGAAATCAGATTGTGCGCAGTCGTTATGGCGTGGAAGTCGCCGGTGAAATGAAGGTTGATATCTTCCATCGGGACAACTTGCGCGTATCCGCCGCCGGCTGCTCCGCCTTTTACGCCGAAGCTCGGTCCGAGCGAGGGTTCGCGAATGGTGGTGATGGCATTCTTTCCGATTTTGTTCAGTCCCATGGACAAACCGATATTGACCGTGGTTTTTCCTTCCCCTGCGGGCGTGGGATTGATCGCTGTAACCAGAATGAGTTTGCCGTCTTTTTCGTCTTTCTTGCGGGCCAGAACATCCAGCGATACTTTTACTTTGTACTCACCGTATTGTTCGAGATCTTTCTTTTCCAGACCCAGTTTTTCAGCGACTTCTAAAATGGGCACCATTTTCGCTTCTTGTGCGATTTGCACGTCTGTTTTCATTTCATTCCTCCTTCAATTTCACTATGCACAATTGTTCTGTATTGTGACTTTACAATAACATATTCCTGTTAAAATAGCAACTCGTTAACGTCCGATATCTTTTCTGTATTGCATGTTGGAAAACGAAACCCCGTCAATTTCATGGTAAAGCACTTTGCGCGCGGTTTCCAGATCTTTTTGTACGGTCACCAGCGTCAAAACGCGACCGCCGTTAATAGTTAGAAGTCCGTTTTTCTCCGCCGTGCCGTTGTGGTAGATGAGAATCTCGTCGGAAAACGCCTTCAGATCCGGCAGATAACCGCCCTTTTCGTAGGTTCCGGGATAGCCGATCGAAGAGAGCACCACGCCCATGGCAACGCCGTCATAAAAGCGCAGGTCCGTTTCATCCAGCGTGCCGTCCATCGCTTTGGCAAACACGGCCGTCAGATCCGACTCCAGCAAAGGCAAAAGAGCCTGCGTCTCCGGATCCCCGAACCGCGTGTTAAACTCCAATACATACGGTATATCGTTTTCGATCAGAAAGCCGATAAAAAGCAAACCTGTAAAATGCAATTTCTCCGCCAGCAGCGCATATTCGATATCCGGAATGATCTCTTTATAGATCTTTTCTTTGGCCGTTTCGGACAGTTTGGGATTGGGTGCGATACAGCCCACCCCGCCGGTGTTTTCTCCGGTGTCTCCTTCGCCGATCTTCTTGTAGTCCATGGCAGCCGGCATCGGTACCAGCTTTCCGTTAACGACAAAGCAGAACACGGACGCTTCGTAGCCGTCCAGGAATTGTTCGATCAGAATGGAGGCCCCTTCCTCTCCGAACAGCCCTTCATCCAGAATCCCCCGTACAGCGCGCACGGCTTCTTCTTCGGTATGCGCAATAATGACACCTTTGCCGGCGCACAAGCCGTCGGCTTTGATCACGACCGGCAACGAATAGGAAGGCAGGGCACGCAAAGCGGCCGATGCATCCGAAAAGCGCTCCGCCCGGGCTGTGGGAATGGAATACTTCTGCAGCAAAGCCTTCGTGAAGCCTTTGCTGGACTCCAATTGCGCCGCATGTTTATCGGGTCCGAACGCCTTTAATCCTTCTTCTTCCAATCGGTCTACCAGTCCTAAAGCCAGCGGCACTTCCGGACCGACGATCGTGAGATCGATCGCTTCATCTTTTGCCGCCTGCACAATTCCCTCGATATCGGTTACATCAATCGGGAGATTTTGTGCCACTTCGGCTGTACCGGCATTACCCGGCGCACAAAACAGTTTTTCCGTGAGTTCCGACTGGTACATGGCGTTGAGTATGGCGTGTTCTCTGCCACCTGCGCCAACCACAAGTATTCGCATAAGTCCTCCTAATGTCTAAAATGGCGCATGCCGGTAAAGACCATGGCGATATTCGCCCGATTAGCCGCGTCGATGGATTCCTGGTCTTTGATCGAACCGCCCGGCTGTATGACAGCGGTAATACCCGCTTCTGCCAGGGCTTCCACCGAATCACCGAAGGGGAAGAACGCATCCGATGCGCATACCGCGCCTTTATTGTCGTCTTCTGCGCGTTCGATCGCATTTTTGACCGCCCAATAGCGATTTACTTCTCCGAGCCCGATTCCCAAAGTGGCTTCGTTTTTCGCAATGACCACGCCATTGGATTTAATGATCTTGGCCACCTTCCAGGCAAATTGCAGGTCCTCCATCTCGTGGGTACCCGGCGCTCTTTGGGTTACGGTTTCCAACTCGTCGAGCAGTTCATTGTCCTTGTCCTGCAGCAAAAGACCGCCCGGTATCGTACGTACCAGCGGTTCATCCGGCGCGCGCTCCATCAGATCCGGTACTTCCAGCACCCGCAGATTCTTCTTGCCGGAAAACACGACAAGCGCTTCTTCCGTATAGCCCGGTGCGATAATCACTTCCAAAAAGATCTGACGCATCGCCGTGGCGACCGATTCATCCACAGGCTCATTGACACAGACAATCCCGCCAAAGATCGAATTCGGATCGGCCGCTTCGCATTTTGCATAGGCTTCCAGCAGACTGTCCGCACAGGCTACCCCGCACGGGTTCGCGTGCTTGACGGCAACGGCTGTCGGCCGGTCGGGGAACTCCTTGATCGCTTCCATCGCAAAACCGGCATCATTGTAATTGTTGTAGGACAAAGGTTTGCCCTGATGCTGGATCATATGTCCGAAACCGCCGGGGATTTTGGGTTCTGCCCGGTAAACGTATCCCTTCTGATGCGGATTCTCGCCGTAGCGGAGTTCTTCTCCCTGATGAAAGGCCCCGAACCACTTGCTTTTGTCTCCGATTTTGTCCGCAAACCAGTTGGCGATGGCAATTTCATACACGGCGGTCGTCTGAAACGCCGCCCTTGCCAGGCGCTCCCGGAAAGACAGATCCGCCTGCTCCTTTTGCAGGGCTTCTACGACTTCCTCGTATTGCGAGGGGTCCGTAACAATCAGGACATCCTTGTGGTTTTTTGCCGCAGCCCGGATTAACGACGGACCGCCGATATCAATTTTTTCTATGATATCCGCTTCCGATGCATTCGGATCGGCGACCGTTTCCGCAAAAGGATACAGCGTGTTTACAACCATATCCACCGGTCGTATATCCTGTGCAGCTACCGTCTCCACATGCGCGGGGTCCTCTCTGCGAAACAGGATCCCGCCAAAGATAAACGGGCTGAGGGTTTTCACCCGACCGTCCAGAATTTCGGGAAAATGCGTTATATCTTCCACCGGTATAACGGCAATCCCTTCTTCTGCCAGCGTTTTGGCCGTGTTTCCCGTGGACACAATCTCCCAACCCATTTTGTCGAGCGCACGGGCAAACGCCGCAATGCCCGTTTTATCGTATACACTGATCAGACAACGTTTTTTCATTTTGATCCTTTCAACAGTTCCCGCACGGCTTTCGGATACAGTTTATGTTCGATTTTCAGCACGCGCTGTTGCAATTGTTCCGGCGTATCCTCCGGATAGACCGCTACTTTTTCCTGCAGAATCACGGGGCCTTCATCGCAGCCTTCCGTGACAAAATGCACCGAAGCGCCGCTTTCTTTTTCGTTTCCTGCCAGCACCGCTTCGTGTACTTTCAGCCCGTAAAAGCCTTCCCCGCCGTATTTGGGCAATAGCGACGGATGAATGTTCAGAATGCGTCCGGCAAAGCGGCGCACAAAATCCCCCGAAAAAATGCGCAAAAAACCCGCCAGAAGAACCCAGTCGACACGGGCCGCATCCAGCGCATCGCCGACGGCTCTTTCCCAATCCGCGCGGGTCGCATAGTCTTTCGGCCGAATCACCAGCGCCTGTACCCCGGCCTGTTCGGCGCGGGTCAGCGCATAGCTTTTCGGATTGTCAGATAAAACCAGTACAATCTTTGCCCCTGCCAATGCGTCCGCTTTCTGCGCATCCAGTAATGACTGCAGATTGCTGCCGGAGCCCGACACCAGTACGGCTAATCCGGCAGACATACTTGTACTTTCTCCGTGCCTTTACCCACTTGGCCCAAAACCAGCGGGGATTCTCCCGCTTCCGTCAATAAATGAAGCACTGGTTCCTTATTCTCCGGTGCGACAAACAGCACCATGCCGACGCCCATATTGAAGGTAGCATACATTTCTCTCGTCGCTATGCCGCCCCACTCCTGCAGCAGGGAAAATACCGGATGCGTTTGTATGTCTTTGGTATCCACCTGTGCGCAGAGTCCTTCGGGAATGGCCCGCGGCAGATTCTCATAGAAACCGCCGCCTGTAATATGCACCGCGGCATGCAACAGTTTCTTTTCCAAAAGCGGCAGAACCTGCGGCACATAAATACGCGTCGGTGTCAAAAGCGTTTCAAATAAGGAGGTCTCCCAACCTTCCGGTGTGAAATCCTCTGCAATTTCCTTCCGATCGAAAACGATTTTTCGCACAAGAGAAAAGCCGTTGCTGTGAAGGCCCGACGACGGCAGTCCGATGAGTACATCCTTCTCCTGCACATTTTCCTGCTCGAGAAGATCCTTTTTGTCGCAGATGCCTACGGCAAAACCCGCGATATCGTATTCGCCTTCCGCATAAAAACCGGGCATTTCCGCGGTTTCTCCGCCGATCAATGCACAGCCTGCCAGCACGCAGCCGTCTGCTACGCCTTTTACGATCTTAGCCATTTTTTCCGGTTCCAGTACCCCTGTTGCCAGATAGTCCAAAAAAAACAGCGGCTTGGCGCCCTGGCACAAAATATCGTTTACACACATGGCCACCGCATCCTGTCCGATCGTGTCGTGCTTTTCTGTGAGAAAAGCCAGCTTCAGTTTCGTTCCTACGCCATCGGTTCCGGACACCAGCACCGGTTCTGTCATGCCGGTTAAGTCCGGTTGGAAGACACCGGAAAACCCGCCGATATCCGACAGCGTTCCCGGCGTTTTTGTACGGGCCACATGCTCTTTGATCAGCTGTACCTCGCGATAGCCCGCTTCTTTGTCGACGCCGGCCTCTTTATAATTCAGTCCCATTCTCATCCTCCAATATCGGGTAGTGCGCCGTCATGCAACCGGTGCAAAAGGTGTCCGCGGCAGGGATGGCCGCCAAAAGATCCTCCACCGGTAAAAACTGTAAAGAATCAGCCCCCAGCATATCCTGTATCCCTTGCTGGTCCAGACGGTCCGCCAGCAGATCCTTCTGTATGGACGGATTGACCTTGATCTTGCAGGGATAGCGGACCAATGGCGAAGCAATGCGCACATGCACGGCTTTGGCGCCGTGTTCTTTTAACATGCTCACCACGCGCCGCATCGTTGTCCCGCGCACAATCGAATCGTCGACGATGACGATCGACTTGCCTTCCACCGTATCGCGAATCACATTCAGTTTGATCTGCACAGCCATATCGCGCAGCTCTTTGTCGGGTTCAATAAACGTACGACCGATATAACGGTTCTTAATAATACCGATATCATACGGAAGCCCCGCGGCTTCCGCATAGCCCATGGCCGCTACCGTCCCCGAGTCCGGGGAGGATATGACCATATCGGCCTTAGCCGGGGCAATCGCGGCCAGTTTTCTGCCCATCAGCTTGCGCATATTGTATACGCTGTTTCCCTGAATACTGCTGTCCGGCCGGGATGTATAGATGATTTCAAACAGGCAGGTGCGGGTTGCTTCTTTGGGGACAACCTGCAGATAGGCGATCCGCCGGTTGGAGAGGATCACCATGGATCCCGGTTCCACCTCGCCTAAAAGTTCGGCGCCTAACGATTCAAACGCACAACTCTCCGTAGATACCATATGCGCATGGTTCAAACGCCCTACGCTCAGCATTTTGACCCCGTACGGGTCGCGCATCCCGATCAGTACATCATGTGTAAGAAGCACAAACGCATAGGCTCCCTGCAGTTCCGGCACGACCTGGCTGACTGCCTGCACCAGATCCTCCATTTGCCGTTTGGCAATCATTCGCGCCAAAAGCTCCGCATCGGTGCAATCGGGACAGATATGGTGCTTCCGGCAAAGCTCGTCGCGATTCAGGAACGATCCGTCCAATGCCAGCGCAAAGCTCGTGGTGCGGTTTCCCATCAAAACAGGACCCAGGGTCTGTTCGTCCACATGCGTCTGGCTGTTGTCGATCTGTGCCAGCACAAGATTGCTGGTCAATTTTTGTAAATGCTTGCGGGTAAAGGTCTGACTGACCACACCCAGTTCTTTATGATAGTCGATATAGCCGTTTTTGTTGGCGGCCATGCCGCAGCCGATCTGCCCGCGGTGCTGCAGTGCATACATGGCAAAATAACCGTAATCCTGCGCTTTTTCCGTTTGCGCTGCTACGCCGAAAATTCCGCTCACTGGTTTCCTTTCATCGTACGCTGCAGTTCTTCGTCTACCGTACGGATTTCTTCTTCCATTTGCTTTTTATGTTCCTGCAGACGTTCCCGCATCGGTTCATAGCGCAAAGACAGGATCTGGCAAGCCAGATACGCCGCATTTTCCGCGCCGTTGATGGCAACGGTAGCCACCGGTACGCCTTTGGGCATTTGCACGGTGGCCAAAAGTGCATCCAAACCGTCCAGGGCCGATGACATTAAAGGCAGTCCGATCACAGGCAATGTGGTGGAGGCCGCCAGCACACCGGCCAGATGGGCCGCTTTGCCCGCAGCTGCTATGATCACTTCGATTCCTTCGTTTTCAGCGGAGAGGGCGAATTCCCGGGCGATCTCCGGCGTGCGGTGGGCGGAGATCACCCGAAGCTCCACTTCCACGCCGAAATCCCGCAGTATGGCATACGCTTTTTCCACCACGGGCCGATCCGTAATACTCCCCATAACAATGGCTACTTTCATTGATACCTCCCTACATACTTTCCTAGAAATATCATAACACAGGCTGGGATAAATGCAGAAGATTAACGCGCCTTGTTCGTTAAAATCAGTTGTCGGGGCGCCAATTGCCCCAGGTCGTACGGGGTTCTCTGATACACAATATGATTGAGCCAGTTGGAATACAATAAATTGGCGTGCGCCTGCCACGATAAAAGCGGCGTCTGATCCGGATCGTCATCCGGAAAATAGGCATGCGGAAACGGGACATTATCCATCCCCTTTTTCCGGTCGCGATCATATTCGTCCCGCAGGGTTTCCCGGTCGTACTCCAAATGACCGGATATGAAATAATGCCGCTGATCCACCGTTGTTGTAAACAGCACGCCCGCCTGTTCCGATTCCACAAGAATTTTCAGATCGGCATTTTTAAGCAGGTCTTCCTTGCGGTTCATCGTGTGGCGCGAATGCGGAACATAAAACACATCGTTAAAACCGCGGGTGATATCGCGCTTGCGCACCAGCTTATGCAAAAACACCCCAAAGAGTTTTTCCGGCAGATCCACTTTGGGAATATTGTAGTAGTAATATAGAGCCGCCTGCGCTCCCCAGCAGATAAAAATGGTCGAAAACACATCCGTCAGACAAAAGTCCATAATGCGCTTGAGCTCTTCCCAGTAATCCACTTCTTCAAACGCCATATGCTCCACCGGGGCACCGGTGACAATGCAGCCGTCGTAGCGCTTGCCTTCGATCTGATCGATCGTTTTGTAGAAGTCCAGCAGATGCTGTCGGCTGGTGTTTTTGCTTTCATGGGTGGCAGGTGCAATCAAGTCCACTTCCACCTGCAGCGGCGTGTTCCCGATCAGCCGCAGAAACTGAATCTCCGTTTCGATCTTTTTCGGCATGAGATTCACCAAAGCAATCTTCAGCGGGCGGATATCCTGTGTGAGCGCGCGCCGCTCGTGCATAACCGGGATATACTCCCGTTGCAGCACCCGGGTAGCCGGCAGATTCTCCGGTATAATAACGGGCATTACAGCTTTGCCAGACCGGCTTCCAGATCGGCCAGTATATCGTCAATGTTTTCGATCCCGACATTCAGGCGGATGAGATCCGGTTTTACACCGGCCGCGATCAGTTGTTCCTCCGAGAGCTGTCGGTGCGTGGTAGACGCCGGGTGAATGGTGTGCGTGCGGATATCTCCCACATGGGTAACCAGCGTAGCCAATTGCAATGTGTCGATAACTTTTCTGGCTCCGGCCGAACCGCCTTTGGGTCCAAAGGACACAATCCCCGCGCAACCTTTGGGCAGATATTTTTGTGCCAGTTCATAGTCTTTGGATGATTCAAGACCCGGATAATTGACCCACTCCACCTTCTCGTGGGCTTCCAGATATTTGGCCACACGCAGGGCGTTCTCCGAATGGCGTTCCATGCGCAGATGGAGGGTTTCCAGGCCTAAATTGGTCAGAAACGCATTCATCGGGCTCATCGTCGCACCGATATCCCGCAGCAGACCTGCGCGGGTCTTGGCAATAAAAGCCGCCGGTCCGAAGCTTTCCGTATACACAAGGCCGTGATAATCCAGATCCGGCGTTGTAAGTTCGGGATACTTCCCGTTGTCCCAATTAAAATTCCCGCCGTCGACTACTACCCCGCCTACACTGGTTGCGTGGCCATCCATGTATTTTGTAGTGGAATGCGTGACGATATTGGCGCCGAATTCGAACGGTTTGCACAGATACGGTGTCGGGAACGTATTGTCCACCACCAAGGGCACATCGGCAAAGCGCGCCAGTTCGGATACCTTTGCAAAATCCAGCACATCCAAAGCCGGATTTCCCAGTGTTTCAGCAAAAACCAGCCGGGTTTCCCGGCGCACGCGCTGTTTCATCCTCTCCAGCGGTTCATGCGGGTCGACAAATTCCACATCGATACCGAACTTTTTCAGCTGCGTTCCAAGTAGCGTATGGGTTCCCCCGTACAAATTGCTCATGGCGATCACATGTTCACCGGTTTTTGTAATATTGATGATGGCAAACAGATTGGCCGACTGCCCCGAAGACGTTGTCACCGCTCCCACGCCGCCTTCCAGCACAGCAATTTTTTCTTCCAGCCAGTTCAGCGTCGGATTCCCCAGACGCGTATACATATTCGCCGCCACTTTTAAGTCAAACACATCCCCTAATTCATCGGCGGTATCAAATTTATAGGTCGTCGACTGTACAATCGGCATAACCCGGGCATCCTGGTTTTCAGGATAATATCCCGCCTGCACACATTGCGTTTCAATCGCTTTGTCTCGCAAAAAATCCGAATTCATCTGCTTTCCTCCACTATTAAGACTTTGCACTCATTATAACGAAATAGACGGCTACTGTAAATAAAAAAGAGAGGCGGTCTGCCTCTCTTTGCCTTGCTCTTATGCGTTTGCCAGTGCTTTGCCCAGTGCGCGCGCTTTTTCGTACTGCTCCTCCTGCGGATTCCACAGGCATTTGACTTCTTCATCCAGTACGGCAAATCCGGCTTTTTCCAGTTTCTCGCGCAGGATCTTCGGCGACTCGCCACTCCAGCCGTAGCAGCCGAACACTGCCGCCTTTTTGTTTTTAAACTTCAGCTCTTCCAAAAAGGTCAACCAGCCGCCGACGCTGCTCAGAATATTCTGCCCAACAGTCGGGCTTCCCAGCGCAATGGCTTTTGATTTAAAGACTTCGGTCATGATGTCGTTTTTGTCGGTTTTGGAAATATTAAACACCTTTACGCGGGTTTCGGGCGAAGCTTCCGCAATCCCCTGCGCAATGGCATGCGCCAGTTTGGTTGTCCCTTCCCACATGGTGTCGTATACGATGGTGATCTGATCCTCCTGATAGGCATCGGCCCATTGTACGTATTTGTTGATGATCTGCATCGGATCTTCCCGCCAGATCACCCCGTGGGAGGTAGCAATAATATCGATCGGTATATTCATCGCGACGACTTCTTCGATCTTTTTGGTCACAAAAGACGAAAACGGATTCAGGATATTGGCATAGTATTTCATTGCCTCTTCCATGAGCAGACACGGGTCGGCCTTGTCGTTAAACAGTTCGCCTACGGCATAGTGCTGGCCGAAGGCATCATTGGAAAAGAGAATATGGTCTTCGGTAAGATACGTTGCCATGCTGTCGGGCCAATGCAGCATTTTCATTTCTACAAACACGAGCTTCTTTCCGTTTCCCACATCCACAGAGTCGCCGGTTTTTACGACCTGGAAGTTCCAGTCGGGCTGATGATACTGGCCTGTCAGCGATTTGACCGCAGCGGCCGTGCAGTAAATCGGCGTGCCCGGAATTTTTTCCATCAGGGCGGGCAATGCGCCGGAATGGTCTACCTCTCCGTGATTGCACACGATAAAATCGATTGTCTCAAGATCGATCTCCGACTCCAGATTGTCGATAAATTCCGTGGAGTGCGGCACCCATACGGTGTCGATCAGAACGGTTTTTTCTTCCTGAATTAGATAGGCATTCTGACTGGATCCGTTGTTGACCGAATAGTCGGCCCCGTGAAAGGAGTCCAGTTCCCAGTCGATCTTTCCGACCCAGTGTACATTGTTCTTGATGTGTTTTTTCATTCGTTTCCTCCCGCTATGTTTTGGTAGAGTGCTTCTGCTATGGGTTTGCGTTTCTTGTACAGCTGCTCTATCTTTTCCAGATTTGCCGTCATGGCATCATAGGTTGCACAGCCGTCTGCCGGTGCACGGTATCCGTCTGTTACCTTTCTAATGGCTAAAAACCCGGTGTCAATCTCGTTTTGCACCGCATACAAAGGATTTGTATGTTCTTCGTTTTGCCGTATCCCTTGCCGGAAACGGACTATCAAACCCTTTTCTTCGCTCGCAAACAGCCACAACAATCGCGCACGCAAAGTCTGAAACAGCAGAAATTCCTTTTCCAGTTCTTTTTCATGCGTCAAATAATGCGCCAGGATGACCCGGTTGATAGCTTCATCCACCTCCGCAAGCACTGCGCGGATCGTCTGGTTTTCTGTTCGGAGTGCCTGTATCGTTTCTCTCATACTTCCGCCCCTTCGCCATGTATTGCTTCTTATTATAGCATGCAATCGGTTTTCCCGAATTGATACAGATCAATAAGCTGCACAAAAAGGCAACCATGAAAAAGTCCGCCCGGGCATTCCGGGCGATCTCCTATTTTTCTTTGGCTTTCATTTGCAGCCAGGCGCTGATGCAATCGTCAATCTCGCCGTCCATAAAACTCTGCACATTTCCGGTTTCCCAGTCGGTCCGGTGATCTTTCACCATGGAATACGGATGAAACACATAGGAGCGAATCTGCGAACCCCAGGCGATCTGACTGTAGCTGCCCTGGATGTCTTCTATCCGTTCCTTGTGCTCTTCTTCTTTAATCTGTATCAGTTTGGCCGCCAGCATTTTCATCGCGGTTTCCCGATTCATATGCTGACTACGCTCGTTCTGCGACTGCACGACAATCCCTGTCGGGATATGCTGAATCCGCACGGCGGAATCGGTCGTGTTGACGTGTTGGCCGCCGGCTCCCGAACTGCGATACGTGTCGATCTTCAGATCTTTGGGGTCAATCTCCACCTCGCCGATATCTTCCAGCTTGGGCAGTACATCGACACTGGCAAAGGAGGTGTGGCGCCGGCCCGATGTATCAAACGGCGAGATACGCACCAGACGGTGCACGCCTTTTTCGCTTTTCATATAGCCG
The DNA here is from genome assembly GCA_012519495.1 of Tissierellia bacterium. Taxonomy (GTDB): domain Bacteria; phylum Bacillota; class Clostridia; order Tissierellales; family Peptoniphilaceae; genus JAAYQA01. Next base: position 92 of record JAAYQA010000101.1, on the reverse strand, counting down.
TAGGCATAGGGGCCGTCCACAGAAAACGTCACCGACTTCAATCCGCCTTCGGTGTCGGCGTTTCGGTCAATCTCTTCTACTTTAAAGCCCTG
>JAAYQA010000100.1 GCA_012519495.1 Tissierellia bacterium | reverse complement strand
GACGGTATCTTTTACATCCGAAAAATGCCGGCGGTAAACGCTGTGAACCATTTCATTCGCATCGTTTAACACTACCAGCTTCACGGTCGTTGAACCGACATCCAAGCCAAATTTATATTTCAATCCCCGCATCTCCTTTTCTCGCCTACTGCTCCTCCACAGTATAACATACCGCACCAATCCGGTGCACTATTTTATCAGCGCCGATATTTCTTTAAACTTCGGGTGTCCCGCCGATCCGATGAGATCAAACAGCACGGTTTCCACATTGGTAATCACCGCGCCCATTCTTTGCATCTGCGAAAGCCCGTTTGCTTTATTGTCTTCTGTGCGCGAGCCCACGCACTCCTGCGGCAGATACACCTGATAACCCGCATCCAAAAGCGCGCGGGTACCCTGGTAAACGCAAATATGCGTTTCCATGCCGAGCACAATCACATGTTCCACCTGATTGGCCGACAAAGCTTCCAGGACCGGTTCGATCGCGTAAGTGAATTCCTTCTTTTCAAAAGTCGCCACATCCGACAAAAACTCCCGCAGCGGCTCGATTGTCGGGCCGAGTCCCCGCGGATACTGCTCGGTGGTGATGATCGGCAGTTCCAACAAGCGCGCGCCGTTTAACAAAGTGACACAGGCGTCTGTCAGCTGCCCGGATTTGTGGATGGCCGGTGCCAGTCTCTCCTGTATATCGACGATGATGACAGCCGTGTTTTGTTCGTTCATTCGTTTCATGGGCGGCTCCTTTCCTATTTATACGCTTCTTTTATGCATTCGCGTATAGTATAACACATGTTAAGAATGCGAGGGGCTATGCAGGCAGTATACAGGGTAAATGTTAAAACCGTATGAATTTGTATAAAAAGTGCCGGCGCTGCAAACGCCGGCTACTCGAAATAAAACAGTTCTTCAAAGGATTTGTCCCGTGCGAACCACCATCAGAGGGCGCCTTTCCCGCTATTTTCTTCTCTTGGGTTTGGCGCGGTCGATCACAACCGGGATGCCTTTTACTTTCTGGCCTTTCATAGCATTTAATACGCGTTCTACTTCTTTGTCACGTATGTCGATATAACTGGCATTGGGATAGATTTCTATTTTTCCGATCGCGCCTGCTTTCACATCGGCTTTGTCGGTTATGGTGCCGACGATGTGCCTTTGGCTGATGCCTTTGTCTTTTCCGGCGTTCATAAACAGGCGTTCAAACCGGCCGCGGTCCTGGCGGCTGCCCTTGCGCTCTTTGCGCGCCGGTTTTTCTCTGCGCGGTTCTCGGTAATTGGGATCATCGACCGCATCAATCTGTGTATGGCTGCTGGCGCGCACGGTTTCTTTGTACATGCGCAAGATAGCGCAGGCAATGTCATAGGAGTTGTGGTTCTCAGCAATCAGAAGATCCACCAGCGGTTCTTTCAGATCCTCTTCTTCCAGCATATTTTTAATCTGTCCGACGATTTTCTCTCTGGTATGCTGCTGCATGTCCTCCAGCGTCGGGAGTTCCTTTTTCTCCAGCCGGGTTTTTGTGTAACGCTGGATATCTCTGAGCTTGTAAATATCTTTTCCGGCAATAAAGGAAAAAGCGATCCCTTCTCTTCCGGCGCGGGCCGTTCTGCCGATCCGGTGCACATAGTATTCTTCATCCTGCGGCATGTCGTAGTTGATCACCAGGTCCACATCGTCCACGTCCAAGCCGCGCGCGGCTACGTCTGTCGCAACGAGAATATCCACCGTGCCGCGTTTGAACT
>JAAYQA010000099.1 GCA_012519495.1 Tissierellia bacterium | reverse complement strand
TGATCCTCAGCCGGATCCTTTTGCAGTAAATCTTACCGATACATACGATAAAGAGTGAATCGGGTATCTATACCACAGCGATGTTTTTGCAAGCAACAAAACGAATGAGGACGACCGAATGAAGGATGTAAGAATTACCGTAATGAAACAAACCGTGTATCAGGATTTGATTGACCGGTACGAGAACCCGATCGAAAATGCCTGCGATCTTCAGGTCGGACAGGTGTTTTTGTCGCGGAAAGCAGAAAAGCCGAAAGGCCTGTGTGACAGCGCCTGGGAGAGCATGGCGTCTTTTGTGCGGACGCTCGCCGAAGGCGGCGGCAATTTTTTCGACGGCTGGATGAAAAACAAAACCTCCGCGATGATTTCCTGCAACGACGGGTTTCGGCCGGTGAGTTTTTATCTGGAAACGGTGACAAGGAGTGACGACATGGAAGAACTGAAATTTCGCGTGCTGGATCGACCGGCACGAAAACTGATTTTGAAAAGAAGCCAAAACGCCGATCATTATCTGGCCTATGTGGCGGAGGTCGGCTGCGGGCGGCACGGAGATTCCGCCGCCTGGGATGTGCTGGAGCATGTAAAGGATGCCCTGTTTGAGCCCGTCGGGCTGTGGCTGCCGGAGCCTTTGCAAAAAGAAGGCACCGGAAGCTATGCGCACGGGGTCGAGGTGCCGATCATCTATACGGATCCCGTGCCGGAGGGTTTTGATGAAATCACGCTGCCTCCCTGCCGCTATCTTGTCTTTATGGGCGCGCCCTACCGGGAAGAGGACGAACAGGACGCGATCGGAAAAACCATGGAGCAGATCGACGCGTTTGACCCCGCGACGCACGGGTACGAATACGCCCCGGAAACGGGACCGCGCATGCAGCTGAAGCCCGCGGGTTCGCGTGGCTATATTGAACTGCGCCCGGTCATCGACCGCTAATCGAACAAAAAAAGGCCGCCTGCAAATTGCAGGCGGCTGTTTTTTCTTTTATTTCCAGTATTCCAAATGCGACTCGTCGAGTCCGATGCTGGCACCTTTGAAGACGGGGTTTTTCCCGGCTCTTATTTGTTCCTCGTAATCGCGCAGGGAGTTGATGGCGACATTCCCGAGGATGATGATCACGGGAATGTTGATCAGGCACATGATGGCCATCAGAACATCCGCGATATCCCAGGCGAGTCCCATGCTTAAACCCGCGCCGATAAAGATGACGAAGGAGGCCAGTATGCGAAAGCCCGTCATGAAGGATTTGCTCGGCACTTTTTTGTTGATGAAGGCCAGATTGTTGTCGACATAGTACAGATTTCCAAGCAGCGTCGTAAACGCAAACAGCACCATGGCGACGGTGATAAAGATCGGGCCGAAGTTTCCGAATACGGTGGACAGAGACATCTGCACATAGGGTGCGCCCGCATATTCCGCGAGCGGTTCGATACCGGAGCTCAGGCTCATAAACGCCGTGGCGGAGCAGATGATCAGCGTATCCAGGAAAACGGACAGCATCTGTACCAGACCCTGTTTGGCCGGGTGGCTGACATCGGCCGCGGCCGCGGCATTCGGCGCGGAACCGACCCCGGCTTCGTTTGAATACAGACCGCGTTTGATCCCGTACATCATACTCGATCCCGCGACACCGGCAAAGATCGCCTGAAAGTCGAACGCATCACGGAAGATCCGTCCGAAGATGGTCGGCAGATTGCCCGCATTGATCACCATCATGATAATGGCCACGATGACATAAATGACACCCATAAACGGCACGAGCGCACTGGTGACGCGGATGATTCTTCGTCCGCCGCCCAGTATGCACCAGGCGGTGATCACGGCAAGGATCGCGCCGATGATCCAAGGGGTGACACTCGGATTGTAAAAGTCGTATACGGCAAAGGTCGACTGCAGATTGAAGGCCGCCAGCATATTGAAGCCGCCGGCATAAGTAAGGATCAGTGCGACCGCAAACAGGACGCCGACTGCGCGGCTTTTGAGTGCGGTTTCAATGTAGTAGGCCGGTCCGCCGTAGCTGTCGCCGTTTGCATCTCTGCGCTTGTAGATCTGCGCCAATAGGTTAGGTATACCTTTGTATGCCTTTTTTAGTCGCCGTTTGCATCTCTGCGCTTGTAGATCTGCGCCAGTGTACTTTCAACAAAGGCCGTGGCACCGCCGACGATGGCGATCAGCCACATCCAGAACACGGCGCCGTAGCCGCCCAGACAGATGGCGGTGGAAACCCCCACGATGTTTCCCGTTCCGACACGCGACGCCGTGGAGACCATCAGCGCCTGGAACGAAGATACCGCGCCTTCCTCCGTCGGCTTTTCCGTGACCACGGAAATGGATTCCTTCAGCAGACGCAGCTGGAGAAAGCCGGTGCGGACCGTGAAATACAGTCCCGCAGCAATCAGCACGATGATCAGGATCGGGTAATACAAAACCCCGCTTAACGAACCGATCAGATTACCAAATAATTCTCCCATAAGAACCTCCTTTACTTGAGTACTGTGTTGCCGTTCTCTTTGTTGAGTATACCATAAAACGTGCCAAAAACTGAACATAATCACAGTGAAGAAACAAACAGGCGTGAAAGAGGAAAAGGTTATCTCAATATACTTGTACTTTACATGCGATTGAATCACCGATATACTCCCTCTCATGCACGGTGGGGACCGTATTGTGCATCTCTTATAATACGATATTTAAGTGAATCAACAATGTGCCGAGGGAAAGAAACCCGCCCGGGCATATGTCTTTTTATACTGTTTCTTTGGCATCGGAAGGCCCGGGGGGTTAAAAAAGAGGAGGATTCTGTGAATAAACGTATACATTGTATGGCGCTGTGCATCGCGGTGTTTCTTCTGCTGCTGATTCCGAAGTTTGCAAACGCGCAGTCGCCGGTGCGCACAATCATCGGCGCCGACCGGATCGAGACGGCGATTCTGGTGTCGCAGGAAGCGTACGAATGTGCGGATACCGTATTTTTGGCGCCGCACACTGCGTTTCCGGACGCGCTCGCGGGCATATCACTCGCGAAAAAACACGAAGCGCCGATCCTTCTGAACCCGGACCCCGCGCTGCCCCCGGAGGTGCTGCAGGAGATCGGGCGGCGGGGTGCGCAGAAGGTTCTGCTGCTCGGCGGACGTTTTCAGCCGGACGTGACGGAAACGCTGCTTGCCCAGGGTCTTTCGGTACAGACCGTATCCGGCAGTGACCGCTACGAGACCAGCCGTTTTGTGACGTCCGCGGCGTTTTCACCGGAGGAGATCACAAAAGCCATCCTTGTATCGGGCGAGGATTTTGCGGATGCGGTTTCGGGATCCGCCCTGGCCTATCGCGAGAATCTGCCGATCCTTCTGGTAAACCGTGCCGACCGCGGCCTGGCAGAGATCCGGGCGACCGGCGCGGTGTTTGCGGACCTGGTGGCGGCGGTGTCGCTCGTAAAGGACGGATCGGGAATCCGGCTGCTGCGGGGCGGTTTGTCGGAACTCGGAACGGAGCAGTGCATTACGATCGTGGGCGGGCGCATTCAAAATGATCTGCGGCGGCTTGCGTATCCGAATGTCCTTTGGGTGAATCCGCATCAGGATGACGAGACGATCAACGGACTGACACTGATCCGCGATGTGCAGGCGGGGAAGAACGTATATTTCATGCAGGTAACCAAAGGGGATGCCACATCGGCGCTGGCTCGGGTGAATGCGAAACTGAAGAAAAACGGGTATCCGATCGAACTGAACCGCAATGAACTGTCCGATGCGCGCGACCGGGAGGTCCTGGAGGCCATGACCGCAATCGGGATGCCCGCCGCCCATTTTATCGATCTGAACTATCATCAGTTTGAGGCCACGCCGGCGCAGGTGGAAAAGGCGACCGGGCGTTTTGTCGATGAGCAGGCGCTGGAAGGCGGACTGGAGATTAAGACGCTGGCGGCGCCCGAGGCGTGGGAGTATTCCGCCCGCAGAAAAGATCACCGGATTGTACGGGAGGGTGTGCGACGGTTTCACCGGGCAAACCCCGACGTATGCTGCCGGTATTATCTGCATCACAAGGAGGGGATGGACTACGGGAAAAACCTCGACTGTGCGGTTTATCACAGGCTCGAACCGGCCGACCCGGGGGAATACGCGATGTGGCAGCGCATGTACGATGCCTACGAAGTATGGGATCCCGACAACGGACGCTTCGCCGTCGGCGCGACGTCCCTGGGGAAAAACCTGCAGGCCTATCGGGAGAACCGGGTGCTGTACATGACGGAATCACCGGAATCATAAAGTGAAAAACACCGCGGGGTCGCCGCGGTGTTTTGTATAAGTTCCGCTTATTACCTGATGAAAATAAACATTAGTAAAACAGTAGTCGATCCGCCGGTTCTCCGATAAGATAATCACGGAGAATATTTTACGGGAGGTACATAAATGGATATTCAAACAAGTGTGCAGCGGATCGAATCGTATCTGGATCTGGACCGCAAGCCGGTGGGGATCAAGTTTTTTCGAAACAGGGAAGCGTTTGATGCCTTCGAAGTGGATCAGAGAGACAGAAAAGTCACCTATTGCAATGCGGTGCAGCTGGCAAGCAAAGGAAAGTCGATGAAGCTGACCAAAGAGAATCAGAGCTGCCCGAACGGCGCGTTTGCCCTGAACTTCACCGACGTGCCGGAACCGATCGCAAACGGCATGGGTCGATTCAAAAAAGGGATCTACACCGATCAGGATACTTCCCGCCAAATCAACGAAGATATGGTCTTTATGAAAGAGAAAACCTACGGCGTGGCGGTAATGCCGCTGGAAAACTACACCACGGATCCCGATGTCGTGATTGTCGTGGGCAGTTCGTTCAATATCATGCGCATCATTCAGGGAAACGGCCATTTCAACGGCTATACCAACAATTTGCGCACGGTCGGTCTGCAGGCCGTTTGTCAGGACCTGACCACCTATCCGTACAACACGGAAGACATCAATATTTCGCTGCTGTGCCCGGGCACGCGTCTGGTTGCCGACTGGGTCCCGGATGAAATCGGAGTGGGCATCCCCTTTGCCAAGTGGTATGAGATCGTGGAAGGGGTCAAACAGACGATCAATCCGTTTGAGCGCAACAAAAACAAGGAAGCCATCAGGAAACGCCTGGAAGAAAAGGGACTCGATGCCGGGGATCTCAGGTTTGACGAGAACTACGATGACGGTTCCTACAGCGGCGGAAAAATTGACATCTAAGGCAGAAGATCGGAGCGAAAGATGAACTATATCAGAAAATGTCCGATCCCGATGGCGGGACTGATTCTGTCGATTTTTGCCCTCGGCAATCTGCTGCAGACCGTCCATCCGACGCTGAAAACCGTCGCGGGTGTCATCGGCGGAATCCTGTATGTACTGTTTTTGCTGAAGGTGGCGGTTGGTTTCGGTGGCGTAAAAGAAGAAATGAAGAAGCCCCCGGTGGCCAGTGTATTTCCTACGATCACGATGGCCACGATGCTGATCGCAACGTATGTGAAGCCTCTGAGTGAAGCCGCCGCACAGTTTTTCTGGTGGGCGGGACTGATCGGGCATGTTCTTTTGATGGTGTACTTTACCTACACCTTTGTGCGCCGGTTTTCTGTCAAGACGGTCTTTCCCTCCTGGTATATCGTGTATGTGGGGATCGCCGTGGCGGGGGTCACCGCACCGGCCGTCGGCCGTTTGGGTATCGGTCAGCTGTCTTTCTGGTTCGGTCTGCTGACGTATGCGATACTGCTGCCCGTCGTGCTGTATCGAATCTACCGGGTGAAGGGGATGCCTGCGCCGACGCTGCCGTCTCTGGTGATACTGGCAGCCCCGGCGTCACTGCTTCTGGCGGCCTATATGAACGCGTTTCCCGAAAAGAATCCTGCGATGGTCTGGATACTGCTGGTATTCAGCCTGGTGTTTTTTATGGCGGGCCTCTTTTATCTGATCAAACAGGTGCCGGGGAAGTTTATCCCGACGATGTCGGGCTTTACCTTTCCGATGGCGATCAGCGGTATCGCAACGGCGGCCGCGGCCAAATACTTCGGCGAAAACGGAACGCCGCTGTCCTGGCTTTCGCTGCTGGCAGGCGCCCAAAAAATCATCGCGACGGCGGTGATTCTGTATGTGCTGCTGAGGTATCTCGGGCTGCTGTTTTCAGACCCGAAGACCGGCCCCGCCGCACAGCCCTCGAAATAGAAAAAAAGACCGGACGATCCGTCCGGTCTCAGACTGAAGACAAAGGTGGAAGTTCCTGCGAGAACTTCCACCTTTATTTGTGGGAATCAAGCGAGATAAATAGCTAAATATAGCCATTTGCGGTATAATAGAAGCAACAAATCCCCCCTTGGAGGTCCCGCATGTTCCAGAAGAATAATCCCACCCGAAACCAGCAAGTGGAGATG
>JAAYQA010000098.1 GCA_012519495.1 Tissierellia bacterium | reverse complement strand
TGTACAACGATTCGGCCACAAAGCTGAACCGTGCCGTGCAGCAGATTCCCGCAAGTCTGATTGCAGGGATCGGCGGTTTCACACAAATGCCGTATTTTGAGGCAAGCGAAGGCAAACAGGATATGCCGGGTTGGAATTAGTTCCCGCTATGCTATAATAGAAAGGTCCACAAAAAATATCCATTGAACCAAAGACCGGGGGCGCTACGCATCCCCCGGTCTTTTTTTATCGTTCCATGGCCATTTGCATCCAGCGTATGCTGAGGAAATAACAGATGGCGGTTAAACCCAGTCCGACCACCAGAAAGAGGGCGACTAGAGCGGGGATGGATTGCGCGTATAGCCAACCGAGTATTTGCTCCGGATTTTTTGCGGTTTTTCCCAGAAGAGAAAACAGACCGAACAAACCGAAATACATTACCAATAATGCAATTCTTCCTTTTTCCGGTCCAAAACGGATCAGACTGGTTAGAAGCATTGCGGTAAAAAGTACGGTTAAGAGAAAGACCGCTGTTCCGATGAGAAGACTGACATCGTTACTCTGCAAAAAATACAGGCGGCCCAGGGCATACATCAACAAACCGCCGATTACACCCAGGATCCAGGAAGGCAAAAATTTCGCCAGCACATAATCCCTCCGACCCAAGGGCATAGACATGCCGTAGCGTAAGAAATGACTTTGTTCATCATACCCGAAATTTATACTGCTTAATATGATCGAAATCATCAGAAAAACGCCGGATACGGCAATCGGTACAGACAAACCGATAAAAAGCAGGATGGGGAGCATCAATAATAATGATTTTCGCATAAGTAGAATGTCTCGATACAAAATAGCAAACATGGTTATACCTCCGTTTTATTCCGTATTCTGCCCTAAAATACGCACCGATAGCGCAAAGGAAAGCAGAAATAACACCGGCACCAGATAGGCAAAAAGAACGAAGCCCCGAGGCGCCATCTTTTGTATGGCAATCCATTCTCGCATTTGCGAGAATAAGAGCCGGCCGAAAATCATGATCGATGAGTTAAGAAAGGAATAAATCATGGTGAACCGGCGCAAAGACCCTAAGGTGAAGCGGTAATAGACGGGAAAGGTGATGGCGATAAGAAGCAGCGGCAATAACATCACCAGCAGTCCGTCGTATATAGCCAGCAGGGGGGACACTTGCCCGATGTATCGCTGACTGAGATACAATACGCCGCCCCCAAGCGCCGCCGCAATAAAACCGAGGAGATAATGACTGCCCGCATAATCTTTGGTTCGTATGGGTAGTGCGCGATAATACGCCAGCGTGCCGGTTCGAATATCGGAATCCAAACCGACGATCGGTACGCCGTAGCAAAGCGCGGCCGCGACCAACAGAATAAAGGTAGGATCACCGGGCGTTGCGCTCTTTGTTATCCACAGGCTGAAGAGGATGAGCGGTGGAACCGCCAAAAAGAGTTTTCGATTTACGATCAGGTTTTTATAGAGCAGCGCGGCCATTTTCCCGTCCTTTAATAAAAAATGTCATAATCTCCTCAATAGAGGGACGCTCCAGCTCTAGTCCTTCGGGGGAGAGAGAGCGCTTTAAAAGAATCTGTTCGCCGAAACGACTGCTCCTTTGCCCGATAACGGCGTTGCGGGCAATGCTGTCGGCCGTATCTCGATCACATTGGCAAATGGCATATTCATCCCGGAGTCGATCTTTTTCCTCCATGAAGATGAGTTGTCCTTCGTGGATGAACGCAATATAATCGGCGGCCTTTTCCAAATCGGAAAGGATGTGAGAGGAGATAAGTACGCTGTTTTTCTCGTTTTGAATAAAGCTTTGCAGAATGTCCAGGAGCTCTTCTCGGACAATCGGGTCGAGTCCGCTGGTGGCTTCATCCAAAAGCAAAAGCTCCGCATGGTGTGAAAGAGCGATCGCCA
>JAAYQA010000097.1 GCA_012519495.1 Tissierellia bacterium | reverse complement strand
GTGCAAATAGTGGGTAAAGATGAGGTATACGGAGAGGCGCTTTTATTGCAGAAGGAAACGGAAGAAAACCGCATTATGATGCCGGAGATGGAGCCGTGGCAAGTGGATTTTTGCAATATTGATGAAGGCGAGGTCGAGCTGGCCTTGGGGGTGCACAAGGAGAGCCCCTATCATCCGGTAAAAACGCGGCGGATTTTCTTTTATACGATAGAAGATTTGCGGCTGGTACCAAAGTACCGCATGAGCCGGCTGACGTATCCTTTTACGGATTTTCGAATGATGGATATCGACGAAGACGGACGTGATGAGATCCTCGCTTTGGAACAAATGCGCGACGGAAGCTTTGTGATCGGCGGGTATCGCTGGACAAATTTCGGATTTGAAAGGGTGTATGCAAGCGAAGAAATCGTGCCGGAAGATTTTTTTGCCAGGGAGCAGGGGAAAAATCTGCACCTGAACGGAGAGAGAATCGAATGGGAGGAGAAAAAATGAATAAACGGCTGCACATCGTACTTATCATTTTGGTTTTGTTATTGCTGTTCGGCTGCACACAGGAAGAAACAACCGACCCCCCGGAGACAACAGAAGCAACCGCCGGCACGGAAACGGCGCCGGACGAAACAGAACAGGACGCAACAGAAACACAGGATGAGTCAACAAATACGGAAGATACCGTGGTCATAGAACGGGTATCCGCCACGTTTTTGGATGAAATGGAACGACCCGAGCCCGAACTGCCCTTCGAACCGGCACAGATTACCCCCGGTGTTCCTGCCTATACCGTGGCGGCGGACCTTTCGAATGTAGAGAACCGGGCGGATTTTGGCAGCTTCACCCCGGAACAGCAGGCACAGCTGATAAAAAACGGTTTTGTGATTACCCAAAAGAAACCGCAAAACGGCGAGTTGGGTTACGATCAGATCTTTCACATTTACGACAGAAACGAATACCTGTGGATCCCCAGTTTTGTAACGGGCGACTCCATGACACATCTGTTCCATATTTTTTACGATTCGTTTTTACGAAACACCGAACGCGAACAGATTTATCCCAAACTGCAGGCCATGACCGAACGGCTGCTGGCAGACAGCATCAGCCTGTATGAGACGCTAACCGATGAACCGACCAAAGAAATCCAGTTGCGCAATATCGCATTCTTCGGTACGGCGGCGCAATTGCTGGAATTGGATACGGCGGGCCTGCCTGCCGAAGCACAGGCCATCGTGGAGCAGGAAATGGCCCATATTGAAAGCAGAAGCCCGGCCAATTCGGCTACGACGCTTTTTGACACCGACTTTTCCCAAATGACACCGCGCGGCCACTATACCCGCGACGATCTGCTGGAGCGTTACTTTTTAGCTACGATGTACTATGGCCAGGCCGGGATCTATCCGTTAAAGAACGAACAGCCGGTGCCGGAAGCCGTTGTACAGGCGATGCTGATCGCCCATACCGCCTATCAGGATGAAGAAGTGTTCCGCCTGTGGTCGGATGCGGTAGACCCGATCGACTTTTTGGTGGAAGGCGCAGAAGATCTATCCATTCGCGAAATAGCGCGCGCCCTGTATTCCGTTTACGGACAGGAGCCGGATCTGAACGCGCTGTTTGACGGACCGCGCCTGTCTGCGGTGGCAGAGGAGCTGTTAAAGCATCCCGAGCCATTGATCGATCCGGGCAAGGGGCTTTCCTTCCGATTTATCCCGCAACGCGCGGTGATGGATAATGTGCTGATGCAGAATCTGGTGGATCTGGGAGAACCCGGCAAGCCTTCCAAGCGGCCCATTTACTCCGGGCTGGATGTAATGGCCTCTTTCGGTTCGGAAAAAGCCAAAGAAATGCAGTTGGCCGACCCCTATAATGCCATCTGGCCGGAATATCCCGGACGCTTGCAGGAAAATATCGACAATGTACAACAGATGCAAGACGCCGACTGGCAGAAGAATCTGTATCGCGGCTGGTTGTGGATGCTGAGCGAATACACGCAGGAGTTTGGAGAAGGCTATCCTTTCTTCATGCAAAATGAAGCCTGGCAACGAAAAGACCTGCGTTCGGCTTTGGGTTCCTATACGGAACTGAAGCACGACACGGTTTTATACGGCAAGCAGGTCGGCGCACAAAGAGGCGGCGGCGGAGTGATGGAATTGCCGGCGGGCTATGTAGAGCCGAATCTGCGCCTGTTTGAAAAGCTCTCCTGGCTTTTGCAGTACACGAAAGTACAGTTGGAAGAACGCGACATGCTGGGCGAACAGGGCGCGAAGCTGGACCGGTTTAGCGAGATGATTGACTTTTGCATCGGGGTCATTAAAAAAGAACTGCAGAACGAAGCTCTTACAGAAGAAGAAAAAGACCGCCTGATGAATATCGGCGGGGAAATGGAATATATCAGCACACGTTTTGTAGAAACCGACACACCCCACGGGATTGCCTACTGGTGGGAGATTGAAAGCGAAACCGACCGGCGTATGCCGATTGTGGCGGATCTGATGCGCACGGTAGAAAACGAATGCAATATTCCGCCCGATCACTATCTGCATGTGGGTACGGGCGCACCGGAAGAGATCTATGTTGTCTACCCGCACGACGGCAAACTGTATTTAGGCCGGGGCGGCGTATTCAGCTATTACGAATTTTTGGATACGGAGCGTCTAAACGATGAAAGCTGGCAGCAGCGGGTCCTGCAGGATAATGTGCACACCCCCGGCTGGATAGAAGACCTCGTCATGGAAGAAAAGAGCGAAATACCCGGCGTAGAACCCCAATACTAAAACAAAAAAGGAAGCTTCCGCAAGGAGGCTTCCTTTTTACAGCGCTTCTTTTACCGGCTGGGGGCCAGGGTACGCATGGCGGTGCTGGCGGACTTGGTCAGTACGGCGAGGAAGGGGCCGGTGAGTGCGGCGGTCGGCAGCACAACGGTGGCAAACAAAGCCGGGAAAGGCGCCGGGAGTCCGACCATAACCAGTGCGGTCAGCAGGAACAACGAACCGCTGATGACGGTGCCGATAAAACCGATCAGCACGGAACGCAGGGTTTCATTTTGCAGTTTGGCAAACAGCTGCAGCATAAAGAATACGGAAAAAGCGGTAACGGGTTTATCGACCATATTGGCAATCTGTCCGCCGGGGAAGGTCGATGTCAGAGCGGCCATAATACCGGCCAAGAGCCCGGCAATGAGTACGTTTTTTCGATTGGGGTGCAGCACGATGGCCAGCATCATAAAGGCCAGTACGGTGTCAAATTTCATGCCGAAAAAGGCGGGGACAATCGCGTGCAATACAAAGCCGATGGCGATTAAAAGTGCGGTGATGACATATTCTCGTAATTTCATGATTATTTCCTCCTAAAAGTAGATAGTGCGTGTTGGTCGTTTTCGTATGTTGCAAGCCGGCGGCTTTCAGGTCTTATGCATCGTCATATCCTCCAAATAAAAAAGCTGTTCCCTCCCGAAGGAGCGAACAGCGTCGCGGTACCATCCTTATTGGGACATAAAAAGTCCCGTCTCGTTTCAAGTACGGGGCGCGTATACAAGCCCGATACTTTACCCGGTATAACGGTGGGAGCCGGCCACAGCTACTGTCTTTCGAGTTCGCCGGGCATCTTGCAGGTCCATTCACATTCGCGTCTCCTGTCCCGTTTCCACCGTCGGGGACTCTCTATACGGAGCGTTTGAATCCTACTTCTCCTGCGCCTTGATCTTAGACACAGTATAGCGAGGGGAAAATCAATTGTCAAGCATTTGCGAAAATAATTTTTCGTGATAGCTCATTGTAGCGCAAACACCGCATATACCTACCTCCTGCCGGCGTGCTGTGTTATAATGAACCTACAATTTCAATACGGTCAGCCTTATGACCACAGGGAACGCGGTTGGATTCCGCGGCAGCCCCCGCTACTGTAATTGCAGACGAATTCGTCATACCACTGGTGCAAACCGGGAAGGGACGAAGGAGGACGACGCATAAGCCAGGATACCTGTTTGAAAACGTACCTTCGGAGGGAGAGGTATTGCGAACTCCCCTTCTTCCGATGGGGATTTTTTATCGAGAAGGAGAAAGAACACATGATGAAGAAACAATGGATGGCGCTTGTACTGGCGCTCCTGCTTCTGTTTGCGGGCTGCGCACCGCAGACGGCCGATCCGGCAACCGAAGCGGAAACGACCGATGCGCAAACGACCGAAGCTACCGAAGTGGCGGAAGCCACGGAAGAAACAGAAGCCGCGGAAGGCACACAGTATCCGCTGGAGGTGACCGACGGACTCGGAAACACCGTAACACTCTCAAAAGAACCGGAAACCATCGTGTCTTTGGCCCCCAATGTAACCGAAGTGCTCTTTGCACTGGGTTTGGGCGATAAAATCGTCGGCACCTCGGAATTTTCCGACTATCCGGCCGAAGCGGCGGAGATTCCCACCGTGGGCGGCGCGATGGGCTTTGATATGGAAAAAATCACCGAACTCGCCCCCGATCTGATCGTAACCAACGGGGTCGTGGAAGGACTGGCCGACACGGCAACCCATGCCGAGATTGCCGTAGCGGGCTATTATCCGCAGTCGATGGAGCAGGTACAGGAACAAATCCTGCAGATCGGCGAAATCGCCAACAAACAGGTGGAAGCCCAGGCGATCGTGGCCAATATGAAAGAACGCACCGAAGCCGTTGTTGCGTCGGTGGAAGGGCTGGACAAACCCACCGTATTCTATGAAGTATGGGGCGATCCGCTGATGGTTGCCGGCAAAGGCAGCTTTATCAATGAAATGATCATTCTGGCCGGCGGGGAAGACGTGGCCGGTGAGGCAGAGCCTTATTCCAATTACGATGTGGAACAACTCGTGGCAGCCGACCCCGATATTTATCTGATCAACGACGGGGATCCGAATGTATCACCGGAAATCCTGGCTGAACGACCGGGGTATGACGGTCTGTCCGCACTCGAAAACGACCGCGTGCTGACAATCAACGCCGATCTGATTTCCCGTCCCGGACCGCGTTTGATTGACGGCCTGGAAGCCGTAGCGGATCTTTTGCATCCGGACCGGGTAAAGTAAACCGTGCGCAAGCGAGCGATAGCGCTCAGTGTACCGCTGTTGATTCTGACAGCGGTACTTTGTGCTGCCATCGGCTCGGTACAGATCCCGCCGGGAGAGATTCTTGCATCCCTGATCGCGCGTGTAAGCGGGGGGCAGGAAACCCTTCCTTCCTCCCATGCACTCATTTTATATACCATCCGCTGGCCGCGGGTCCTGCTCGCCATGGTAACAGGCGCCGGGCTTTCTATGGCCGGCATGACGCTGCAGGGGCTGTTTCGTAATCCGCTCGCTGATCCCTACATTATCGGTATTTCGTCGGGCGCGGCTTTTGGTGCAGCCGTCGCCTTGGCAACAGGTATCGGCGCGAGTTTGTTCGGCAGTCTGGCCGTCACGCTATTCGCTTTTGGCGGGAGTATGCTGGCGCTGTTTTTTGTCACCGGGCTTTCGCGCAAAGGAAAAAAACTCCGGCAGTCGCGCGTACTGCTGGCCGGGATCGCGATCGGCCAGTTGTTTTCGGCCGGCCTTTCCATCCTGATGGTCTTTTATTCCGATGCGCTCAGGCGGATTGTGTACTGGACGATGGGGTCCTTGGCGGGGGTTGCGCTGCGTCATGTGCTTTTGTGCCTTTTTGTCCTTATAGCCGCATACGGCGTCTTGCATCACTACCGGCGGGAGATGAATCTCCTGCTGTTGGGAGATGACGCCGCCAAAAGCATGGGCGTATCCACGGAAAAAGTCAAGCGGATCCTGCTGTTCAGCGCCTCATTTCTGACGGCTGTTCTTGTATCTTTCACCGGTGTGATCGGTTTTGTGGGGTTGATGATCCCGCATATTGCAAGGCTCTCGGCCGGGTCCGACCACCGGATACTCCTGCCCCTTTCCGCCTTGTGGGGTGCGGTGTTTCTCCTGGTGTCGGATACGATCGCCCGAACGCTGGCGAGTCCTTTGGAAATTCCGATCGGCGTGATTACCGCTTTGTTCGGGGCGCCGTTTTTCCTGTGGTTATTGTCCCGTTCGGAAGGGGGGCATCTGTAATGCTGGACGTACAGGGTCTCCGGTTTTCCTACGGCCGGCAGGAAGTACTGACAAAGGTGGACATGCAACTGCAGCCGGGCCGGCTGCATGCGATTGTGGGCGCAAACGGGGCCGGAAAGTCTACCCTGATCAAGCTTTTGGCCGGCCTTTTGGATCCGGCACAAGGAGCCGTTTTGTACAAAGGCGAGCTTATCTGTGCCATGAACGACAAACAGCGGGCGCGCCGCATGGCTTACATGGCACAGGAACTGCATGTACCGGCGGATTTCACCGCAAAAGAAATGGTGGAAATGGCGCGCTATGCAAGAGAGTCCGATGAAGAGGACGAAAAAGCCGTGTTGGACGCCATGGAGCGCACCCGCACCATCGCCTTTTCCGACCGGCGTATCGGAGAACTCTCCGGCGGGGAAAAGCAGCGCGTTTTATTGGCGCGGGCTTTTGCACAGGGTACCGATGTACTTTTGCTGGACGAGGTAACCAGCGCGCTGGATCTGCACTATCAACTGGCTGTAATGGAAGACTTGCGCGACTGGCTGACGCCCGAACGCATTATCGTAATGGTCCTGCACGATATCAATCTGGCGGCCCGCTATGCCGATGAAATCTGGCTGATGAAAGACAAAGGCATCCACTTGCACGGGGCGCCGGCATCGGTGATCCATCCGGATTCGATCCGTTCGGTGTACCGAGTCGACTCTATTACCGAAAGAAATCCCGTAACCGATTCGCCCATTGTGATTCCCGTTAAAAGACAGGAGAAAAAACTCCCCCTGCGTTTGCATGTGATTGCGGGCGGAGGCAGTGGCCGGGCCTTGTACGCTGCGCTTTACCGATACGGCGCCACCGTATCCACCGGAGTGCTGAACCTGGGCGATACCGACCACACCATTGCCAAACGCCTCGGTATGCAGGTATATGAAACCCATCCGTTTTCCCATGTGGAAGAGGAAGACATAGCCGCAGTTTCAGAAGCCGATGCCGTCCTCCTTACAAATCTGGCCGTAGGTCCCGGGAACCGGAAGAATCTGGAACTGGCGCTTCGCAGGGCGGAAAAAATCCCGCTTCTGTATTGCCCGTGGCAGGTCGGCGCGCAGTTTATCCACAAAGAGGACGAAGTCCTGTGGCAGGAGGTTCTGGCCCAGGCAAAAGTATGCGCAGACGAAGACGCGCTGGTGCACGCCCTGCAGGAACTTCTGCCCGATGTGAGGCGGGAGGATTAAGCGATAAAGACTCCTTTGCAAAGGGCAGAGGAGTCCTTTTTTGTTGCCCAAAGGGAGGTGGAATCCGTTTGGCGCGTTCTGCTATAATGGATCTGGACAAAAGGGAGGCTTGCGTTTTGAAACTTTTGGCAACGGATATGGACGGAACCATATTGGTAGACAACGAAATACCGGAAGAAAGCCGGGCATTGATAGAAGAATTATATGCAAAGGATATACTTACTTTTTTTGTAACGGGACGCATGTGGAAGTCGCCCGCGTGGTATCAGAAACGCTTTTCGTTTTCTGCCCCGATGGTGTCCTGTAATGGCGGGATTGTACACGATGCGGCAGGCCGCGTACTGGCGCGTCATCCGATTCCGGAGGAGGTGCTTTCTTATCTGATCGGCTTTTGCCGAAAAGAAGACGCCTTTTTTCAGTTCTATAACGAGGACGCCTTGTATCTGTCCGGGTATTCCAAAAGAACCCTGTGGCGTTATTCCGCTTCCGGTGCCGACAATACGCGTATGCAGGCTCCGATTCTGATCGATGCGGATCCACTGGCGCGCGTGGTGAAGTCACATGATCTGCCGGTGAAATTTGTCATTATGGACGAGGATACCGACAAGCTGCAGGCTTTGCGCGCAGTGCTGGCCAAACGCGACGATATCGCGATTGCAAAATCGGATACAAAAAATCTGGAAATTACGATGAGCGGTGCCACCAAAGGCAAAGGCCTTTCCCTGATTGCCGATTCGCTGGGCGTTGCAAAAAAAGATATCATCGCCATTGGCGACAACGAAAACGATCTGACCATGTTTCCCTATGCCGGGCTTTCGATCGGGGTGGAAGGCGGCTCGGCCCTGGTCGCCCAAGCGGCCGATGTAATGACCCGCCCGCCGGCCGAAGGGGGCTGGGCGGCGGCCATTCGCAAATACGTATTGGATGCGCGCGTATGAACATCGTTTTGCTGGAACCGGAAATCCCTATGAACACGGGAAATATCGGGCGCACCTGCGTTCTCACCAATAGCGTGCTGCATTTGATCCGTCCGCTGGGCTTTCAGCTGACGGACAGGGAAATCCGCCGTTCGGGCCTGGACTACTGGCCGCATCTGCAGCTGTTTGTGTATGATGATCTGGCCGATTTTCGAAAACAAAACCCGGCTGCGCGCTGTTTTTATGCCACAACCAAGGCCAAGAGATACTATGCGGATGTGCGCTATACGAAAGAAGATTTCATATTCTTCGGAAAGGAATCCAAGGGCTTGCCGAAAGATTTATTGGCTGAAAACGAAAACCGAACGATCCGCATTCCGATGGATACAAAATATGCACGTTCGTTAAACCTGTCCAATTCCGTGGCCGTCGTATTATATGAAGGCTTGCGGCAAAACGGGTTTACGGATTTAGAGTAGGAGTCAGATATGCAGGTAGCCGCAGGCGTATTCGCTTTTTTGTTCGGCATGAATTTAATGGCAAAAAGCTTGCAGAAGCTGGACCACACTGTTTTGAAACGCTGGATCACAAGTTTGTCCAAACGGCCGTGGCTCAGTTTTCTTTGTGCGGCGTTTGCGGCGTTTATTGTGCAGTCATCGTCGGTGATCACGGTGTTGATCATCGGGCTGGTAGCAGGGAATATGATCGCGCTGCCGCAGGCGTTTATGCTGCTTTTGGGTGCCAATATCGGCACGGCGGTACAAATCCCCTTTCTTCGCAATGTGGTGGAAGGCGGCTTTATTGTCGCGGGGCTTTTTGCGTTTTTCCTTTGGATGCTCTCCACGCGGACCGATCAGAAAAACGTGGCCTTGTCCATTATCGGAACGGCACTCGTGTTTACCGGACTGGACCAGGTCGTGATCGGCTTGGGTGCTTTGCCGAACTATGTTTGGTTCACAGAAACCATGCGTACCATGCGGCCCGGTGTGTCCGCCTTCTTTAACGGGGTTACCCTCACAACGCTTTTGCAAAGCAGCGGAATCAGTTTGCGCGTATTGACCGACTTTCTGCGCGAGGGTGCCATTGCCCTGCCCGCCGCTATGTATTTCATGCTCGGTGCCAATATCGGAACAACCTCCACTGCTATGATCTCCACTATCGGCGGCGATATCGACGCAAAAAGGACCGGTGTGCTGCATGTATTGATCAATGTATTCGGTGTATTGCTGCTCTGGCCGGTATTTGCCTATATGATGCACAGGCGCATGTTGGTTTCTTTACCGTATCCGACCGATTGGATACTGATGCGGGCGCATTTGGTGTTTAATCTGCTGACTTCCTTTTTATTCATTCCGTTGACCGGTCCGTTTTTGCGCCTGGTGCGCTTTTTGGTGCCTTCACCTATGGAACGGCGAACCGAACACGGCCTGACCGAAAGCCTTGCGGAAGAAACCCCGCTTTTGCTTTTGCATGCGGATCTGCAGGCGCTGTACCGCAATATCTGGGCGTATACCAAGCAGGTGTTTCATTTGTTTCAGACGATGGATGTGCATCAGCTGGAACGCGCTGCGCAAATATCGGAGAGCATTCGTCAAACCGGCGCACAGTTGCGCAAGCGCTTCTATCACGAAACCAAAGGAAGTGGCTCAAAAGAACCCGACAGCGAGCTTTTGCGTCTGATCGGTTTTATGGAAGACATGGGCATATTGCATGAACTGGTGCATGAGGTTTTTCTATTGGCCTCGGACCGGATTATGCATCAAAGAAAGATTGACGAAATCTCGCGGATGGCTCTGCGTTCGCAGTTCAAGAAAACTCTGGACATGGTGTATCTTTGTGCACAGCTCGGCAAAAGAGACGCGGAAGAGGTGGCACAGGCCTGCTGGAATCAGGAAGAACTGGGCCGTGAACGCCCCGTGTTTCAGCGCAATGTGCTGATGGCGGCCAAAGACGGTCGGCTGGACGAAAAGAGCGCAGAAGACCTGCTGGCGGTGTTTCGGCTGCTGGAGCGCATCAATCTGGCCGGGCGGATCCTTCTGGATCGCGAAGAGCAGGCATTGTAAACGGTTATGGATAAACAGAATGTTCATAAAAAAAACGTTATAAGAAAAATTGATAATAGAAACACATATTCACCTTTACAAGTTTTTGACGATGGGCTATACTATATATAAGCCAATTGAATAAGCTGATAGATGCTTGTGGGAGAGCGTAATTTCACCGAAGGACTAAGTGGCGCCTTGTCAAAGCGCCATGAATATCTCAGGTACCCGAACTGCAAGCGGACAGAACTCTGAAAAGCGAACTTTCACCCACGGGGCAAGCCTTTTTGGCGGAAAAACTCTCAGGTCTCAAAACAGAGAAAAAGGACACCTTTTTTTCTGTTTCTTTTTTATTGTGGGTATATCATACAGTGATCACATGACAAAATTGGAATGGAACAAGGATATGTGATACAATTCTCATGAGAAGAAAGGGGTTTCCTTCTGTTATGACATACGATGTAATTATTGTGGGTGGCGGACCGGCCGGTTTAACGGCAGGGCTGTATGCAGCCCGTGCCCGGCTGAAAACGCTGATCATCGAAAAGAGTGCCATTGGCGGACAAATCGTTACCACAAACGAGGTAGAAAACTATCCCGGCGCAGAAAAAAATGCAACCGGCCCGACTTTGGTGGAACGCATGCGCGAACAGGCGGAGAGCTTCGGCGCGGAATTTGTGACCGACGACATCCACAGCTATGCATTGGAAGGCGAAGAAAAAGTACTGCGCTCTGGGCAACAGGAATATAAGGCCAAAGCGCTGATCATTGCCGCCGGGGCCACACCGAAAAAGGTGGGGTGCCCGGGAGAAGAGGCTTTTACCGGACGGGGCGTATCCTATTGCGCCACCTGTGACGGCGCCTTCTTTTCCGACTTGCCGATCTATGTGATCGGCGGGGGCGATACGGCAGCGGAAGAAGCCATCTTTCTGACCAAGATAGCAAAGAAAGTCACCATTGTGCATCGTCGCGACGAATTGCGCGCGGCCAAGTCGATTCAAGAAAAGGTCTTTGCCAACGAAAAGATCGACTTCTTGTGGGACACCGTGGTGAAAGAAATAAAAGGAACCGGACTCGTACAGTCCATTGTATTTGAAAATGTCAAAACCGGTGAGCAAACAGAAGTGCAAGCGGCAGAAGAAGACGGCACCTTCGGTGTGTTCGTTTTGATCGGGTACAATCCGGCCACGGATAATCTCAACGGATTAGTAGACATGCATAACGGGTATATCATTACAGATGAGGAAATGCGCACGTCCGTACCGGGTGTGTTTGCTGCCGGCGACATTCGCAGCAAAACTCTGCGCCAGGTTGTTACGGCCACGGCGGACGGTGCCATTGCGGCCATCACCGCAGAAAAATATATCGAATCACTGTAAGGAGGCCCTATGATCGAATTACACGCCGACAACTTCCGCGAGGAAGTTTTAGATAAAAAAGGAACGGTGCTCGTGGACTTTTGGAGCCCGAGCTGCGAACCCTGCAAAGCATTGCTGCCTCATATAGAGGCAATGGAAAAGGATCACCCCGCTGTGGTATTCGGCAAGGTGGACTTATCCAAATCCCGGCGTCTGGCCATTTCCCAGAAGGTCAGCCGCGTACCTGCCATCCTGTTGTTTGTAGACGGTGAAAGGCAGGAAATGTTATCCGGTGAAGAAGCCACGGCACAGGCCGTACAGGATCTTCTCCACCGTTTCCAATGATATAAGCCGTAGTGGGTTTATATAGATTTTTTTAGGAGGTGAGTATGTGCGTCTAGAACTTGGAAACATCGAAGTTAAAGATATTGTCTTTGGCGACGAGTTGAAACTTGACGGTGGTACTTTAACCGTTAACAAGCAGGAACTGATTGACTTGGTTCTGGAAGACGACCATCTGGTAAGCTGCGATATCGATATCGCAAAACCCGGTGAAAGTACACGCATCACTCCCGTAAAAGATGTTGTGGAGCCCCGCGTCAAAGTGGACGGGCCCGGCGGAGTATTCCCCGGATTCCT
>JAAYQA010000096.1 GCA_012519495.1 Tissierellia bacterium | reverse complement strand
TTCGGGTCCGGTCACTTCATAATCGTCTCGCAAAGATGCATGCCCTTCATTCAATATACGACCCATTTTTTCTGTATCGCCTGTTTCCATCGCCTGCATCATTTCCTGGACGCGTACATTCTCCGTCACCACATGCCGCACCCTTTTTTGCAAAACCGGATCCGAAACAGACGGCATAAGGGTATCCAACTCCTGCGGTTTGATCTCCGATAAGGTGCGAATGGCCTGTTTTTCCTGCAGTTGCGCCAGCGCGCGCTCGCATTCCTCGCGGCGCACATTGTATTTGGAGTCTTTCAGTTCGCGCCGTTTGGCCGTGTTCATAATCACAAACACATGCCCGGGCAGCACCCCGCGTACATAGCGGTATTCCAGTGTGTCTGTGTTTAAATGTATGGCGTGGTCTTTTTTTCCCATACCGATTGCAAACTGATCCATTATCCCGGAGCGTACCCCGATAAATTCGTTTTCGCAAAGCTGTCCGAAACGCACCAGTTCCAAACGGGGAATTTTTCCGTCATTGTAAATCTGATTGAACATTTCCCCGATCAGAAGCTCCAGCGAAGCAGACGAAGAAAGACCGGCGCCGTTGGGGATATTTCCGTAGATTGCGGCATCCAGTCCGCCGATCCGATACCCGTGGTCGGACAGAATCTTTGCCATACCGAGGGCGTAGTTGCCCCAGTCATTGTCGTCTTTATAGTTGATTCTTTGCCAGCCATGCATCCATCGCATTTTTCGCTTTTTCTGAATCCCAGTTGGCAATCTGCATGCCGATTTCGTTTACTTCAATACCGGCTTCTTCAATGGTTTTTACGGAATACTCGGTACGAGCAATCGCTTCCGCATTGTCCAGACCACCGTGCAGCATGACATAATCCAGTTTGCCATTGCCGTTGCGGTCATATTTTGCAACATCGGTGTTCCAGAGTTCAGCAATCATATCACCCTGGATAATGCCGGCGTCTTCTTTCTTCGTTCCGACAAAGCGGGACTGGTCATACGTCGCGTATACGCCGATGTCTTCGGGTTCACGGTTAAAGAAAATGATGGGCAGATCTGCCGCTTTCGCCTGGTCAATAACGTTAGCTGCAGCGCCGGTGTCTACAATGTTCATGAGGATGACATCCACTCCGCGGGAAATAACATTCGGAATTTGGTCATTCTGCATACCTTGGTTGTTCTGTGCGTCCTGAAGGTTCAGATCCAGATTCATTTCGCCGGCGTATTTTTCCAGTGCCGAACGAACGGTGGATGTGTAGGTGTCACTGTACTGCATCAGTATCATCTGTTGCATCCGCATCATCCGCCGCTTCAGTTGCTTCGGTTGCGTCTGCATCGGCAGCAGGTGCGTCGGTTGTTCCGGAATCGGCCGGTTGGCATGCCGTTATGAGCATAGCCATGACAACGATTGCCAGAAGTAATAAAGTTCATCTCTTTTTCATTGGTTTCCCCCTTAATAGAATTATGGATATTTTTAATATAGCATTGATTTCTTCCCAGTCAATTAGAAAAGAGATTATTCTACAGAATTGTTTTATTCAATACATTTATTGCCAAGGTTTACCGACAATCATTTTACAAAATATAGTCTCGCTTTAGCAAAGATTTTTGATTAAACCGTTTCTCTCTAAACTTATTAACACTATGAATAAAAGATAAGATCGGGCAAAACTTTCGCCCGATCTGCCTATCACTATATGTCCTTTCTACTTATAAAACAACCACGGGCTTAATCAGATCGTCCGGCTTTTCTCTCATTAAATTCAACGCTTCTTCTACCGCATCCCATCCTTCATAGTGATGGGTCAGCATTTTGGATACATCCACCTTGCCGGCGGCCACCAACGCGCCAAGTTTTTCCATACGCAGCCGTCCACCCGGCATCAGACCGCCCACGATTTGTTTATGGGCCATACCCGAACCCCATTCAATCCGGGGTACTCGGATATAATCGCCTTTACCGTAATAGTTTACATTGCCGATCTTTCCACCCGGTTTCACCGCTTTTACCGCATCGATCATCGTATCTACATTGCCTCCAGCTATCACGACCCGGTCTACGCCGATACCTTTTGTTTTGTCCAGAATCTGTTCGGCGATCGATCCATCTTTATAGCTGATGAATTCATCGGCTCCGTAGGCTTTGGCAACCTCGATACACTTGGGGCGGGTGCCCACCGCATATATCCTGGCAGCTCCCTTCAGCGCTGCACCCGCTACCGCCATCAGGCCGACTGGTCCAATACCGACAACAAGTACTTTATCTCCAAATTGTATATCCGCCAATTCACAGCCATGAAATCCCGTGGGAACCATATCGGACAACATCGTCGCATCTTCCACACTGATTTCTTCCGGCAAATGAGCCAGATTTCCATCGGCATCATTCACATGGAAATATTCGGCAAAAACACCGTCTTTAAAATTGGAGAACTTCCAGCCGCCCAGCATACCATGGGAATGCGTTGCATAGCCCGCTTGGGCTTCCAACGAATTCCAATCCGGTGTGATTGCGGGAACAATTACTTTGTCACCCGGTTTGAAATCCTTTACCAACTTCCCGACTTCTACTACTTCTGCACTGGCTTCATGACCAAGCAGCATATCGTCTCTATCACCCAGTGCACCTTCCCATACCGTGTGTACATCCGATGTACATGGGGCAATGGCCAGTGGTTTACATATGGCATCCATCGGACCACAGTCAGGAATGTCTTTTTCGATCCAACCTACCTTGCCGATTCCCAGCATGGCATAACCTCTCATTTTAGCCATAATTCCATCTCTCCTTTTCGTCGTTCAAGACCCTGAACCGAACCCTATGTCCGTTAGTGTCTTCTCACTTATATTTATACCATATTTATAATCTGAAATCAAATAAATTTAATCTTATTCCGTTTTTATTGACTATATATCTCCATTTATAAGCATTTATTAATTTATTCTCGTTCGTTAATACTTTTTTTATTATTGTGATTATTAAATCTTAAACATTTTTATACTTCCGATATAATTTTGTGTAAACGGAACATCGAAACATGCAATCCGGAAAAATCACTTCGACTAATAGACACAAGCTATGCTCTTTGATCAAATTTACATGTAAACAGGAAAACGATATATAAGTTACTGTCATGTCATGCCCGATCAACGGAAGATTTGTTTGCGTCCACGACGTCACTGCATCAAGCAAAATAAAACCGCATCCGGAAAGGATGCGGTTCTGTAGAGAGTCTTTTGTTATTTCAGATTGTAGAAAGTGTCTTTGCCGCGATACTGCGCATTGTCGCCCAGTTCATCTTCCAGACGAATCAGCTGATTGTACTTGGCAACGCGGTCGGTACGGGAAGGCGCCCCGGTTTTGATCTGTCCGGCATTGGTCGCCACGGCCAGATCCGCAATAAAGGTGTCTTCTGTTTCACCGCTTCGGTGCGAGATAACCGCTGTCATGTGGTTTTCCCGCGCCAGGGCAATCGCGTTCAGTGTTTCGGTTACGGTTCCGATCTGATTCAGCTTGATCAGAATGGAATTGGAAATCTTCTCGTCGATCCCTCTTTGGAGGCGTTCGGTATTGGTAACAAACAGGTCGTCCCCTACGAGCTGGATCTTTTGTCCCAGACGGTCGGTCAGCTTCTTCCAGCCTTCCCAGTCTTCTTCGTCAAGTCCGTCTTCAATGGAAATAATGTGGTATTTTTCCACCAGCATTTCGTAGTAGTCGATCAGTTCGTCTACCGTGAAGCTCTTGCCTTCGCCGGCCAGTTCGTACTTGCCGTCTTTGTACAGTTCCGTGGCCGCTACATCCAATGCGATGACAACATCTTCCCCTAAGGTAAAGCCCGCTTTCTCGATCGCTTCCGCTATCGTCTGCAGCGCTTCCTCATTGGAAGAAAGATTCGGTGCAAAGCCGCCTTCATCCCCCACAGAAGTGCTCAGGCCACGGCCTTTCAGGACTTTGCGCAGATTGTGGAAGATCTCCGCTGCCATGCGGATTCCTTCGCGGAAGTTTTCCGCACCGACAGGCATGACCATAAATTCCTGAATATCCACATTGTTGTCGGCGTGTTCGCCGCCGTTAAGAATATTGCACATGGGAACCGGAATCGTACGCGCATTGACACCGCCCAGATACTGATACAGGTCCTGGCCGAGTTCATCGGCTGCCGCGCGCGCCACCGCCATGGAAACGCCCAGGATCGCATTGGCGCCGAATTTGCCCTTATTTTTTGTGCCGTCGGCTTCGATCATCGCCTGATCGATCCCGATCTGGTCGAATACATCGTAGCCTTCAAGCAGTTCGGCCAGTTCGGTATTCACATGTTCCACGGCGTTTTCAACGCCTTTACCCAGATAGCGGCTTTCGTCGCCATCGCGGAGTTCGACGGCTTCAAAGCTGCCGGTGGAGGCACCCGAGGGTACCATCGCGCGGCCAAAGCCGCCTTCTTCGGTTACTACTTCAACTTCTACGGTCGGATTCCCGCGGGAATCCAGTACTTCTCTGCCATATACATCAATAATTGCGCTCATTATGCATCGCTCCTTTCAAGTAAAGACCGGCCGGTCATAGCTGCCGGTTGTTTTATATCCATCAGATCCAGTATCGTAGGCGACAAATCACACAGGGCGCCACCGGGCTGTAAGCTAAACGGGCGCCGGCTTACGAGGATCAAGGGTACGGGATTGGTTGTATGGGCGGTAAATACACTGCCGTCCGGTTCCAGCATCTGTTCCGAATTGCCGTGATCGGCGGTAATGAGAATCTCCCCGTCCGCTTCCCGCATAGCGTGCACTACCTCGCCCACGCAGCGGTCTACGGTTTCCACGGCCTGCACCGCTGCAGGAATCACACCGGTGTGCCCGACCATGTCGGAATTCGCAAAATTCAGTACGATCAGATCGTATTTGCCGCTTTGTATGGCCTCTACCACCCGGTCTTTCACCGCAATGGCGCTCATTTCCGGCATCAGGTCATAGGTGGCCACTTTCGGCGAATTCACGAGAATACGGTCTTCACCTGTAAATTCGATCTCCCTTCCGCCATTAAAGAAAAAGGTGACATGCGGGTATTTTTCCGTTTCCGCAATCCGCAACTGGGTCAGTCCGTGTTCCGCTACAATCTCACCCAGGGTGTCTTCAAAGGTTTCCGGCGCATAGGCAATGCGAACGCGTTGGAAGGTCTTGTCGTATTCGGTCATGGTGACATAGTAGGGATAGATACGCTCCGGCCGGTCAAAGCCGTCAAAGTCGTCTTCTATGATGGCGCGGGTCAGCTCCCTGCCCCGGTCGGGACGGAAGTTGAAAAACAGGAGGCTGTCATTGTCTTTCAGCGTAGCGACGGGTTTTCCGTCTTCTTCCAGTACCACCGGCACGACAAATTCGTCGGTCACCTCACGTGCATAGCTTTCTTCCACCGCTTGCACCGGTCCCTGGGCGTGGGCGCCTTCGCCGTACACAATTGCATTGTAGGCTAATTGTACGCGTTCCCAACGCTTGTCACGGTCCATGGCATAGTAACGCCCCATGATCGTCGCAATTTTACCGACGCCGGTTTCCTGCAGCTTTTCCTGCAATTGCCGCACAAAATGCACGCCCGATGTCGGCGAAACATCCCGTCCGTCCAAAAACACATGCATGGCTACATTGTGGAAGTCCCGCTTTTTGCACAGATCCAAAATGGCAAAGACATGGTCGATATGACTGTGAACGCCGCCGTCGGACAAAAG